>NZ_JBEZXE010000011.1:79937-183535 GCF_040637885.1 Kitasatospora sp. NPDC028055 | reverse complement strand
CAACATATCTGGCGTTGACTTTTGGCACGCTGTTGAGTTCTCAAGGAACGGACGCTTCCTTCGGGCCGCCTTCCAGCGGGCCCTCCGGGCGCTTCGTTCTTTCGTGTTTCCAGCTTATCAGATGTTTTCCGCTCCGTTTTCCGGCGCTTCGTCATCCAACTTGCCGGTGTCTTCTGCGGCTTGACGCCCCGTCCGACGTTTCAAACTCTAGCCGATCCCCGCTCCGAAAAGCGAATCCAGCCGCAATCCGATAAAACGCACACGCCGAATAAGCACCGAGCCGAGACGCGAAAAAGCGAAACGACCGGCACGAACCGGAAGTGGTGTTTCAAGGGATTGGCTGCCTCAGGGACCGTCCGCGCAGACGCGTGTCCGGTGCTCCCTTCCGGGCAGCTCGAAGAACTGTACGCGCATCTGGGTCCGGATGCAAACGACCTGCAAAAGGGGGCAGGCCGGCCCCCGGGAGAGGGGTCCGGCCTGCCTTGGTGCCAGAGCTCGGCGAGCCCGGCGACCTCAGCTGTTGGTGGGGAAGCCGAGGTTGATGCCGCCGTGCGAGGGGTCCAGCCAGCGCTGGGTCACGGCCTTGCCGCGGGTGAAGAACTGGACGCCGTCCGGACCGTACGCGTGGGCGTCGCCGAACAGCGAGGCCTTCCAGCCGCCGAAGGAGTAGTAGGCGACCGGCACCGGGATCGGCACGTTGATGCCGACCATGCCGACCTCCACCTCGAACTGGAAGCGCCGGGCCGCGCCGCCGTCGTTGGTGAAGAGGGCGGTCCCGTTGCCGTACGGGTTGGCGTTGATGAGCGCCAGGCCTTCGTCGTAGGAGGCGACGCGCACGACGGAGAGGACCGGGCCGAAGATCTCGTCGTTGTAGACGGACATGCCGGGCTTCACGTGGTCGAACAGGGTGGGGCCGAGCCAGAAGCCGTCAGCGGTCGGGCTGCCGTTCTTGTCCTCGGCGGTGACCGGGTGCTTGCGGCCGTCCACGGCGAGCTCGGCGCCGTCGGCGAGACCGGACTCCACGTAGGAGGTGACCTTGTCGCGGTGCTGGCCGGTGACCAGCGGGCCCATCTCGGAGTCGCCGTTGCAGCCGGGGCCGACCTTCAAGGTGGCGATCCGCTGCTTGATCTTGTCGACCAGCTCGTCACCGATCGGGTCGACGGCGACCAGGACGGACACCGCCATGCAGCGCTCACCGGCCGCGCCGAAGCCGGCGTTGACCGCGGCGTCGGCGGCGAGGTCGAGGTCGGCGTCCGGCAGCACCAGCATGTGGTTCTTGGCGCCGCCGAGGGCCTGGACGCGCTTGCCGTAGCGGGTACCGGTCTCGTACACGTAGCGGGCGATCGGGGTGGAGCCGACGAAGCTGACGGACTTGACGTCCGGGTGCTCCAGCAGGCGGTCGACGGCCACCTTGTCGCCGTGCACGACGTTGAAGACGCCGTCCGGCAGGCCGGCCTCCTTCCACAGCCCGGCCAGGAAGTTGGCCGCGGACGGGTCCTTCTCGGAGGGCTTCACCACCACGGTGTTGCCGGCCGCGATGGCGATCGGGAAGAACCACATCGGCACCATGGCCGGGAAGTTGAACGGCGAGATGATCGCGACCGGGCCGAGCGGCTGGCGGATCGAGTAGACGTCGATGCCGGTGGAGGCCTGCTCGGTGAAGCCGCCCTTGATCAGCTGCGGGATGCCGCAGGCGTACTCGACGACCTCCAGGCCGCGGGCGATCTCGCCCAGCGCGTCCGAGTGCACCTTGCCGTGCTCGGACACGATGATCTCTGCCAGCTCGTTCCGGCGGGCGTTCAGCAGCTCGCGGAAGGCGAAGAGCACCGTGCTGCGCCGGGCCACCGAAGCGGTGCGCCACTCGGCGAAGGCCGAGGCGGCGGCGGCCACAGCCTGGTCGACCTCGGCGATCCCGGCGAAGTCGACCTGGCCGGCGACCTGGCCGGTGGCCGGGTCGAAGATGTCACCGCGGCGGGGCGCCGCACCGGCGGTGGCGACCGACTGGCCGCCGATCCAGTGAGTGATGTGCTTGCTCAAGTCCGTCTGCCTCCGAAGTCCCGGGCGGCGTCCTGCCACCGGTCCGGTCTGGCGCCGCCCGCGAGAGGGCCGGGCGACGGGAATTCACGGGGCTACCGCGCTCGTCTTCCAGTCTGGTGGCCTCCGGACCGCGGCTCAACGAACAGGCTGACGGGGATCGCGGATTCAGCCTTACAGGTCGTCCGGTCGCTCCGCCGAACGGGTGGGGCCACGGCCCCGGAGCCGGAACCGGAGCCGGAGCCGGAGCACTCAGGACTCCTCGTCCTCCAGGTACGGGTCGTGCAGCCCGTCCGCCGCCTCCTGGGTCTCCAGCAGGTCCAGTCGCAGGTCCTGCGCCCAGGCCAGTGCCCACCGCTTGAGCCCGTCCACCGCGCCGGCCTCGACCCCGCGGGCACGGAACCGGCCGTCCGCCGCCTCGGCCAGTGTCTCCAACCGGTCGGCGAGCCCGCCCGGCTGGAAGTCCGGGTCCAACTCCCGGGCCAGGGCCAGCAGTTCGCCCTCACGGTAGTTGCGGGTGAGGGCGTGTACGTCGATCAGGTCGCGCGGCATGCCCCGGTCGACCAGCAGCGCGGTGGTGAGCGCCGCCGCATCCTCCAGTGCCACCACCGGCAGCACCAGCGGGGGCTCCTCCGCCTCCAGGGCGCCGAAGTCCAGCCGGACCGGCCGGTGGCCGAGCGGCTCCTTCCGCAGCTCCACCGAGTGGGACCGCCCGCCCAGCGCCAGCCGTACGGTCAGCTGTTCCAGCCGTGGCGTGCCGGGCCGCTCGGCGACCCCGCCGCCCGCCGCGCGGTACGCCTCGGTGAGTGCGGCGGCCACCTCGGGCAGGTCGGCGCCGCCGGTGGCCAGGGTGAGTCCGTCCTGCCGGCAGGCCGGGACCCCGTGGGCGCGCAGCGCGTGCCCGCCGGCCAGCGCCAGCCCGTACCGGGTGCAGACGGGCTCGGCGAGGGCGGCCAGGCGCAGCTGGGCGGGGCCCGGCCGGAGGGAGGCGTCGACGGCGTGCGGAGCGGTGGTCACGCCTCCAGTCTGACCCGGGCGCCCGCCCCGCGCCCTGCCACCGCGAACCGTCCGCGAACCTCCCGCGGCCCGTCCGCGCGCCGAACGCAACCCGTCCGCGAACCGAACACGACGTGACCGCGACCCGCCCGCGCTACCAGCCGCCGAGGCCGGCCGCCGCCTCGTGCAGGGCCAGCTCCAGCAGCACCGGGTCGTTGAGCCGCCCGGAGCCGTCGGGCGGCACCAGCCAGCGCACGCCCCGGCTACGGCGTCCGGGGTGCGGGACGACGATCCAGGTGCCCTCCCCCGCGCAGCGCACCCCGGTGCCGAGCCAGCGGGCGGCGGTGCCGACGGGCACCAGGAAGCTGACGTGCTCCCCGCCGAAGTCGGTGAGGACCGGTCCGCAGAAGCCGGTGTCCAGCACCTCCAGCGCCGGTCGCCCGAGCCGCCCGGGGACGGCGAGGACGTCCCAGCGGCGCCCGGCCGGTAGCAGGACCAGGCCCAGCCCGGTGCGTTCCCACTGCTCCCGGAAGTCCTCCGGGTCCGCTGCCACCTGGGCGAGCCAGTGCAGTCCGGTGCTCTCCATGTCGTGTCCCCGCTCCTCGCCGTTTCCTACGGTCGGACGCGGCGGGAGAACGAGACCCGCCGTCACCGAGGAGAGGCGGACGGCGGGTCCCTCTTACACGGGTCGCGGGAGATACCCCACGATCGGTGGCGGTCAGCTGTCGAAGCCGAGCCCCAGCCGGTCGAGGGTGCGCAGCCAGAGGTTGCGGTGGCCGCCGTTGCGGTCGGCGCGCTCCAGCGAGCGGGTGGTGATCTCGATCCCGGCCCAGCGCACCGGTTCGGGCGGGAACGGCAGCGGCTTGGAGCGCACCATGTCCAGCGAGGTGCGCTCGGTGCGCTCGCCGGCCAGCAGGTCGAGCATCACCTCGGCCCCGAAGCGGGTGGCGCCGACACCGAGCCCGGTGTAGCCGACGGCGTAGGCGACCTTGCCCCGGTAGGCGGTGTCGAAGAAGGCCGAGAACCGGCTGCAGGTGTCGATGGCACCGCCCCAGGCGTTGGTGAAGCGCAGCCCCT
This sequence comes from Kitasatospora sp. NPDC028055, assembly GCF_040637885.1. Classification (NCBI taxonomy): domain Bacteria; kingdom Bacillati; phylum Actinomycetota; class Actinomycetes; order Kitasatosporales; family Streptomycetaceae; genus Kitasatospora; species Kitasatospora sp. NPDC028055. The sequence continues at coordinate 179,428 of NZ_JBEZXE010000011.1, read as the reverse complement.
CCAGCTGCGGGAAGCAGCGGAAGAAGTGGTTGGCCAGGGTGCGGAAGGTCTCCGGGCGCTGGTCGTACTCGTGCCGCACGTGCCCGCCGTAGTGGTAGACCGCGTCGTAGCCGCCCCAGAGGATCCGGTTGTCGGCGGACAGCCGGAAGTAGTGGAACTTGTTGGCGCTGTCGCCGAGCCCCTGCCGGCCGCGCCAGCCGATCGAGGCGAGCTGCTCGTCGCTGAGCGGCTCGGTCATCAGCGCGTAGTCGTACACCGGGACGACGTACGGACGGACGCGCTTGAGCAGGGACGGGAAGACGTTGGTGCCGAGCGCGACCCGGCGGGCGTGGACCCGGCCGTACGGGGTGCGGGCGGCCATGCCGCTGCCGTGCTCGCGCAGCTCGGTGGCCCGGGTGTGCTCGAAGATCCGGACGCCCAGGCCCAGGCAGGCCTCCTTGAGGCCCCAGGCGAGCTTGGCCGGGTGGACCATCGCCACCCCGTCCTTGTCCCAGAGGCCGCCGAGGAAGGTCGGCGAGTTCACCTCGGCGCGCAGCTGGTCGGCGTCCAGGACGGTGAGGTCGAAGCCGTAGCGGGCGACGGCCTCGGCGACCTCGTGCAGTTCCTCGACCTGGTGCGGCTGGGTGGCGACGTCGATCTCACCGGTGCGCTCCCACTCGGCGTCGATGCCGTAGCGCTTGAGGGTGGCCTCGATGCCGTCCAGGTTGGCGGCGCCGAGGCGTTCCAGCTGGGCGAGTTCGGAGGGCCAGCGCTCCAGGCCGTTGCCGAATCCGTGGGTGAGGCTGGCCGCGCAGAATCCGCCGTTGCGCCCGGACGCGGCCCACCCGACCTCGTGGCCCTCGACCAGGACGACGTCCAGCGAGGGGTCGCGCTCCTTGGCGATGAGCGCGGTCCAGAGCCCGGAGTAGCCGCCGCCGACGACCAGCAGGTCGCAGGTGGTGTCGCCGACCAGGGCGGGCAGCGCCGCGGGCCGGCCGGGGTCCTCCAGCCAGAAGGGGGTGGGCCTGGCGTCACTGAGCGCGCGGGCGGAGTCCATGCATTATCAGCCACTTTCCACGAATAGGTGATGTACGTACCACCGCTGACCGACCGTACGTCAGGCGGTGGCCTTGCGGCGGTTGCCGAGCCACTGGCCGGCCACGGTCAGCGCGACCGCGGCCACGAACATCGCGGTGCCGATGACGTTCACCTGCACCGGGATGCCGCGCTGCGAGGCGCCCCAGACGAACATCGGGAAGGTGACCGTGGTCGGGCCCGAGTTGAACTGGGTGATGATGAAGTCGTCGAAGGAGAGCGCGAAGCTGAGCAGCGCGCCGGCGGCGATGCCGGGGGCGGCCAGCGGGAGGGTGACCCGCAGGAAGGTCTGGGTCGGGGTCGCGTAGAGGTCCTGGGCGGCCTGTTCGAGCCTCGGGTCCATGCTCATCACTCGCGCCTTGACCGCCGTCACGACGAAGCTCAGGCAGAACATGATGTGGGCGATGAGGATGGTGGTGAAGCCGAAGGGGATGCGCATGTTGAGGAACAGCGTCCCCAGCGAGGCGGCCATGACGACCTCGGGCATGGCCATCGGCAGGAAGATCATCGCGGTGGTGGCCGAGCGGCCGCGGAAGCGGTAGCGGGCCAGCGCGAAGGCGACCATGGTGCCGAGCACGGTGGCGCCGATGGTGGCGAGCACCGCGATCTGCAGGCTGAGCGAGAGCGACTGGCACATGTCGGCCACGCCGCAGGGGTTGGTCCAGGCGTCGGTGGAGAACTCGTTCCACTCGTAGTTGAACTTGCCGACCGGCTTGTTGAACGAGAAGGCCAGCACGACCAGGTTGGGCAGCACCAGGTAGGCCAGGGCCAGCAGGCCGGCCAGGACCACCAGGTGGGCGCGGACCCACTTGAGGATGCGGGACATCAGACCAGTTCCTCCGTCCCGGCCTTGCGCATGTAGACCGTCACCATGCCCAGGATCAGGGCCATCAGGATGAAGCTCAGCGCTGCCGCCGTGGGGTAGTCGAGCACGTTCAGGAACTGCTTCTGGATGCCGTTGCCGACCATCTGCTCGCTCGGCGAGCCGAGCAGCTGGGCGTTGATGTAGTCGCCGGAGGCGGGAATGAAGGTGAGCAGGGTGCCCGCGACCACGCCCGGCAGCGAGATCGGGAAGGTGACCTTGCGGAAGGTGGTGAACGGCCGGGCGTAGAGGTCGCCGGCCGCCTCGTGCAGCCGGGGGTCGATCCGCTCCAGCGAGGTGTACAGCGGGAGGATCATGAACGGCAGGAAGTTGTAGGTGAGGCCGCAGACCACGGCCAGCGGGGTGGCGAGCACCCGGTCGCCGGAGGTGAGCCCGACGGCGTTGGTGACGTCCAGGACGTGCAGGGTGTTGAGCGCGCCGACCACCGGTCCGCCGTCGGACAGGATGGTCTTCCAGGCCAGCGTGCGGATCAGGAAGCTGGTGAAGAACGGCGCGATGACCAGGATCAGGATGACGTTGCGCCAGCGCCGGCTCGCCTTGAAGGCGATGGTGTACGCCAGCGGGTAGCCGATGACCAGGCAGAGCACGGTGGCGATGGCCGCGTAGGAGAACGAGCGGACGAAGTGCCACTTGTACTCGACCAGGGCGTCCCAGTAGGTGGCGAAGTGCCAGGTGACCTTGAAGCCCGACTCCAGCGAGCCGGTCTGCAGCGAGGTGGACGCCTGGTACACCATCGGCACGGCGAAGAAGACGACCAGCCAGGCGATGCCGGGCAGCAGCAGCCAGTACGGGGTGAGCTTGCGCTTCGGCTTCGGCGCGGGCTCGCCGAGCGGGATGACCTGGGGGGCGGCCGCCGGGGTGGTGGTGGTCATGCGGCCTCCTCCGCGGTGCCCGCGTCGATCGCCTGCGCGGCGTCCAGGGCGAAGGAGTGCGCCGGGTTCCAGTGCAGCTGCACGGGGGCGCCGGGGACGATCCGGGCGTCGCGCTCCATGTTCTGCTCGAAGACGGTGACCTCCTGGCCGCTGTCGGTGCGCACCACGTACTGGGTGGAGACGCCGATGAAGCTGGAGTCGAGCACCGTGCCGGCGAGCCGGTTGCGGCCCTCGGCGACCGTCTCGGAGGCGTGGCTGATGGTGATCTTCTCCGGGCGCACGCCCAGGTGGACCAGCTTGGCCTCGGTGGCGCAGCGCGCCTTCGGCACCGCGAGCCGGCTGCCGGCCACGGTGAGCAGCAGGTCCTCGCCCGCGCCGCCGGTGACCTCGGCGGGCAGCAGGTTGGACTGGCCGAGGAAGTTGGCCACGAAGGTGGTGCCGGGGTTCTCGTACAGGTCGGCGGGCGCGCCGAGCTGCTCGACCCGGCCGCCGTTCATCACCGCGATGGTGTCGGCCATCGTCATGGCCTCCTCCTGGTCGTGGGTCACGTGCACGAAGGTGATGCCGACCTCGGTCTGGATCCGCTTGAGCTCCAGCTGCATCTGGCGGCGCAGCTTGAGGTCGAGGGCGCCGAGCGGCTCGTCCAGCAGCAGCACCTGGGGGTGGTTGATCAGGGCGCGGGCGACCGCGACGCGCTGCTGCTGGCCGCCGGAGAGCTGGTGCGGCTTGCGCCGGGCGTACTGGCCGAGTTCGACCAGTTCCAGCATCGACTCGACCTGCTTCTTCACGTCCTTCTTGCCGCGCCGGCGCAGGCCGAAGGCGACGTTCTCGAAGATGTCCAGGTGCGGGAAGAGCGCGTAGCTCTGGAAGACGGTGTTGACCGGGCGCTTGTACGGGGGCAGCGCGGTGACGTCCTGGCCGCCGATCAGGACGGTGCCGCTGGTGGGCTCCTCCAGGCCGGCGATCATGCGCAGGGTGGTGGTCTTGCCGCAGCCGGAGGCGCCGAGCAGGGCGAAGAAGGAGCCCTGGGGGACGGTCAGGTCGAGCGGGTGGACGGCGGTGAAGGAGCCGTAGGTCTTGCCGATGCCGGTGAGGCGGACGTCGCCGCCGGCCGCGGCGCGCAGCTGGTCTGTCATGTGGTGTCTTCCTGGGTCTTTCTGCCGGGGGTGGGGGTCAGGCGCCGATGAGCTTGGAGAACTTCTGCTCGAAGTCGCTCTCCTCGCCCTCGGTGAGGGTGCGGAACACGTGCGCCTTGGCCGCCATCTCGGGGGTGGGTACGACCAGCGGGTTGGCCGCGCTGTCCGGGGCGAGGGCGGCGAGCTCCTCCTTCATCCCGGTGACGGCGGAGACGAAGCCGATGCCCGCGACCAGCTGCGCCGCGATCTTCGGCTGATAGTAGAAGTCGATCAGCTTCTCCGCGTTCGTCTTGTGCCGCGCCTTGGCCGGGACCAGCATGTTGTCGGTCGAGGCGAGGTAGCCCTTCTCCGGGATGACGAACTCGATGTCCGGGTTGTCGGAGCGCAGTTGGATCAGGTCGCCGCCCCAGGCGACGCAGGCGGCGATGTCCCCGGAGGACAGCTCCTGGCCGTAGTCGTTGCCGGTGAAGCGGCGGATCTGCTTGTTGTCCACGGCCTTCTGCATCCGGGCGATCGCACCGGCGTAGTCGTCGGCGGTGAACTTCGCCGGGTCCTTGTCCATGTCGAGCAGGACCATCCCGATGCTGTCGCGCATCTCGGAGAGGAAGGTGACCCGGCCCTTGAGCTCGGGGTCCTCCAGCAGTTGGGAGACGCTGGTGACCTCCTTGCCCTTGGTCGCCTTCCGGTTGTAGGCGATGACGGTCTGGATCCCGGCCCAGGGGTAGGTGTAGAGCCGCCCCGGGTCCCAGTCGGGGGCACGGAAGCGGGCCTCGACGTTGGTGATCGCGGTGGTGACGTTCGCCGGGTCGAGCTTCTGCGCCCAGCCGAGCCGGATCAGCCGGGCGGCCATCCAGTCGGTGAGCACCACCAGGTCGCGGCCGGTGTCCTGGCCGGCCGCCAGCTGCGGCTTGACCTTGCCGAAGAACTCGACGTTGTCGTTGACGTCCTCGTTGTACCTGACCTTGATGCCGGTGGCCGCGGTGAAGGTGTCCAGGGTGCCGTGCTTCTGCTTGTCCTTCTCGTCGGTGTCGATGTACAGCGGCCAGTTGGAGAAGTCGACCTCCTTCTCGCCCCCCGAGTGGTCCTCGGCGGCGTTGGCGGTCGAGTCACCGGTCGCCCTGGGGGCGGCCGGGATGCCACAGGCGGCCAGGGTGCCCGCCCCGGCGGTCAGGGCGGCGGCGCGCAGCAGGGTACGGCGGCCGACCGCGGCCCGACCGCTGGTCAGACTGCGTTCCCAGGCCCTGCGGACCGGTTCGGGCAGACCGTCGGTGAGCTCGTTGAACGCCTTGAACGCCATGGAACGGGCCTCCTGGGGGGGACGGCGGGTGCGTGGGGGGAGCACCTGGCCTGAGGGGGGGGTTATCGGTCTCCGAAGACGGTGCGGTGCCAGTCCTTGCGGGCCACCGCGGTGGTGTCGAACATGACGTGCTTGACCTGGGTGTACTCGTCCAGCGAGTACTGGGACATGTCCTTGCCGTAGCCGGACGCCTTGTAGCCGCCGTGCGGCATCTCGCTGATGATCGGGATGTGGTCGTTGACCCAGACGCACCCGGCGGCGATCTCCCGGGTGGCGCGCAGCGAGCGGTGCACGTTGCCCGTCCAGGCGGAGGCGGCCAGGCCGTACGGGGTGTCGTTGGCGAGCCGCAGGCCCTCGTCGTCGCCGTCGAAGGGCAGCACCACCAGCACCGGGCCGAAGACCTCGCCCTGGACCACCTCGCTGTCCTGGGCCGCGCCGGTGATCAGGGTCGGCGCGTAGTAGGCGCCCCGGGTGAGGTCGTGGCCGTCGTGGCCCCGGTCCGGCGCGGGGCCGCCGGTGACGACGGTGGCGTAGGAGCGGGCACGCTCGACGAACCCGGCCACCCGGTCCCGGTGGGCGAAGGAGACCAGCGGGCCGAGGTCGGTGTGCGGGTTGCGGGGGTCGCCGATCCGGACGGCCGCGAAGAGCTCGGCGACGCCGGCCACGAAGGCTTCGTAGAGCGGGCGCTGGACGTACGCACGGGTGGCGGCGGTGCAGTCCTGGCCGCCGTTGATCAGCGAGGCGGCGACGGCGCCGTGCACCGCCGCGTCCAGGTCGGCGTCGTCGAAGACCACGAACGGGGCCTTGCCGCCGAGTTCCAGGTGGGTGCGCTTAACGCTCGCGGTGGCGAGTTCGGCGACCCGCTTGCCGACGGCGGTGGAGCCGGTGAAGGAGACCATCGCGACCCCGGGGTGGGCGACCAGGTGCTCGCCGGCGGTGCGCCCGGCGCCGGTGACCACGTTGACCACGCCGTCCGGGATGCCCGCCTCGGTGCAGGCCCGGGCGAACATCACCGAGGTCAGCGGGGTCAGCTCGGCCGGCTTGAGGACGATGGTGTTGCCCGCCGCGATCGCCGGGAGGATCTTCCAGGCGGCCATCTGCAGCGGGTAGTTCCACGGCGAGATCGAGCCGACCACGCCGATCGCCTCGCGCCGGACGTAGGAGGTGTGGTCGCCGGAGTACTCGCCGGCCGCCTTGCCCTCCAGGTTGCGGGCGGCGCCGGCGAAGAACGCGGCGTTGTCGACGGTGCCGGGGACGTCGAACTCGGTGGCCAGCTTGACCGGCTTGCCGGTCTGCGCGGTCTCCACCCGGGCGAGGTCCTCGGCGGTCGCGCCCAGGACGGCGGCCAGCCGGGTGAGCGCCTCGGACCGGGCCCCCGGGGTGGCGGAGGACCAGCCGGGCAGGGCGGCCCGCGCGGCGGCGACGGCGGCGTCCACGTCCCCGGCGGTGGCCAGCGCGACCTCTTCGACCACCGTGCCGTCGGCGGGGTTGACGACCTGGAAGGGCTCGCCGCTCCCCCGGGCCGGCCGGCCCGCGATGTACTGGGCGCCCGCGCCGAAGTCGGTCAGGTCCATCTGGGTTCCTCCAAGTGCCGGCGGTTCGACCGCGCTGCGGCGAAACGCTTCCGCGGTGGGGGTCTGCGGTCCCGCTGACCTTGCCAACTGCGGGGTTGACGTGACAAGGGTCACTTCGACAGGCTCGCCATGAAGGGCCTTACAGAGTGCAAGGCTCTTCGTAGGGCAACAGGTCGTCGCGACGATGCATGATTCACCTGACACTCTGTCCCCCCCACCCCCTCCCCTCCCACCTCCCCCGCCCTGGAGGCCCGCGATGCTCCCCACCGTCGCCCGCGTGCTCGACCTGGAGGTGATGCGGCGCGGCCTGCCCCAGGTGGTGGCCGGCGCCGACCACCTGGAGCGACCGGTCCGCTGGGTGCACGTCAGCGAGCTGCCCGACGTCGCCGGCGTGCTGCAGGGCGGCGAACTGGTGCTGACCACCGGCATCGCGCTGCCCGAGGACCGCGAGGGCCTGGCCCGCTACGTCCGCGACCTGGACGAGGTCGGCGTGGCCGGCCTGGTGGTCGAGTTCGGCCGGCGCTACTTCGACTCGCTCCCGCGCGCCCTGGTGCACGCCGCCGAGCAGCGCGGACTGCCGCTGATCGCGCTCCGCCGCGAGGTGCGCTTCGTCGCCGTCACCGAGGCCGTGCACGCCCTGGTGGTGAACGCCCAGCTGGAGCAGCTGCGGCTCTCCGAGTCGGTCCACCAGGTGTTCAACGAGCTGGTGGTCGAGGGCGCCGAGCCGCCCGAGGTGATCCGCCAGGTGGCCCGGATGGCGGGCGCGCCGGTCGTCCTGGAGAACCTGGCCCACCAGGTGCTCGCCCACGACAGCGCCGGACGCCCCGAGGCCGAGCTGCTGGAGGACTGGGAGCGCCGCTCGCGCGGGGTCCGCCCGCCCGGCCGTACCGGCCACGACCCGCGCAGCGGCTGGCTGGTGACCACCGTCGGCGCCCGCGGCCAGGACTGGGGCCGGCTGGTCCTGGTGCTGGAGCCGGGCCCGCGGCCGGAGGGCGAGGCCCACCCGCACGCCATGCTGCTGGAGCGCGGCGCCTCCGCGCTGGCGCTCAACCGGCTGGTGGTGCGCGACCGGGAGAGCCTGGAGCGGCAGACCCACCGCACCCTGCTCTCCGGCATCCTCACCCACGCGCTGACCGTCTCCGAGGTGGCCCTGCGCGCCCAGGCGCTCGGCGTCCCGCTGGACGGCCGACGGCTGGTCGGCGTGGTGCTGCGCCAGCGCCGCGGGCCGATCCTGGCCGCGCTGGAGGCCCAGGCCCGGCTGCGCGACTTCACCGAGCTGGCGGCCGGCGCGGTGCGGGCCAGCCGGCTCTCCGCCCTGGTCGGCGCGCTGGACGACGAGGGCGTCGGCCTGCTGATCGCGCTCGGCGCCCAGCAGGACGAGCACTCCGCGCTGGAGGCCTTCTCGGCCACCCTGCGCCGGATGTCCGCCGAGTCGGGCCGGGAGCCGGCCGACACCCCGGGGCCGGTCGTCGCGGTCGGCTCCTCGGTCGGCTCGGTCCGCGACGCCCGGCGCACCCTGCTGGAGGCCGCCCAGGTCGCCGACGCGGCCCTGCACGACGCGCCCGGCGGGGGCCGGACCGCCTCCTACTACCGGCTGCCGGACGTCCGGCTGCGCGGCCTGCTCCACCTGCTGCGCGACGACGCCCGTCTGCAGACGTACGTGGAACGGGAGTTGGGCCCGCTGCTGGCCCACGACGCCGAGCACAACGGCCAGTTGGTGCAGATGCTGCGGATCTACCTGGAGCAGGGCCGGAACAAGTCGGCGGCGGCCGACGCCGCGCACCTGTCCCGGCCGTCCTTCTACGACCGGCTGCACAAGGTCGAGCGGATCCTGGGCGTCGACCTGGACCAGGTGGAGTCCTGCCTCTCCCTGCACGTGGCGCTGCTCGCGCTGGACGCCGTGCGCCGGTAGGGCCAGGCCGGGTAGGGCCGGGCCGGCCGGGCGCGCCGGGCGGACGGACCGGGGCGGGGCGGGGCGGGGCGGGGTCACACCCCGGTGATGCGCCCCCAGACCTTGTGCAGCTCCGGCCGCTCGGCCGAGGTGACGTCCCGCATGCTGTGCAGCCGGGCGCGCATCTCCTCGGTCGGGAACACCAGCGGGTTCTCGGCGAGTTCGGCCTTGTCCTTGTCCCCGCTGTCCGCCAGCACCTCGCGGGCGGCCGGCACCGGGCAGATGTACTGGACGGCCGCGGCGAGTTCGGCGGCCACCTCGGGCTGGTAGTAGTAGTCGACCAGCAGCTCGGCGTTGCGCTTGTGGACGGCCCGGTTGGGGATCATCAGGCTCTCCGCCCACAGCTCGCCGCCCTCCTCCGGCACCACGAAGGCGATGTCGGGGTTCTCGGCGGTGAGCTGGACGGCGTCGCCGGAGTAGGCCTGGCAGGCGATCGCGGCGCCGGAGGCGAGGTCGCTGGTGTAGTCGTTGCCGGTGAAGCGGCGCACGTGCCCGCTGTCGACCATCTTCTGCACCAGGTCCATCGCCTTGTGCGCGTCGTCGTCCCCGAACCGCGCGATGTCCGCGCCCTGGGAGAGCATCAGCAGCCCGAGCGCCTCGTCCAGCCCGGCGAACAGCGTGATCCGGCCCTTGAGGTCGGGCGCCCAGAGGTCGGCGGTGGACCTGAGCTCCCGGCCCAGCGCCTTGCGGTTGTACGCGATGCCGGTGATCCCGGACTGCCAGGGCACGCTGCGCCGGCGCCCCGGGTCGAAGACCGGGTTCGCCAGCTGCGGGTCCAGGTTGGCGGTGACGTTGGGCAGGTTGGCCCGGTCCATCGCCTGCACCCAGCCCAGCGAGACGTACCGCCCGGCCATCCAGTCGCTGATCACCATCAGGTCCCGGCCCGGGTCGGCGCCCTGGGTGAGCACCGGGCTGATCTTGCCGAAGAACTCGTCGTTGTCGTTGATGTCCTCGGTGTAGGTGACCGCGATCCCGGTCTTCTCGCTGAACGCGTCCAGGGTCGGGCGCTTCCCCTGGTCGTCGGTGTCGATGTACTGCGTCCAGTTGGAGAAGTTCAGCCGCTTGTCGTGCTCCGAGCGGTCCGGCGCCGAGCGGCGGTCCTCGGCGACGTACGCGGACGGGATGCCGCAGCCGGTCAGCGTGCCGGCGCCGAGCAGCGCGGCCCCGCCGAGGACGGAACGCCGGCGCAGGCGCGTCGGGCCCTGCGGGCGGTCGGCGGGGGATCGGCGGGTCGGGGTGGAGCTGCGGGACATGTGGAGGCCTTCCGGAGCGTGGCACGGCCCCGGGAACACGCGGGTGCGCCCGGGGCCGTCCTGGTAGGTACGTCAGACGGTGTGCGCGTCGGCCACCGACAGCGCCTCGTCCAGGACCGCGAGGCCGGCCTTGGCCTCCTCCTCGGTGACGGTGCACGGCGGGACGACGTGGAAGCGGTTCATGTTGACGAACGGCCAGAGCCCGCGCTGCTTGCAGGCGGCGGCCAGCTCGGCCATCGGCGCGTTGGCGGCGCCCGCGGCGTTGTAGGGGACGAGCGGCTCCCGGGTCTCCCGGTCCTTCACCAGGTCGAGTGCCCAGAACACGCCGAGGCCGCGCACCTCGCCGATCGAGGGGTGCCGCTCGGCCAGCTCGCGCAGGCCGGGGCCGAGCACCGTCTCGCCGATGTGCTTGGCGTTCTCGACGATGCCCTCCTCCGCCATGGCGTTGATGGTGGCCACTGCCGAGGCGCAGGCCAGCGGGTGCCCCGAGTAGGTGAGCCCGCCGGGGAACGGCCGCTCGGCGAAGGTGGCGGCGATCTCGGCGTTGATCGCCACACCGCCCAGCGGGACGTAGCCGGAGTTGACGCCCTTGGCGAAGGTCATCAGGTCCGGCACCACGCCCCAGTGGTCGGCGGCGAACCACTCGCCGGTGCGGCCGAAGCCGGCCATCACCTCGTCCAGGACGAACACGATCCCGTGGCGGTCGCAGATCTCCCGCACCCCGGCCAGGTAGCCCGGCGGCGGGATCAGGATGCCGGCGGTGCCGACCACCGTCTCCAGGATGACCGCGGCCACCGTGCCCGGTCCCTCGAAGGCGATCACCTGCTCCAGGTGCGCCAGCGCGCGCTCGCACTCCTGCGCCTCGTCCTCGGCGTGGAAGTTGGAGCGGTAGGCGTACGGGCCCCAGAAGTGCACCACGCCGGAGACGCCGGTCTCGTTGGCCCAGCGCCGCGGGTCGCCGGTGAGGGCGATCGCGTTGGCGGTGGCGCCGTGGTACGAGCGGTAGGTGGAGAGCACCTTCTGCCGGCCGGTGTGCAGCCGGGCCATCCGGATGGCGTTCTCGACCGCCTCGGCGCCGCCGTTGGTGAAGAAGATCTTGTCCAGGTCGCCCGGGGTGCGCTCGGCGATCAGCCGGGCCGCCTCGCTGCGCGCCTCGACCGCGAAGCCGGGGGCGAGCGTGCAGAGCTTCGCCGCCTGCTCCTGGATCGCGGCGACCACCTTCGGGTGCTGGTGCCCGATGTTGGTGTTCACCAGCTGCGAGGAGAAGTCGAGGTAGCGGTTGCCGTCGTAGTCCCAGAAGTACGAGCCCTCGGCGCCGGCCACCGCGAGGGGGTCGATCAGCGCCTGGGCGGACCACGAGTGGAAGACGTGCGCGCGGTCGGCGGCCTTGACCGCCTTTCCGGCGGCTGAGTCAGCGGTGGGGATGCTCATGCCGGTAAGGCTAGGGCCGAGCGCCTCCGAAGTGCAGTTTCATCCTGTCAGCCGGACGCACGACCCGCCGACAGGGTGCAAAGCGACAGGGCCCGGGTCGAAAAGACCCGGGCCCCTTGTCAGTTCAACTTATTGATCAGATCGCCGTCATACTGCGCTCGACGGTCACGACCCGCTAGATCGCGGTCATGACGTGCTTGACCCGCGTGTAGTCCTCGAAGCCGTACGCCGACAGGTCCTTGCCGTAGCCGGACTTCTTGAAGCCGCCGTGCGGCATCTCGGCGACCAGCGGGATGTGGGTGTTGATCCAGACGCAGCCGAAGTCCAGGCGGCGGGACATCCGCATGGCGCGGGCGTGGTCCTTGGTCCAGACCGAGGAGGCCAGCGCGAACTCGACGCCGTTGGCGTACTCGACGGCCTGCTCCTCGTCGGTGAACTTCTGCACGGTGATGACCGGGCCGAAGACCTCGTTCTGGATGATCTCGTCGTCCTGCTGCAGGCCGGAGACGACGGTCGGGGCGTAGAAGTAGCCCTTGTCGCCGACCCGGTGGCCACCGGCCTCGACCTTGGCGTGGGCGGGCAGCCGCTCGATGAAGCCGGCCACCTGCTTGAGCTGGTTGGCGTTGTTCAGCGGGCCGTAGAGCACGTCCTCGTCGTCCACGCCGCCGGTCTTGGTCTCGGCCGCGGCCTTGGCCAGCGCCTCGACGAAGGCGTCGTGGATCGACTCGTGCACCAGCACGCGGGTGGCGGCGGTGCAGTCCTGGCCGGCGTTGAAGTAGCCGGCCACCGAGATGCCCTCGACGGCCTCGGCGATGTCGGCGTCCTCGAACACCACGACCGGGGCCTTGCCGCCCAGCTCCAGGTGGACCCGCTTGACGTCCTTGGAGGCCGACTCGGCGACCTGGATGCCGGCCCGCACCGAACCGGTGATGGAGGCCATCGCCGGGGTCCGGTGCTCGACCATCAGCTTGCCGGTCTCGCGGTCGCCGCAGATGACGTTGAAGACGCCGGCCGGCAGCTCAAGGTCCTTGAGGATGCCGCCGATGATGTCGGCCAGCAGCACGGTGGAGGCCGGGGTGGTGTCCGAGGGCTTGAGGACCACGGTGTTGCCCGCGGCGATGGCCGGGGCGAACTTCCAGACCGCCATCATCATCGGGTAGTTCCACGGCGCGACCTGGGCACAGACGCCGACCGGCTCGCGGCGGATGATCGAGGTCATGCCGTCCATGTACTCGCCGGCGGCCTTGCCCTCCAGCAGCCGGGCGGCACCGGCGAAGAAGCGGATCTGGTCCACCATCGGGCCGATCTCCTCGGAGAGGGTCAGCGCGCGGGGCTTGCCGGTGTTGCGCACCTCGGCGTCGACGATCTCGTCAGCCCGGGCCTCGACCGCGTCGGCGATCTTGAGCAGCAGCTTCTGCCGGGTGCTCGGGGTGGCGTCGCGCCAGACCGGGAAGGCGGCGGCGGCCGAGGCCATGGCCGCGTCCACGTCAGCGGCACCGGACAGCGGCGAGGTCGCGTAGACCTCGCCCGTGGTCGGGTCGACGATGTCGAGCGTGCGGCCGTCAGCCGCGTCGACGAACTCACCGTTGATGTAGTTGCGCAGCGTGCGAAGGTCGCTCACGGGTCTCTCCTCGGTCTGGGCCTGCGGCGTTGCAGATTCCGGCGCCATGGTACGTCGACGGATCCGGCCTACGAAGGGTGCCGAGTGGCCCGGCCAAGAGCGGCGCGGTCCACTGGTGGCGGAATGCGCGCCGCCCTGCGGGGGCGCGCGCGTACCGTGCCAGAGTAGCCGCAGGACTGCCGGGATCGACAGGCGTGGTGCGCGTACACGATGAAATCCGCATGGGTTTTCCAGAAGCACGACGAAATCAGCAGCTTCCACGCTTGCGAACAGGGGAACGATCAGGCACAGTGGCGGCGTGGCCAACCGCGACCGGAACGCGAGTGTTCCCCTCGACGCCGCCTCCAAGGCGATCATCGAGCAGCTCCAGGAGGACGGGCGCCGCCCGTACGCCGCCATCGGCAAGGCCGTCGGCCTGTCCGAGGCAGCCGTACGGCAGCGCGTCCAGAAGCTGCTCGACCAAGGCGTGATGCAGATCGTCGCCGTCACGGACCCGCTCACCGTCGGCTTCACCCGCCAGGCGATGGTCGGCATCCGGGTCGAGGGCGACATCGAGCCCGTCGCCGACGCGCTGGCCGCCCTCGACGAGGTCGACTACGTCGTCTGCACCGCAGGCTCGTTCGACCTCCTGGCCGAACTGGTCTGCGAGGACGACGAGCACCTGCTCGAAATGATCAACAAGCGCATCCGCGCGCTTCCCGGCGTGCGGAGCACCGAGAGCTTCGTTTACCTGAAACTCCGGAAACAGACCTACACCTGGGGCACCCGATGACAGCCGACCCGGCGCAGAAGGACCTTTCCAAGACCGCCTACGACCACCTGTGGATGCACTTCACCCGCATGTCGTCGTACGAGAACTCCCCCGTGCCGACCATCGTCAAGGGCGAGGGCACGTACATCTGGGACGACAAGGGCCGGAAGTACATCGACGGCCTGGCCGGCCTGTTCGTCGTGCAGGCCGGACACGGCCGCACCGAGCTCGCCGAGGTCGCCGCCAAGCAGGCCAAGGAACTCGCGTTCTTCCCGATCTGGAGCTACGCGCACCCCAAGGCCGTCGAGCTGGCCGAGCGCCTGGCCAACTACGCCCCGGGCGACCTCAACAAGGTCTTCTTCTCCACCGGTGGCGGCGAGGCCGTCGAGACCGCCTGGAAGCTCGCCAAGCAGTACTTCAAGCTGATCGGCAAGCCGACCAAGTACAAGGTCATCTCCCGCGCCATCGCCTACCACGGCACCCCCCAGGGCGCGCTGTCCATCACCGGCCTGCCGGGCCTCAAGGCCCCGTTCGAGCCGCTGGTGCCGGGCACCCACAAGGCCCCGAACACCAACATCTACCGCGCCCCGCACTACCTCGAGGGCCCCGACGGCACCGTCGACCCCGAGGCGTACGGCCGCTGGTGCGCCGACCAGGTCGAGGAGGCCATCCTCTTCGAGGGCCCCGAGACCGTCGCCGCCGTCTTCGTCGAGCCGGTGCAGAACGCCGGCGGCTGCTTCCCGCCGCCGCCCGGGTACTTCCAGCGCCTGCGCGAGATCTGCGACCGCCACGACGTGCTGCTGGTCTCGGACGAGGTCATCTGCGCCTTCGGCCGCCTCGGCACCATGTTCGGCGCCGACAAGTTCGGCTACGTGCCGGACATGATCACCTGCGCCAAGGGCATGACCTCGGGCTACTCCCCGATCGGCGCCACGATCATCTCGGACCGCATCGCCGAGCCGTTCTACAAGGGTGACAACACCTTCCTGCACGGCTACACCTTCGCCGGCCACCCGGTCTCCTCCGCCGTGGCGCTCGCCAACCTCGACATCTTCGAGCGCGAGGGTCTCAACCAGCACGTGCTCGACAACGAGTCGCGCTTCCTGGGCACCCTGAGCAAGCTGCGCGACCTGCCGATCGTCGGCGACGTCCGCGGCAACGGGTACTTCTACGGCATCGAGCTCGTCAAGGACAAGGTCACCAAGGAGAGCTTCAACGACGAGGAGACCGAGCGCGTGCTCTACGGCTTCCTGTCGAAGGCCCTCTTCGACAACGGCCTGTACTGCCGCGCCGACGACCGTGGCGACCCGGTCGTCCAGCTGGCCCCGCCGCTGATCTCCGACCAGTCGACCTTCGACGAGATCGAGCAGATCCTGCGGACCAGCCTCACCGACGCGTGGGCGAAGCTCTGATCCCCTGAGCCCTCCTCCCCACCCTCCGCCGAAGGGCGGCCCCGCACCCGCGGGGCCGCCCTTCGGCGTTCACGCAACGCCACGGAACATCACAGTCGTACGACCAAACATGCCTGAATGCGGGTGATTTGCCCGTGATGGACCAGAGCGCCGCAACCGCGACCGGCCCCGGTCGTTCTAATCTGACGACTGTCATATCCCTGCGGCCACCCAGGATGGAACCTCATGTCAGCGGCACCGCCTGACAACGACGTGCTGTGGGCCCGAGGGATCGTCAAGTCCCACGACGGCACCCCCGCCCTGCGCGGCATCTCCATCGGCGTCCGCGAGGGCGAGGTGCTCGCCGTCACCGGCCCGCGCGGCTGCGGCAAGAGCACCCTGCTCGGCTGCCTCTCCGCCCAGCTCCCGGTCGACGAGGGCGAGGTCTGGTTCAACAGCTCCCCCGTCCACACCCTCGGCCGCGCCGGACGCGAACGGCTGCGCCGCGACCGCTTCGGCTTCGTCGGCTCCGAACCCCACCTGGTGCCCGAGCTCAGCGCCCGCGAGAACGTCGCCCTGCCGCTGCTGCTCGCCGGTGCCGGCAACAAGGCCGCCTACACCGCCGCCGACGAGTGGCTGGAGCGCCTGGACGTCGGCGAGATCGGCCGTCGGCGCCCCGACCGGCTGGTCCAGAGCCAGCGCCAGCGGATCGCGGTCGCCCGCGCCCTCGCCCCGCTGCCGCCCGTCGTCTTCGCCGACGACCCCACCGCCCCGCTGCACCGCGAGGCCGCCGACCAGGTCCTGCGGATACTGACCAGCGCGGCCCGCTCGCACCAGCTCACCCTCGTCCTGGCCACCCACGACCCCGAGCTCGTCCGGTTCGCGGACCGCTCCGTCGCCCTCGTCGACGGTCGGCTCACCGCCCCCGCCGCCCCCGTCCCGCGCGGCGCCGCCGCCCCGGGCACGACCGGTGCCTCCGCCGTCACCGCCACCCGCCGCTGACCGCCACCAGTCGCTGACAGAGCCGAGCCGCTGAAAGAGTCGACGTGTTCTACCTCCGTCTGGCCCGGGGCTACCGGGTGCCCGACCTCGGCCGCTGGCTGCTCACTGCCCTGGCGGCCGCCGTCGTCGCCGCCTTCCTGTTGCGCTCCCTCGGCCGCGCGCTGAGCGACCCGCTCGGCGGCGCCGACGCGCTGGCGCGGCTGCTCTGGTGCCTGCCGCCGCTCGCCGCCGTCGCCTGGTTCGCGGCCGTCGCCGCCCGCTCGGTGCCCGCCCGACGGCCCGAGCGGATCGCCGGCCTCACCGCCGCCGGGGCTGGCTCCCGCCGGATCCGCACCCTGATCGCCGGTGAGGTCGCCCTCGCCTGCACCCTCGGCAGCGTGCTCACCCTGCTGCTCTTCCTGGTGCTGCGCAACGACATCGCCGGCCCCTCGCTCGCCCCCGACCTCGGCATGGGCGTGCCGCTGCCCGCCGCCGCGCCGGTCACCCTGCTCGCCCTGGTCCCGCTCACCGCCGGTCTCGCCGCCGCCTTCGCGGTGCCCGTCGCCGAGACCCTGCCCGGTGGCCGCAGCCACGGCCGGACCGGCTTCGGCCCGCTGCGGATCGCCGTACCGGTCGGACTGGTGGTGATCGGCGCCGCGCTCGAACTCATCGCCCTGCGGCCCGGCGCCCCCGCCGACGGCCGTCCGATCCACCTGCCCGCCGGACTCGGCACCACCAGCACCGCCGCCCTCGGCGGCTGGGCCGGCGGCGCGCTCGGCCTCGCCCTGCTCACCGGCCCGCTGCTCGCCTGGACCGGACGGCTGCTCGCCCTCGGCCGGCCCACCCCGCTGCGGCTGCTCGCCGGACGCGGCCTCACCGCCCAGGCCCGTCGGCTCGGACCGCCGCTGGCCGTGCTCACCCTGGTCGTCGCCCTGGTGCTGACCACCGTCCGCTACTGGATCGGCACCCCCGACAGCGCCGACGCGCTGCCCGCCGTCGAGGCCTGCCTGGTGCTCGGCTGCACGGTCGCCGCGGTGGTCGCCCGGCTCGCCGAGGTCCGTACCGACCGCCGGGAGATCACCGAGGCACTGCTGCGCCTCGGTGCCTCGCCCCGACTGCTGTTCGGCGCGGTCGCCCTGCGCACCCTCGCGGTGGGCACCACGCTGCTGCTGACCGGCGGGGCGACCGCCGCGCTGGCGGCCGCCGGACTGCGCTGAGGACCCCGGCAGGAGAGCCTGCCGGGGTCCTCAGTACGCCGCTACCGCGGTACTCAGCCCGCCGCGGCGAGCTGGCCGCAGGCGCCGTCGATCTCCTGGCCGCGGGTGTCGCGGACGGTGGTCGGCACGCCGTGCGACTGGAGCCGGCGGACGAACTCGCGCTCGTCCACGGGCCGGGAGGCGGTCCACTTGGACCCCGGGGTCGGGTTCAGCGGGATCAGGTTGACGTGCACCCGGTGGTTCTTGATCAGCCGGCCGAGCAGGTCGGCGCGCCAGGCCTGGTCGTTGATGTCCTTGATCAGCGCGTACTCGATGGAGATCCGGCGGCCGGACTTCTCCGCGTAGTTCCACGCCGCGTCCAGCACCTCGGCGACCTTCCACCGGGTGTTCACCGGGACCAGCTCGTCGCGCAGCTCGTCGTCCGGCGCGTGCAGCGACAGCGCCAGGCGGCAGCTGAGGCCCTCGTCCGCCAGCCGGTTCATGGCCGGCACGAGCCCGACCGTGGAGACCGTGATGCCGCGCTGGGACAGGCCGAAGCCGTCCGGAGCCGGGTCGGTCAGTCGGCGGATCGCGGCCAGCACCCGGTTGTAGTTGGCCAGCGGCTCGCCCATGCCCATGAAGACCACGTTCGACAGCCGCGCCTCGCCACCGGGGATCTCGCCGGCCTTGAGCGCGCGCATCCCGGCGGCGATCTGCTCGACGATCTCGCCGGTCGACAGGTTGCGGGTCAGCCCCGCCTGGCCGGTGGCACAGAACGGGCAGTTCATGCCGCAGCCGGCCTGCGAGCTGATGCACATGGTGACCCGGTCCGGGTAGCGCATCAGCACCGACTCGACGAGCGTGCCGTCGAACAGCTTCCAGAGCGTCTTGCGGGTGGTGTCGTCGTCGCAGGAGACGTGCCGCACCACCGACATCAGCTCGGGCAGCAGGCTCTCGGTCAGCTTCTCCCGGCTGGCGGCGGGGATGTCCGTCCAGCTCGCCGGGTCGTTCGACATCCGGCCGAAGTAGTGGTTGGAGAGCTGCTTGGCGCGGAACGGCTGCTCGCCCAGCTCGGCGACGGCCTCCTTGCGCTCGGCGGGGCTCAGGTCGGCGAGGTGTCGCGGGGGCTTGGCGCCGCGCGGCGCGACAAAGGTGAGTTCTCCGGGCTTAGGCATGGTTGTTCCAGTGTCGCAGACGCGCGGAGGCCCCGGTCGCCTGGCGTCCGGGGCCCCGTCGCGGAACGGTCGGTGGGCGGGTCAGCTCCCGACGAAGGCCGCCAGCAGCAGCCAGACCACCGGGGCGGTCGGCAGCAGCGAGTCCAGCCGGTCCATGATGCCGCCGTGGCCGGGCAGCAGGGTTCCCATGTCCTTGATCCCGAGGTCGCGCTTGATCATCGACTCGCCCAGGTCGCCCAGGGTCGCGGTGACCGCGGCGCAGCCGCCCAGGATCAGGCCCTGCCACCAGCTGCCGTCGTCGATGATCAGCTGCATCAGCACGGCGCCGGCCAGCATCGACAGGCCGATGCCACCGGCCAGGCCCTCGCGGGTCTTGCCGGGGCTGATGGTCGGGGCCAGCTTGGTCCGGCCGAACTTGTAGCCCACCGCGTAGGCGCCGGTGTCGCTGCAGATCGTGACGATCAGGAAGAGCACGATCCGCTGGGGACCGTCGTCGGCCGCCAGCATCATCGCCACGAAGGTCGCCAGGAACGGCACGTAGAAGGCGGTGAACACCCCTGCCGTTATGTCCCGGAGGTAGTTCTCCGGCGGTTCGGCCATCCGCCAGACCATCACCGCCAGCCCGGTCAGCGCGAGCGAGGCCGCGGCCCATTCGACGCCGGCCCAGTAGCCGGTGGCGATCATGGCGACGCCGCCCACGAGCAACGGGATCAGCGGCGCCTTGATCTGCTTGCGCTCGGACAGCCGACTGGTCAGCTCCCAGACGCCGACCGACGCCGCGGCCATCACGACGAACAGGAACAGCGCCTTGACGACGAACAGCGTGGCGACGATCACCACGCCGAGGCCGACTCCCACGCCTATGGCGGCCTGGAGGTTACGGCCGCCGCGCTGCTTGCGCGGCTCCGGCTGCGGGGCGGGCTGGGCGGCCACGGGTGTCTCCTGCCCTGGATGGGACGACGGCACGAAGGGGGGCTGCCCGGCCGCCCAGTGGCTCTGCGGCGGCGCGGGATGCACCGGAGCCCCCGGGTACGGCGGGGCACCGTGGCCGGGGGCGGGGGTGGCGTCGTCGGTTATCGCGCGCAGCACGACCGTCTCCGTCACGCCCGGCGGCGTCCCGGGCTGCTCGTCCCGGAACAGCGGACCGCCCGTCCGACCGGCCTCCCGGGCCTGGTCGGCGGCGGGGCCGGCCGGAGCGCCGGCCGGGCCGTTCGCGGGGCCGGTCACCGAACCGTTCGCGGGGCCGTTCGCCGGCCCGCGGTCGGGCGCACCGGGGTGCGGGCCGGGATCGGCCGGTACGGGAGGCATGACCTGAGTCTCCTCCGCGTCGCCGCCCCAGTACACCGGAGGCTGCTGCGAGTGATCCGAACGGAGGTCCTGGTCCCCCGGGCCGGCACCCGGCCCGCCCTGGTGGGCGGCCCGGGGCTCCGGGTGGCCGGGGTGCCCCGGCGCCGGACCGCCCGGCGGCCGGGGTGCCTGCGGCTGCGGCGCCGGGCGGTAGGGCTGGAACTGCTGGTCGGACGGGCCCCAGTAGCCAGGGGCGTCAGGGGCGTCGTTCATCAGACCTCGAGCAGCTCGGCTTCCTTGTGCTTGAGCAGCTCGTCGACCTGGGCCACGTACTTGGCCGTGGTGTCGTCGAGCTCCTTCTCGGCGCGGCGGCCGTCGTCCTCGCCGACCTCGCCGTCCTTGACCAGCTTGTCGATGGCGTCCTTGGCCTTGCGGCGGACGGCGCGGATCGAGACCTTGGCGTCCTCGCCCTTGGTCCGGGCGATCTTGATGAACTCCCGGCGGCGCTCCTCGGTGAGCTCCGGCAGCACCACACGGATGATGGAACCGTCGTTCGAGGGGTTGACGCCCAGGTCGGAGTCGCGGATCGCCTGCTCGATGGCCTTCAGCGCGGTCTTGTCGAACGGCGAGACGACCGCCATGCGCGGCTCCGGCACCGAGAACGAGGCCAGCTGGTTGATCGGCGTGATGGCGCCGTAGTACTCGGCGACGATCTTGGCGAACATCGCCGGGTGCGCACGGCCGGTACGGATGGCCGCGAGGTCGTCCTTGGAAACGGCGACGGCCTTCTCCATCTTCTCCTCGGCCTCGAGGAGGGTCTCTTCGATCACTGTGAACTCCCTGTCCGGTTCATCTGCTGTTGTCCCGACCGGTGTCGGCATCGGGGCCGGTCGCGGCGGACGCCGTCCCGTACGGCGGGTTGCTGCTCAGGCCCGGACAGAATCCTGGCTGATGAGTGTGCCGATCTTCTCACTCTTCACCGCACGCGCGATATTGCCCTCCGCCAGCAGTTCGAACACCAGCATCGGGAGGTTGTTGTCCTTGCACAGGGTGATCGCGGTGAGGTCGGCGACCTTGAGGTCGCGCGCGATGACCTCGGAGTACTCCAGCGCGTCGAACTTGACCGCGTCCGGGTTGGTCCGGGGGTCGGAGTCGTAGACCCCGTCCACGCCGTTCTTGCCCATCAGCAGGACGTCGGCGTGGATCTCCAGCGCGCGCTGGACGGCCGTGGTGTCGGTGGAGAAGTACGGCATGCCCATACCGGCACCGAAGATCACCACACGGCCCTTCTCCAGGTGCCGGACGGCCCGCAGCGGCAGGTACGGCTCGGCGACCTGGCCCATGGTGATGGCGGTCTGGACCCGGGTCTCGATGCCCTCCTTGACCAGGAAGTCCTGCAGCGCCAGGCAGTTCATCACGGTGCCCAGCATGCCCATGTAGTCGGAGCGGGCCCGGTCCATGCCGCGGACCTGCAGCTCGGCGCCCCGGAAGAAGTTGCCACCGCCGATGACCACCGCGACCTCGGTACCGGCGCGCACGACCGTGGCGATCTCACGGGCGATCGCGTGCACGACGTCCGGGTCGACGCCGAGGCCGCCACCACCGGCGAAGGCTTCACCGGACAGCTTGAGCAGCACCCGGCGACGCGAGCCCGCCTTGGGGTCCTGCGCGGTCTCCTGCGTCTCCTGCATGGACTTCTCCTTTAGTGCACCTGCTGGCTCACAGGCCTGGGTGTGCGGATGCCCGGCCTGCGCGTACACGAGAGGAGGCCACTGCCGCGGGAACCGGTTCGGTGTCCTGCACGGCAATGGCCTCCTCGTCGTTCATGGTGCCGACACGGCCCGCCCATGGACGGTTGGCGCTGGGTGAGCCCGTTCGGCGATCCGCCCGCCCCGGTCAGTGGGCGGGGGCGGTTCCCAGCCTAGAGGGGCCGGGGACCAGGTGGAACGTGGCTCAGGCGCCGACGCGGAAGCGGGCGAAGCGCTTGAGGGAGACGCCGGCCTCCTCGAGGACCTTGGCGACGGTCTTCTTGTTGTCCTTGGCGAAGGCCTGCTCCAGGACGGAGTTCTCCTTCACGAAGCCGGTCACGCGACCCTCGACGATCTTCGGCAGGGCGGCCTCGGGCTTGCCCTCCTCGCGGGCGGTGGCCTCGGCGACGCGGCGCTCGTTCTCGAGGGCCTCGGCCGGGATCTCCTCGCGGGACAGGTACTTCGGCGCGAACGCGGCGATGTGCTGCGCGACGTCCTTGGCGACCTCGGCGTTCTCCTTGTCCAGCTCGACCAGGACGCCGACGGCCGGCGGCAGGTCGGGGCTGGTCTTGTGCAGGTAGACCGCGACGAAGCCGTCACCGTCGAACTGGGCGAAGCGACGGAAGACGATCTTCTCGCCCAGGGTCGCGTTGGCCTCGTCCACGAACTGCTGGACGGTCTTGCCGGGCTCGATCTCGGACGCCAGGGCGGCGTCCAGGTCGGCCGGGGCGCTCTTGGCGACGTGGGCGGCGATCGCGTCGGCGACCTGGACGAAGTTGTCACCCTTGGCGACGAAGTCGGTCTCGCAGTTCAGCTCGACCAGCACGCCGGACTTCTTGTCCTCGGCGATCAGCGCGGCGACGGCGCCGTTGGAGGCGTCACGGCCCTCGCGCTTCGCAACGCCCTTCTGGCCCTTGATGCGCAGGAGCTCGACGGCCTTCTCGACGTTGCCCTCGGCCTCGTCCAGGGCCTTCTTGCAGTCCATCATGCCGGCGCCGGTGAGCTCACGGAGCTTCTTGACGTCCGCGGCGGTGAAGTTCGCCATGGTGTGAATCTCTTCTCGCGTCTCGCGTGTCTGCGTGGAGTGGCGCCGGGACCGATGGTTCGGTCCCGGCGCGGGAGAGAGGGGCACCTGCCGGTGTCGTACCGGCGGGTGCCCCTCACCCGTGGTACGTCAGGCCTGCTCGGCCGGAGCGTCGGTGGCCGGAGCCTCGGCAGCCGGGGCCTCGGTGGCCGGAGCCTCGGCGGCGGCGGGGGCCTCCTCGGCCTTCTTCTCGCCCTCGATGAGGTCCTTCTCCCAGTCGGCCAGCGGCTGGTCGGCGCCCGGCTCGGCCTTGACGTCGCCCTTGGCGACACCGGCGCGGGACTTCAGACCCTCGGCGACGGCGTCGGCGATCACGCGGGTCAGCAGGGTGACGGAGCGGATCGCGTCGTCGTTGCCCGGGATCTTGTAGTCGACCTCGTCCGGGTCACAGTTGGTGTCGAGGATGGCGACGACCGGGATGTTGAGCTTCCGGGCCTCGCCGACCGCGATGTGCTCCTTCTTGGTGTCCACGATCCAGACGGCGCTGGGAACGCGCTGCATGTCGCGGATACCGCCGAGGGTCTTCTCCAGCTTGTCGTGCTCGCGCTGGAGGACCAGGAGCTCCTTCTTGGTGAGGCCGGAACCGGCCACGTCCGAGAAGTCCAGCTCGCCGAGCTCCTTGAGGCGCTGCAGGCGCTTGTAGACGGTCGAGAAGTTGGTCAGCATGCCGCCGAGCCAGCGCTGGTTCACGTAGGGCATGCCCACGCGGGTGGCCTGCTCGGCGATGGCCTCCTGGGCCTGCTTCTTCGTGCCGACGAAGAGGACGCTGCCGCCGTGGGCAACGGTCTCCTTGATGAACTCGAAGGCGCGGTCGATGTAGTTCAGCGACTGCAGCAGGTCGATGATGTAGATGCCGTTGCGCTCGGTGATGATGAAGCGCTTCATCTTCGGGTTCCAGCGGCGGGTCTGGTGACCGAAGTGGACGCCGCTCTCCAGCAGCTCCCGCATCGTGACGACGGCCATTGCCGTGCTCCTCAGGTGTTACGGCCCGGCTGCGGCGACCCTCGGGGGTTCCCTCGGGTGAAGTGCCTACGGCCGGGTCAGTCTCGGTTGTCCGTGGCGGCCAGGTGACAGCCACGCCTGACGCCCCGATCGTGCCGAGCCGCTTCCACCCGCTCGGTCCGGGACCGGTCGGGCTCGGCGGACCGAGCGGCACTCGCACCTGGCGGGGCCGCGGAAGAACCGCGTCCGACCACCGGTGGCGGGGCGTGCGAAGTCGACCCGGTGGACCGGGTCGCGTGTGAAGTGTACGGGAAGCGCCGAGCGGCGAGCGACTTCTCGGGCGCCCGGGGGCCCGCGGGCGGACTGCGCCCGGGCGGCGGATGGCCTGGGGGAAGCCCGGGAAACGGCCGCGGCGGACGGGGCCGCGGCGACCGGCGAACGAGCGCCGGCTGGTCGGCTCCCTGCCCACCGACCGGTCCTCGTATGCCGTTTGTACACCGGACGGCGGCACCCGTACACCCGTCAGGGGGATGGCGGCCGGCGCTGGGGGTGGTTTGTCCACAGGAATCCGGAAGGGGGTGGTCTGGGCGGCCGGGTCCGGACAGCCTCGGAGCATGACTGGGCGCAGCGGGGTTCGAGGGGCGGTCGCGGAGGCGATCGGGCGGGTGCTCGGCCGGATGGTCGGGTGGGTGAGTGGCAGGACGGTGGGGGTGGGCGGGGTGGCGGACGCGGTGGTCACGCGGGTGGTGCGGGGGATCGCGCTGGGGGTGGCACTCGCGCTGGTGGCGGGTGCGGGGGTGGTGCGGGCCGCCGCGGTGGGCGGGGGCGGCCCGGGCGCAGCTGGCGCGGGCGGGGCCTCCACCGGCCGGGGGCCGGCGCGGGCCTGGCCGGTGGGCGGGCCCGGCGGGGTGCTGGGGCGCTTCGAGCCGCCGGCCACGCCGTGGGCGGCCGGGCACCGGGGCGTGGACCTCGCCGCCGCGCCCGGGGCGGAGGTGCGGTCGGCGGCCGCCGGGGTGGTCGCGTTCTCCGGGCTGGTGGCCGGGCGGCCGGTGGTGACCGTCGTCCATCCGGGCTCCGGGACTCCCCCACTGCGGACCACCTACCTCCCCGTCACCGGCACCGTCCCGGTCGGCACCGGGGTGGCCGCCGGGCAGGTCGTCGGACGGCTCGCCCCGGACGGACGGCACTGCGGCGCGCGGGACTGCCTGCACTGGGGGCTGCTGCGCGCGGGCCGTTACCTCGATCCACTGGCCCTGCTGGGCACAGGACGGGCCCGCCTGCTGCCGCTGGGTGGAACGTGACCGCGCGGGGCGGTGGGGGTGGCTCAGGTCCGGTCGAGGCCGTGCAACGCCAGGGCCACCGCCGCGTCCGCGACCGCCTCCGGGGACTCCACCGGGCAGCCCGTACGGTCCCCGGTGGCGAACTGCTCGGTCCGGCGGACGGCCGCCTCCACGATCCCCTGCAGCAGCGCCGCGGCAAGCCGGGGCTGGTCGTGGCCGAGCTCCTCCAGCGCCCGGACGACCAGGCCGACGAGCCCGCCGTGCGCCGCCCGGATGCGCTCGCGCGCGGCCTCGTCCAGTTCCAGCGCCGAAATGGCCGTGACCGCCCGGTGCCTGGGGTCCCCGGCCAGTGCCAGCTGACCCCGGACGTACGCCTCGATCCGCTCGGCGGCGGTCTCGCAGCTCGCCATCCCGGCCTCGATCTCGGCCGCCCAGAGCGGGAAGTCCACCTCGCACAGTGCCTCGACCACGGCGGCACGGGAGCGGAAGTACTCGTAGACGGAGGAGCGCGCCAGCCCGGTGCGGGCGGCGAGCGAGGGGAAGGTCAGGGCCTCCATGCCGCCCTCGGTGAGCAGGGTGCGGGCAGCATCCAGGAGGGCTGCCCGCTGCAGCTGGCGATGCTCGGCCACCGTGGCCGCTCGGATCTTCGGCACGGACCCACTGTACGGAGCCGCACGCGCGGCCGGAACGGCGCCGCGCATTCGGAGCAGGAGCCGACCCGGCGGGCGGCTCCAACGCCCGCTACCGGACGTCCGAGAGCTTGGCCCGCAACTGGAGGACGGACTTGGTGTGGATCTGGCTCACCCGACTCTCCGTCACCCCCAGTACCTGGCCGATCTCGGCGAGGGTGAGGCCCTCGTAGTAGTAGAGCGTGACCACGGTCTTCTCCCGCTCGGGGAGGGTGTTGATCGCCTGGGCCAGCAGTCTGCGCAGCTCGCGGTCCTCGGCCACCTCGACCGGGTCGTCCGCGCCGTGGTCCTCCAGGGTGTCCACCAGGCTGGGCCGGTCGCCGCCCTCCCCCACCGGGTGCAGCAGTTCGTCCAGGGCCACCACGTTGGCGAGCGACAGCTGGCTGAAGATCGCGTGCAGGTCCTCGAGCGCGATACCCATCTCGGCCGCGACCTCGGGCTCGTGCGGTGTCCGGCGCAGCCGGGCCTCCAGCGTCGCGTACGTCCGCTCGACGGCCTTCGCCTTCTGCCGCACCGAGCGGGGGATCCAGTCCAGGGCGCGCAGCTCGTCGATGATCGCGCCGCGGATGCGACTGATCGCGTAGGTCTCGAACTTGATGGCGCGGTCGATGTCGAACTTCTCGATCGCGTCGATCAGCCCGAAGACCCCGGAGGAGACGAAGTCGGCCTGCTCGACATTGGAGGGCAGGCCGACCCCGACCCGCCCCGCCACGTACTTGACGAGGGGTGAGTAGTGGAGGATCAGCTGCTCGCGCAGCCGCTGGTCGCCGGTCTCCTTGTAGGAGCGCCAGAGCTCTTCGAGGGCGCTGCGCCCCTGGGCGCCGGGCTCCCGGTCGTCCCGGGCGCCCGGAGTGTCCCTGGCCTCCGCCCCCCGCCCCGCCCCGGGCTGGTCCTGGCTGGGCCAGGGCCCGGGTGGGGAGGTGGCGTCCGGCGCAGGGGCGCTCGAAGGCAACCGGGGGGCGCGGGGTACGGCCGCACCCCCCGGCGCGTCTGCCTCGCCGAGTGCCCCGGTGCCGTGGACCGTCTCGCCGACGCGAGCGGCGTCGGCGCGCTGGGCCGGGTCGGCGTCCCTGGTCGTGTCCGCGGGCTGGCCCGGCACCACCGTCGGCCGGCCGCCCTGACGCGACAGGCCTCCCTTCGTCCCCGCCGCCTTGGACGGGAACTCGGTCGCGGGTCGCCGCTCGGTCCGCGGCCCTCCCGCGGACCGAGCGCCACCGGTCACTCTGTGTCCGGGAATGTGTGTGGGCATACGTAGGTCTGCGCCGTTCTGCCGAGTCATGTGCTGATAGGGAAGGCATGTGGAGCGTAGCGTGACCGACTCACTGCAAAGCGCTACCGCCACTCGGTCGTCCCCCGATCCGGTGGCGTTCACGCATCGGATCCGGCCAGACGAGCGGAGGAACCGGATCAGCAGGTCAGCCGGACCGTCCCCGCCGTCCTCCCCCGGGCGCACCCGTGTTCGTACCCCTGGGCGCTCACCTCCTCCGCACCGCGCGCCAGTGCGCGCCGTGCCGCTCCACGAAGCCGAGCGAGGCCAACTCGTAGAGCCGTTGCAGGACTTCGTCCGGCGGGAGGCCGGACTGCCGGGCCAGTCGCTCGACCGGAGCGCCTTCGGCCGTGGCCGGCACGGCCTCCAGCACCCGGGCCACCGGCGGCTCCAGCAAGTCCCGCGGCAGCACCGGCCCGCTGGACTGCGGGGCCAGGTCGTCCCCGATCGCCCCGACCAGCTCGGTGACCTCGGCCGCGTCGGTGACCAGCGTGGCGCCGCCGCTGCGGATCAGCGCGTGCACCCCGGCGGAGAGCTCCGAGGTGACGGGCCCCGCGACGCCCATGGTGTGGCGGTTGAGGTCCCGCGCCCGTCTGGCCGTGCTCAGGGCTCCGCTGCGCAGGGCCGCCTCGACCACCACCGTGCCCCGGGTCAGCGCCGCGATGACCCGGTTGCGGAGCACGAAGCGGAACCGGGTCGGGTGCTCGCCGGGCGGGAGTTCACTGACCAGCAGGCCCTGTTCGCCGATCCGCCGGATCAGTTCCGCGTTCCCCTTCGGGTAGGCCACGTCGACCCCGCAGGCGAGCACCGCGACCGTCATCCCGCCGACGGCCAGCGCCCCGCGGTGGGCCGCCGCGTCGATCCCGTACGCGGCCCCGGATACCACCACCCAACCGCGCTCGGCCAGTTGGGCCGCGAGCTCGCCGGCGACGTGGGCGCCGTAGGCCGTGCAGGCCCGGGAGCCCACCACCGCCACCGAGCGCAGGGCGAGCAGCCGCAGCGAACCGGTACCGGTGGTCCACAGCCCGATCGGACGTCCGTCGCCCAGGTCGTCCAGTTGACTGGGCCATTCCGTGTCCCCCGGAATGATGAAGCGTCCACCGACGTCCCGTACCCGTTTCAGGTCGGCCACCGGGTCGAGGCCCGGGAGTCGGGCCTGGTAGGCGGCCAGCCGGGCCGCGTCCAGCCCGGGGTGGTCGGGGACGGCGCCCTCCCTGATCGCCCGCACCACGTCCACGGCGGGGAGCTCGTCGAGCCAGCGGCCGACCACGGCGTCACCCGGTTCGCTGAGCCGGTTGAGCAGCACCCGGGCCACGCGCTCGGGTTCGGGCGCGGCCGACGGGCCGGCTTCGTCCGCGTGGGCTGCCCGGGAGTACCGCAACAGCTGGTTCATGCCGCCTCCTCGTCCTTCCCTTGGGTCCCCTCGGGCTGCGACCGCGTCGCGGGCCGGTCGTCGGGGCCGCTCCGGCGCTGGGCAGGGATGCCGCCCAGGCGGCCGTGACCGCGCTCGGGCAGCGGCAGCCCCTGCTCGACACCGGTGCGCAGGACCAGGGCGGTGCGTACGTCCCGCTGGTCCGGCCGGTCGCGGCCGGCCAGGTCCGCGACCGTCCAGGCGACCCGGAGCACCCGGTCCAGGCCGCGGGCCGTCAGCAGCCCGCGCTCCAGCTGGCGGGCGACGTCGTTGAGCGCGCCGGCCGCGAGCTGCCAACGGGTGCGCAGTTCGTGGCCCGGCACCTCCGCGTTGGTCCGCCACGGCGTGTCCGCCAGCCGCGCGGCGGCCCGCTCCCGCGCCGCCAGCACCCGGGCCGCGACGGTCTCGGTGGTCTCCGCCGTGGTGTCCCGCTCCATCAGCTCGATCCTGGTCACCGGGGCGACCTGGACCTGGAGGTCGACCCGGTCCAGCAGCGGCCCGGAGAGCCTGCCCTGGTACCGGCTGACCATGACCGGAGTGCACTCGCAGCCCTCGCCCCGCCGTGAGTACCGGCCGCACGGACAGGGGTTGGCGGCCAGGCAGAGCAGGAACCGCGCCGGGAGCCGCAGCGAACCGGCCGAGCGGGCGATCACCACCTCGCCCGACTCCAGCGGCTGGCGCAGCGCGTCGAGCACCCGCACGGGGAACTCGGGCGCCTCGTCCAGGAAGAGCACGCCGCGGTGGGCGAGGGAGACCGCGCCCGGTCTCGGCAGGCCACTGCCGCCGCCGACGATCGCGGGCATCGTGGTGGAGTGGTGCGGGGCGCAGTAGGGCGCGGAGTCGATCAGCGGGCGCCCGGCCGGGAGCAGGCCCGCCACCGAGTGGACGGCCGTGACCTCCAGCGACTCCTTCTGGGTCAGCGGCGGGAGCAGCGCGGGCAGCCGCTCCGCCAGCATCGTCTTGCCCGCGCCCGGCGGCCCCTTGAGGTAGAGGTGGTGGCCTCCGGCGGCGGCGATCTCCAGGGCCCGCCGGGCCTCGTACTGGCCGGCCACGTCCGCCATGTCGAGGCGCAGCGCCCGGTCGTCGGGCAGGCCCCGGACACCCGCGCTGGGCAGCATCAGGCCGGCCATCAGCGGATCCGGCCGGCCGCCGAGCGGGCCCGGCGGCTCCTCCGGTGCGTCGGCCCCGGTCAGGACGGCGACCAGCTGGCGCAGGCTGCGCACCCCGATCACCGTCACGCCCGGCACGAGCGAGGCCTCGGGCGCCGTCTGCTCGGCGACCACCACCCGTTCGTACCCGGCGTCGGCCGCGGCCAGCACCGAGGGCAGCACCCCGCGGACCGGCCGCACCCGGCCGTCCAGCCCCAGCTCGCCGATCAACAGCAGGTCGGCGATGGCGGACGGGTCCAGCCGTTCGGCGGCGGCCAGTACGGCGCAGGCCACCGCGAGGTCGAAGCCGCTGCCGCTCTTGGGCACCGAGGCGGGGCTGAGCCCGACGGTCAGCTTGCGCTGCGGCCAGGCCTCCCCGCTGTTGATGTCTTCCCTGATGATTAGATGTGTTCAAGCATCAAAGGGAGGCTGTCGTGAACGAGTGGCTGGTGGTGTGGGTGCCCGATCGGGAGAGATGGGGACAGCTACCGGAAGGGGGAGTGCTGGGGGTGACTGACCTGCCGACGGCGGTGGCTGGGCTCGGTCTGAAGCCGGGCGATCCGGTGTTCGTCTCGCCTCGGTTCGAGGTGGATCTCGACTTGCTGGATTTCGTGCGGTCGAAGGAGTTCCGCAGCCTGGAGCGGGAGACGAAGCGCAACTACGGGACGGATATCCGGCTGCTGCTGAACTTCCTGTCGTCGCGCGGGGTGCGGTGGCGGGTGGCGACCGAGCAGGACTTGTTGGACTACCGGGACTGGCGGTGCGACTCGCCGCTGAACCCGAAGCGGATCGGCGGTACGAAGTGGGAGCGTGAGGCCGCCGCGTTCACCCGTCTGTACAAGTGGGCCAAGGTAGTCCCGATGCCCGTGGACATCGGACGGCGAGAAGACCGGGCAGCGGACTCGGTGAGCTCACGGGTGTCGTGGCTGACGCCCCGCACGTGGGGCCTGTGGTCGAACGTCGGGCTGCGCGGTCACACCCGGCAGGGTGTGCCGGCGGCCGGATGGGATTCACGGACGGAGGAGCGCAACACCTCATTCGTGCAGCTCGAACTGAGTTCGGGGCTGCGACGGCAAGAGGGCGGTGCCCTGCTGACGTTCGAGCTGCCTACGCAGAAGCTCAGGTACGGGCGCTACTGCCACGGGCAGATCGCCGCAGCCCTGACTCGGTCGAAGCAGAGCCGGACGTTCTACGCGAGCGTCGAGGCGCTGGGCCAGGTCGAGGCGTACGTGCAGTCGGAACGAGCTTGGGCGATCGACCGCGCCCAGCAGGAGGGGCGATACGAGCGGCTGCCGTACATGCGGCTGGTCACCGAGGTGACGCGGGGACGGGAACCGAAGGTCCGCTGGGTGGACCGGGACGGCGTGGAGGGCGAGCTGAAGCTGACGTTGCTGGACTGGCGGGAGCGGCAGTGGCTCTTCCTGGAGGGACCGAACGGCCCGGAACCGGCGTGGCTCTGGCTGACCGAGCAGGGCATGCCGATGCTGCCGGACCGGTGGAACACGGTGTTCAGGAATGCAAACTTGCGCTGCGAGGCAGTCCTGCTGACCGAGCAGGAGCGGCGCTTGGGACGGAACTTCCGTCTGGCGGAGATCCGGGGCAAGGCTCCGTGGGCAACCCCCCACTCCGCCCGGCATTCGATGGCGCTCTACCAGTTGATCGTGCTGAACAAGCTGATGGAGACCAGGTTCGGGCTGACCGCCGCGGACCGGCGCGACTTCGCGCTGCTGTTCGGCGACCCGTGGTTCCTGGTCAAGACGTTGCTGGGACACGCGGACGTGGAGACCACCAAGCGTCACTACCTCGCGCCGGTGTCACATCTGCAACTGGAGTCGATCCTGGCCATTGCGGACGCCGACCCCAGCAGGCGGGAGATCGAGGACCTGGACGGGATGTTCGCCCGGCTCGCGCGTGAGACCTCCGGAATCCAGGACGTGGAACTGCTGGTGGACGATCTGGTCGACGCGCTTCCGGCGGTGGGAGCGTGAGCGGGCGCGGGCACCGGGCGGTGCCACCACCCCGCGAACACCGCAGCCCACAGGCCCTTGGCCCGGACGGCCTGGTGGTGACTGTGGTCAACAAGGCCGGGTTCCCGAAGAGCTTCGACTTCACCACGCTGCCGGTTCCCGAACCCATGCAGCGTTCACTCGCAAGGGCGTTCGCTGGCCAGTCGCGCACGTGGACTCAGCACACCACCGCGAGGGGGTACTGGAACGCCTTGCTGGCCTTCAGCCGCTTCCTGAACGGCCGCCCGACCATTCCGGACGACCTGGACGGCCTGGAGCTGGCCGTGATGAAGCGCTGGCGTGAGCGTCAACTCCCCACCAACGGCGGCAGGACCACCCTGATGTGCGTCCGGAAGCTCCTGCTGCGGGATGCCCGGCTGCGGACGGGGCCGGTGGCCGAGGAGCTCTCCCGGCGCATACCCGCGCCCAAGCCGAGCAAGCAGTCCTACGTGGAGACGGAGCGGGATCAGGTCGTTCTGGCCGCCCAGCGGCAGTTCCGAACTGCATGGATGCGCATCCGCGAGAACACCGAGTTGCTGGAGCGCTGGCGGGCAGGGGCCCTGTCCGAGGGAAGCCGCGAATGGCGGATCGGGCGGGTCCTCGACCATCTCGCACGTACTGGCGATGTTCCTCGCACGTTCTCGCCTTCCGGCTCGGCCAACGCGACGAACCGCCGCCTGCTCGGCGGTTCCACTGCGGAGTTCACATGGGGACGCCTGCTCCTGACACGCCACGAGGCAACTGCTCTCGCTCTGCTCCTGACTGACCGGTTCGCCTGGAACCTCTCCGTCTACAGCCACATGCCAGCGCCCACGACGGCACCGTCCTCGGGCGAGACGAGGACGGTGACCTATCAGGTGCAGGTGGAGAAGCACCGGGCCGGCAGCGGGCGCTGGTTTTCCACCGAGAACATCACCGACTCGGGCGCCGACTCGCGCGGCAGACTGATCACGCAGGCACTCGAAGCCACCGAGCCCGGCCGGATCCTGGCCTCGCACCTGGCTCCCGGTACCGATCTGCTGATCACCTTCCGTGCCGGGCTCGTCGGGCGCGTGGACCAGTACTTGGACCGGCCCCGCCCGGTCGGACCCCTGCGGTTCGGCATCTCAGCGGACGATGCAAAGTCTTGGGCGGAGAGCCACAGTCTCGGCGGTTCGCCGTTCCAGCGGGTCCGGCGAACCACGGTGGTCGAGGAGGGACGCCCGCTCCAGCACAGTCGGGGCACCCATCAGAGCACCTACGTCCTGCCTGACAAGCGTGTCCAGGCCGCCTCCCGGGACGTCTTCGGAGAAGGCGCTCTCGAGGCCCTGGAGAAGGCTCAGGCCGCCGTCTTCGGCGGCACCTTGAGTGCCGCGCCGAACCCCGCTCACAGCCAGAGCGCGACGGTCGACTGCGAGGACGAGAGCACCAGCCCCTGGGCCGTGCCCGGCGATGGCTGCGGCGCGGACTTCCTGCTCTGCTTGGCCTGCCGGAACGCACACGTCCACCCCGGCCACCATCCCCGCCTGGCCTACCTGCACCAGCAGCTGGACAGCATGCGGTCTGCTCTGCCCGAGCACCACTGGAACGAGCGCTGGCGTGACCACCTGCTGAGGTTGGAAGACCTGCGGGAAAAGGTCGGCACCGCCGCCTGGGCCGCCGCCCTGGCCCGGGTCAGCGACACCGACCGCGCCATCGTCAGCCTCCTGTTGAAGGGAGGGCTCGCTCCGTGACCACCGCCGCCATCGAGCTCGACCCCTACATCCTGTCAATGCCCACCGCAGACAGCGCGGTCGTACTGCCCAAGTGGATCAGCCCGACCAACGACCACCCCAACGGCCGCTACCGGGACCTGGTGTGGCCGCTGGCTCCACTGATCGACAACCCTGCTTCCAGTCTGGTGTCCATTCACTGGAAGAACTGCCCCGAAGAGATGCGTGACCAGCTGAAGCAGGTCGCCTGGGCCATGATCAACGGCGAACTCCGCCCCTCCCACTTGAAGCAACGGGGGGCCGCGGCACGTGGCCGGGCATCCGCCTCCGAACTGTCGACCACCTGTCGCGAGTGGATGCGCCTGGCACGCTGGCTGGTCAAGCGGGGCACGACGGACCTTGCCGACTGTTCCCCGGACGACTTCGCCGCCTACGCCGCCTACCGCAAGGCTGAGGGCATCAGCCGCGAGGACGGGAAGAAGCTCCTCGGCCGGTTGACGGACCTGTGGGCCTTCGACCAGCTCACCGCCAGCCCGTTGGGCGTCGTCCAGCCCTCGTGGATGGTCGACGGTGTCGATGACCATCTGCCCGCCGAGACGGGCGAGGGCGGTAGGGAGAACTCGACCGAACCGCTGGACCCGCAGGTCATCGGGCCTCTGCTTGTATGGGCGAGCCGGATGGTCGAGGACTTCGCCGACGACATCCTGGCGGCCTGGGCCGAGCGGTGCCGCATGAACGACATCGCCGTCCCGCTCCGGGGGAACCCCGAAGGGCAGGCTGCGCTGGAGGCATACCTGCTGCCGCTCATCCAGTCCGGCGCGCCCTTGCCGACCTCCGGGACCCCGAGAGCGCACTCCCTGGCGAGGACGTTCATAGCCGCGACAACAGGCGCCAGCCTCTCGCAGGTCAGCCATTTCGGCCGGCGGCACGGTCTTTCCAGGCTGGCGGCGGAACGGGCCGAGCCCGCCCGCCTGCCTACTGCGATAACCGGGCTGATCGAGGGACGGCCGTGGCGGGAATTCATCAGCTTCGACGAAGCAGGCGTCCTGATCCGGCACCTAGGCACCGCCGCTGCGGTGGTCTGCCTATATTTGACCGGCATGCGGCCGCAAGAGGTTCAGGGCCTGCGCTCCGGCTGCTGCCCCACCCCCGAGCCTCGCCCTGACGGCACCACGGGGCATCACCTGATTTACAGCCGCCACTACAAGAGTGTCACCGACGCGGACGGCAACCACATCTCAGCCGGAGAGGACCGAGAAGTGCCATGGACCGCGATCACCCCTGTGGTCCGCGCCATCCGTGTCCTGGAACGCATGGTCCCGGACGGCGAACTGCTACTCAGCGCCGCCCATCACGACATCATGCAACGTCGCTTGCGCGGTGCCCTGAAACGGGGTGCCCTGAGACAGCGGATCGAGGAGTTCGTCGCCTGGGTGAACCAGGAGGCCCAGATCCAAGGACTGGCCGAGCAAGTCATCCCCGAAGATCCGCACGGGAAAATCGGCCTGGCCAGGTTCCGTAGGACGTTGGCTTGGCATGTCGCCCGCCGCCCCGGGGGGCTGATCGCTCTGGCCATTCAGTACGGTCACATGCGCACGATCCTGGACGCCCGCACGTCCACCGGCTACGGCGCCCGCAGTCGGCGCGGCATCCACGGCGAACTCGACGTGGAGACCGTGATGGCGGCAGCGGACACCGCGGCAAAGCTGAACGACCGCATGGCGGCCGGGGAAAAGATCTCCGGCCCAGCCGCCCGCCGGGCACTGACCGCCGCCGCGACCACTCCCAGGTTCGAGGGGAAGCTGGTCACCCCCAAGTTCGCCAAGAAGGCCGCCAGCTTCCTGGCCCGCGACGGCTTGGTGCTGTTCGACAACCCCGACGCCCACCTGATCTGCGTGTTCAAGCGCGACACCGCGCTCTGCGACCCGAGCCCGGACGCCATCGCGCCGAACCAGTTCGCCTGCGAGCTCGGGTGCGGCAACGCGGTCCGTACCGACACCCACGCCGCCGGCCTGCGGGAGCGTGCGGGCGAGTTGGAAGCTCTGGCCGCTGCCGCCCCTGAGCCGGTCGGGCGGCGGCTGAAGCGCAACGCGGACCGCCTGCGCGAGGTCGCCGACACCCACGACGCCACTGCCCAACGATCCGAGGCCCTGACATGAACGACCAGCAGCAGGGCGAACGCGCCCGCATCCGCGAGGCCATGGACCGGCTCCTGGCCGGTCAGGCCACCGTCTCCAACGGGAGCCTGACCGTCGTCGCCCTGGCCGCCGAGGCCGGTGTTCACCGGATGGCTCTGATGAAGCGGCACGCGGACCTGAAGGAGGAGTTCTACGAGCGCGTACGCGCCGAGACGAAGCAGGTCCCGGAGGCCGAGGCACGGCTGCGGAAGAGCGTCACCAAGCTGAAGGAGCGGGTTTCCGACCTGACGGAGGAGAACACGGGGCTGAAGGACCAGGTCACCCATCTCGCGCTCGCGGGAGCCGTCCTGGCCGACCGCTTGCGCAAGGCCGAGGAGGCGGCCCAGCTGCCCGACAACGTCGTGCGCTTCCCCAAGTCCTGACCAGCCAACCATGGACGCCCTGGGCCGGGCAGCAGCACCCGCCCAGGGCGAGCACGCGTCAGGCAGCTTTGGCCATGGGCCGGGCCCGGTCGTACAGCTCCCGGGCGTACTGGTTGCCCTGGTAGGGCTTGACCAGGGCAAGCATGGTGCGGAACCGGTCGTCGGCCCGGCCGGACTGGACGGCCGGGTAGTCGTCCAGGGCCCGGTGCCAGTACGCGCAGGCTTCTTCGAGGCCGCCGGCCTGGAGCTTCCACTCGGCGAGCATGCCGGTCATCCGGACCCGGTTGCGCACGTAGACGGAGTACCGCAGCCGGTCGGAGGACTCCATCGCGGTGATGGCGCCGGCCTTGTCGCCGAGCTCCCAGCGGACCTTGGCCTCGTGGTAGGCCAGGGAGGACGGGTCGTAGGAGCCGAACGCCTTGGCCTTGGACTCGGCCTGCTCCATCGCCGCCTCCGCTATCCGCAGGTGGTACAGGGCCCCGGCCCGGTCCCCGGTCTGGGCCGCCGCGTGGGCCTGCTGCCCGGCCAGGAAGGCCCGCATGCGGGGACCGGCCTCCGGGGAGGCGGCGGAGGCGGCGTTCGCGTACCGGACGGCGGCGGAGCCGTGGCCGAGGTCGACGGCCTGCACGCTCATGCCCCGCAGGGTGGTGCAGTAGGTGAGGTGGTCGCCCGCGTGCCCGGCCAGCTCCAGGGCCTTCACGTAGTAGCGCTGGGCCAGGCTGTCGTGGCGCTCGTCCATGGCCATGTAGCCGGTCAGGTAGCAGTGGTCGGCGGCGGCCGACAGCATCGCCTTGCGGACCTCCTCGGGCGCGTCGGCCCGCAGGAACGGGACGATGGTGTTCACCAGGAAGGAAGCGGCCATGGGCCGGGCCATCCGGCCGCCGAACTGGTCGTCCAGGTCGCTGATCTTCTCGGTCATCGCCGCAACCGACCGGACCTCCGCCATGCCGATCCGCATGTGCGGGTCGGTCCGCAGCATCGTGAACCGGCCGACCAGGTCGGGCCAGCCGGGGATGGTGAGTGCCGCCGAGTACAGGCCGGCCGTCAGGACGCCCCGCCGCGATGGGTCCATGTCCGCGCTCCCCAAGTCGATCAGTCCCGACACCGTATCGGTCGGCTGGTCGACGGCGGCCTGCTCGTCGGAGAATCCCGCCTCGTAGGCGGTGACCGGCCGTTTCAGCCTGCGCGTCAGCGTCTCCAGCACCACGGGCAGGACCTTCGCCACCGGTGAGGTGCCGCCCCGCCAGTGGGAGACCGCCGAGGCGTCGTACTTGAGGCGGTGCCCGGTCTCGGTGCCGGTCCGGTTGACGGCGCGGGCGAACTCGCCGTTGCCCCAGTGGGCCTCGGTCAGCAGCGCGGCGAGCTTCTGGTTCGGCTGACGGTCGCTTCGCACGTCGGTTCCCCCTTGCGGACAGGTTTCAAGGGTTTCAACTTCCCAGCTCGCCCCGACCATATCCGGCTACCGGCCACCGCTGTTGACTGTTCATCAGCAGCAACCCGCTCACGGGTGTTCCGCCTGCCTGGCCGGTCCGGGCCAGCAGCAGGCGGCCTGCTGCCGTTGATGACGCCCCCCAACACCACGCCTGGAGTTCCGCCATGCCCGCGTTCGCTGGTCTGCCTCCCCGAAACCTGCTGGTCAACACCCGGCCGCCGACGTCCCGCCCGTCGTGACCGCCGTGGCCACCGTCCAGGAGGCGGTGGCGGTCCGCACGGCTGAGGCCCAGCTGCCCTACCACCCGAAGTCGGCCTCGCTGGCCCGCGGGCTGGTCCGCAACGCTCTGATCGGGTGGGGCCTTGGCGGCCTGGTCGAGGACGCCCTGCTGATCGTCTCCGAGCTCGTGGGCAACGCCGCCAAGACCGGCTGCCAGCTCAAGATGCGCGTCACGATCACCCTGATCACCGACACCAGCGTGCGGATCGAGGTCACCGACGGCAGCCGGGCCATGCCGGTACGGATCGACGCCGGCCCGGACGCCCTGGGCGGCCGGGGCCTGGACCTCGTGCACAAGCTCACCCGCGGCCACTGGGGGGCCACCCTCCTGGTCAACGGCAAGACCCTTCACGCCGACCTCAAGCTCGGGAGCACGCCATGAGCGCACCACGCCGCGACCCCGTGAGTGCCGCCTTGAAGGCCCTGCTGCTGGCCGGGCACATCGCCGCCCTCGGCCTGCTCGGCATCGCCGCCGGCCACCAGCTGGGCGGCGGCCCGCTGCCCGACCTGGCCGCCGCAACCGCGCCGGACACCGAACCGCCCGGCGCCACCTGACCCCCGTCCCGCCCGGAGCCCCCGGTCTCCCGGCGGAGCGGGCCCGGGGCGCCGGCCGACGACGACACCGGCCGGCGCCCGCCCACCGCACCTCGGCACCACACCCAACGGACCGAGAGGACGACATGACCATCGCCCAGCACAACGCCTCAGACCGGCTGCACGGCCGCCCGGCCGTCCGCAGCTTCCTGGAAGGCCCCGAGCTGACCGCGACCGACCTGAGCATGGTCCTGCTGGTCCGCGAGGACAGCGAGGACGGCGACCGGCCGCTGCCGACCGTCACCGTCGCCGAGATCCCCCAGACCGTCCGGGACCTCGCCGCCGTCGGCGTGCGCTCGGTGAAGATCTTCGCCAACAGCCTCAAGCGCGACCCGCAGGCCGGCGGCGCCACCGCCGCCGACAGCCTGATGGTGCGGGCGATCCGTGCCGCCAAGGACGCCGAGCCGGGCGTCGCGGTGATGACGGAGAACTGCCTGTGCGGGCACACCGACACCGGCGAGTGCCACCTGAGCGCCGCCGGCCGGATCGACCTGGCGGCCACCGCCGAGCTGATCGCCGCCCAGGCGGTCATCCAGGCCGAGGCCGGCGCCGACATCGTGGGCCCGGCCGCGATGATCCGGGGCACCACCGCGGCCGTCCGCCAGGCCCTGGACGAGGCCGGCCACCGGGACGTGGCGACCATGCCGCACCTGATCTTCGACTCCGCCCTCTACAAGGGCTACCGCACCACGATGCGGGCCACCCCCGCCTCCGGCGCCCACCGGCCGTTCCAGGTCAGCCCCCGCAGCCCCGAGTCGGCGGTCGACACCGGCCTGGCGTTCCTCGGCGAGGGGGCGGACATGCTGCTGCTGGAGCCCGGCATGCTGTCGGTGGACGTGCTGACCAGCCTCAAGGCCCGCACGACGGCGCCGCTGATGCCGTTCTCCGTCTCCGGCGAGTACACCCTGCTGGCCCCGCGCGACCCGGCGACCGGGCGGCGCGACTTCAAGCCGCTGGGGGAACTGTTCACCATGCTCAAGCGGGCCGGGGCCGAGCGGATCATCACCTACGCCGCGCTCGACCTGGCCCGCCAGATGAACCCCTAGACCGCCGCCCGGGCCCCGGCCAGGATCTCCTCCGCGCCCTGATCCAGCAGCATCCCGGCCACCAGCACCCCCAGCTTCTCCGGCTCGCACAGCGGGCCGGAGAAGCTGGCCTCCACCTGCCGCCTGCCGTCCACGGAGGTGACCTGCCCGTGCAGGGTCAGCACGTCGCCCACGGCCTTGCCGAACGCGCCGACCGGCACCGAGCACCCGCCGTGGAGCTCGGCGAGCATCGCCCTCTCGGCCCGCACCTCCGCGTCCGTGACCGGGTCGCCCGCGCCGGTCAGGATCTGGCGGGCCAGCTCGTTGTCCTCCCGGATCTGGATGCCCAGCGCGCCCTGACCCGGGCTCGGGGGGAACAGCTCGACGGGCAGGATCTCGGTGATCTCGGCCTCCCGGCCCAGGCGCCTGATCCCGGCCACCGCCAGCACCACCGCGTCCAGCCGCATCGTCTTGAGCTTGCCGAGCCGGGTCGGCACGTTGCCCCGGATCTCGACCGGCACCAGGTCCGGGCGCACGTGCAGCAGCTGGGCGATCCGCCGGGAGGCGGAGGTGCCGATCCGGCCGCCCTGCGGCAGACCGGCCAGGGTCGAGCCGCACAGCGCGTCCTGCACGTCCGCCCGCCTCGGCGGCGGCAGCAGGACCAGGCCGGGCGGGTTGGCGGTCGGCAGGTCCTTGAGGGAGTGCACGATCACGTCGACCTCGCCGGAGGCCAGCGCGGTCACCTGGTTCACCGAGAACGCCGAGCCGCCGCCGCGCTCGGAGACCTCCTTGAGGGCCGAGCGGCGGTCCTGGTCGCCGGCCTCGGTGATCACCCTCTGGCGGAAGGTCACGTCCGGGAAGCGCTCCCGCAGCGGGGCCAGGAACTCCCTGACCTGGGCCCTTGCCAGATGACTGGCCCGCGACCCCACCACCAGTGTGCTCATATCCCAACTCCCGCCATATGCACCTTTGTTGACCGCATGCTACTCGCATCGAACACACCCGGTTTCCGACGGTATGTCGGAGCCCCGAAGGAGCCCTCCGTGTTGGACACCGCCCGCACCATCCGCATCGGCGCCCGCACCTCCCCGATGTCCCTCGCCCAGGTCGCCCGCGTCACCGAGGACCTGCGCGAGCGCTACCCCGAGGCCACGGTCGAGCTGGTGCCGTTCACCGCCGCCGGGGACCTGGAGCCCGGCCGCCAGGCCGAGCTGCACGACAAGGGCGCCTTCACCGGCGAGATCGAGGAAGCCCTCCTAGCCGGCGTCTGCGACATGGCCGTGCACTGCATGAAGGACGTGGCCGGGCACCCGCTGAACCCGCCGGGCACCATCTTCGCCGCCCACCCGAAGCGGGCCGACATCCGCGACGCCCTGATCCACCCCGGCGGCCTGACCCTGGACCAGCTGCCGCCCGGCACCCGCGTGGGCACCTCCGCCGTCCGCCGGATCGCCCAGCTCACCGCCAGCCACCCCCACCTGGACCTGGCCCCCGTCCGGGGCACCGCGAACCTGCGGATCGAGGCCCTGGAACGGGGCGAGGTCGACGCCCTGGTCCTCGCCGCCTCCGGCCTGGAGCGGATCGGCGAGGTCCACCGGATCAGCGAGGTGCTGTCCGTCGAGCAGATGTGCCCGCCGCTGGGCGCCGCCGTCCTCGGCCTCCAGTGCCGCGCCGACGACATCGAGATGATCGCCCTGCTGACCCCGCTCGGCCACCGCCTCACCCTGCGCGAGATCAACGCCGAGCGGGCCCTCCTGAACGTCCTGCGCGGCCACTGCAACAGCCCGATCGCCGGATACGCCCGCGCCCACGAGGACGACCGCCTGTCCCTGCGAGCGATGGTCTTCTCCCCCGACGGCGCGACCGTGATCACTGCCAGCCGCACCAGCGACCGGCTCACCCCGCCGGCTCTCGGCGAGGCCGTCGCCGAAGAGCTGATCCAGGGCGGCGCCCGCGAGCTGATCGACGCCATCGCTCACTGAGCCAAGGCAGAGTGGGGGTCGTCACGACGACCCCCACTCGCTCCCCAAACCACCCGCCCGCTTGCCCCACGGAGCGACCTAGAATCCTGAACACAAGAACTTGACAGGGAAGCAGACCGCGGCGCGGACCCGGTCGCGGGCCTCGGTGAGCGCCTTGTCGGGCAGGCCGACCAGGGTGAACGCGGCCACCCCGGGCTCCAGATCGGCCTGGACCTCGACGATCACTCCGTCGACGCCGACCAGCGCGACGGAACAGGTACGGGCGAAGGCCATCTCAGACCACCCCCCGCAGGTGGTCGACCAGGGCCGCACCCCGGGCCCGGTTGACCACGGCCACCAGGTCGATCCGCACCCCGCCCGGTGGGGCGGGCGGCCACTGCGGATCGGACGGCCCGGGGTCGTACCCGGGCCCGGCCAGCCGGGCGAAGTGCTCGGGCCAGCGTTCGGCCAGCCAGCGCTCGGCGAGCCGCCGCAGCCGGGCGGCCTTGGCCCGGTCGATGGCCTCGCTGGGCTGTTGGAAGCCCCGCTCGGAGCGGGTCTTCACCTCGCAGACCGCGACGGTGTCGCCGTCCAGGGCGACGATGTCCAGCTCGCCCTCGGCGCAGCGCCAGTTGCGGTCGAGGATGCGGAGCCCGGTGTCCGTGAGGTGCCGGGCGGCGACCCGCTCGCCGTAGCGGCCGAGCCCGTTCCTGGTGCCGCGGTCCTCCCCGGCCCCGCCGTCCGCCCCGGTCGCGGCCGCGTTCGGTACGGCCCGCTCCTGCACGGTCTGGTCCTGCACGATGGTGTTCTGCACGGTGACCACCTCCGCCGAGGAGGCTGCACCACCGTGCACACCGACGCCGGGAAATTCCGTTCCCCTGTGGATAACCCGGGCCTGTGGACAACTCTTGTCACCCGCAGGAGTGAGAAGCCCCCGTCACGCGAAATTCGGCTGGACAACGCGGGACGGAGTCGTTCAACGTCAGTTCCCGAAGCCGGACTCGTCCGAGGGCAGCTCCAGATCGCTCTTCGCGAGTTCCTCGATGTTCACGTCCTTGAAGGTCAGCACCCGGACCTTACGGACGAACCGGGCCGGCCGGTACATGTCCCAGACCCACGCATCCGCCATCGACACCTCGAAGAACACCTCGCCCTGGACCGAGTGCACCTGCAGCTCGTAGTCGTTGGTGAGGTAGAACCGTCGCTCGGTCTCGATCACGTACTTGAACAGGCCGACGACGTCCCG
Organism: Kitasatospora sp. NPDC028055; assembly: GCF_040637885.1. Classification (NCBI taxonomy): domain Bacteria; kingdom Bacillati; phylum Actinomycetota; class Actinomycetes; order Kitasatosporales; family Streptomycetaceae; genus Kitasatospora; species Kitasatospora sp. NPDC028055. The sequence continues at coordinate 137,192 of NZ_JBEZXE010000011.1, read as the reverse complement.
GTACTCCCGGTAGAGCTTGAGCTCCATCTCGGTCTCGTACTTCTCGAGATCTTCGGCACTCATCCAGGCGTCCCCTCAACTTGTCACGTCCACCCATTGTGGACCACCGCACCCACGCTCAGAGCCGTACCGGATCGACCGGCGGGCCCTCTGCGAGCAGTCGCTCCAGGAAGCCCGCCAGTCCGGCCGGATAGACCGTCTCGGCGGTCCCCCGAAGTTCCTCGACCGTCCACCAGCGCGCCGCGAGCAGCTGGGCGTGCTCGTCCTCGCCCATGCCCGAGTGGTCCAGGCCCGTCTCCGTGGTCCGGGCCAGGTGGAACCACTGCTCCTGCTCGTAACGCTGTCCCCGAAAGGAGAACGACACCGTGCCGTACGCCACCAAGGGCCCCAGGGCCACACCCCGCAAGCCGGTCTCCTCCGCGAGCTCCCGCTCGGCGGCCGCCCGCACGTCCTCCCCCGGCTCCAAGCCGCCCCCGGGCGTGAACCACCACGTCTCGTCGGGCACCGCGGGATCGACGCCCAGGAACAGGAGGATGCGGTCCAGCCCGTCCAGCAGCAGGATCCGCGCCGCCCGGCGACGCTGTGCAGTCATGGCAGCGCTCCACGCTCCTTCCGTTCGCATCGGTGGCGCTACCGATCCTGCCACCCGGCGCGTCCGTCCGGGGCGATGTTCGACAGAGCGGCCCGACCTGCGACGGCCGCGCTCAGGAGCTGCGCCCCCGGCGGAGGCGGCGCGCCAGGCCGGCCACCCCGCCCACCGCCGAGGTCAGCACGATCAGCGCCGCGCCCGCGACGGTCGCGTAGGCGGCGGGCTCCAGCGGGCCGGGCTCCGCGGCCCGGGGGCCCGCGAAGCCGTCGAAGGCCGAGGTCCGCTCCAGCAGGGCGGTCCGGCCGAGGGGCAGCAGGGTGGCCTCGACCCTCGCCTCGACGGCGGTGGCCGGGACGGTCCCCCCGTCGACCTCCAGGTGGGTGCGGGAGTCCAGCGAGCCGACCCGGTTGTCACCGAGCACGAACAGCCGGCCCTGCGGCACCGTCACGCTGAACGACTCGCCCTGGCGGCCCTGGGTCGCGAGGTACGGCTCGTCCACCGGCTGCCCGTTGACCGTCAGCCGGTGGTCCGCGGCGGTGGTGGCGACGGTGTCGCCGCCGACCGCGACGACCCGCTTGACCATGAGTTCCCCGCCCCAGGCCTGGTCGCGGAAGACCACCACGTCGCCCCGGCCGACGGCGCCGCCGTCGACCTTGCGGGCGAGCACGGTGTCGCCGATCCGGAGCGTCGGGTGCATCGAGGCGGTGGGGATCTTGTACGGCCGGTAGTCGACCGCGATGAGGGCGAACCCGCCGATCATCAACACCAGCCCGAGCGCGATCGCGACCCCCTGCAGCACCGCGGCGGGCCGGCGGCCGGACGGGGCGGGCGCGGCCGAGTGGTCGGCCGACTGTTCCACGACACTGCTCATCGACACCGTCCACCTTTGGCCGACCGGAGAACACCACTGGCACGCCGGTGGCTCGGGCGAGAACGCCGACGGGCCGTGGCACGTCCGAGCAGATTACTCGTCGGTACCACGGCCCGCGCAAGGGTCGGGGAGGAGCAGGTGGAGCTCAGGACTCCTTCCGGCGCTCCGTCCGGGCCCGCACCCGACGCACCAGCGGAAGCAGCGCGACGGCCCCCACCGCACCGGCCACGGGGGGCGCGGCCGGCAAGGCCGCCGCCAGGCCCTTCTGGTCGAAGGTGTCCGGCACCGGGAGCGTGGACCAGTGGCCGATCGGCCAGGCCACCACGAAGGCGCGCCCGATCACGTTGTCCACCGGCACGGACCCGCCGCCCGGCTGGTCCATGTGGAAGCGGGAGTCCAGCGAGTCGGCGCGGTGGTCGCCCATCACCCAGATCCGCCCGTTCGGCACCTTGATCGGGCCGAAGGGCTGAGTCCCGCAGGGGGTGTTGCCCGGGTAGATGTACGGCTCGTTGAGCGCGACGCCGTTGACCTTGACCGGGCCGTCGTTCTTGCACTCGACGGTGTCGCCGCCGACCGCGATGACCCGCTTGATCAGGTCCTTCTCGTTGGCGGAGGGCATCAGCCCGACGAAGCTGAGCACGTCCTGGACCCCGCGGACGAAGGAGTTGCTGCTCTGCTGGGTCGGCTCGTCGCCCAACCAGCCGCCCGGGTCGTGGAACACCACGACGTCCCCGCGCTCGGGTTCGGCGCCGAACCACGGGGTCAGCTTGTCCACCAGCACGCGGTCGCCGACCTGCAGCGTGTTCTGCATCGACTCGGACGGAATGGAGAACGCCTGGACGAAGAAGGTCTTGATCACCAGCGCCAGGATCAGTGCGATGCCGACCAGGATCGGCAACTCCTTCAGGAAGGAGCGCTGCTTGCGCGGCTTGGCCGGAGCCTCCGACTCCGGCTCGTCGGTCGGCCCGCTCTCCGGCTGCCGGGGCTCCGCCGGGCCGTCGGCCCCGCTCCCGTGCTCGTCGGCGGTCTGGGCGGCCGTGTCCTCGACCGCGGCGGAAGGCGCCGAGGACTCGGCGGACCGGGTCACCCGACCGCCCGGGCCCTCGGGTTCCCCGGCGCCTGAGCGGGCGCCGATCACCAAATCCCCCACAACGTCTCCTCCCTGCTGTGCGGACGCCTGCGCGCCCGCGCTCAGAGTGCCGCACAGCGGGCACCACGCTCACCACGACCATGAACGCATCAGGGTTGCCCACAGCAGGCTCTCCTGACACCAACCCGGCCCCGGCGCACGACCGGGACCACTCCCGGCCGTACCTGCACTTCTCTATCACTCCAGGGCATCCGGCTCGCGGTTCCACACGCGCCGTCCGGCCGTCCGACGACCGGAGCGGCTCACCGCGGAGGCCGCCCCGACCGGCGAACGACGAACGGAAGGATGCCCAACACACCCATAACGAGCGGTGGTTCCAATGGAACCGGCCCAATGCCCATCGATTCCGGCGCAGTTCCGCCGGGCCGCGAGCTCGCGGCGAGAGAGGAGAGTGAACCGGGCTCGGCGAGTTGATGGAGCCGGCCCAGCGGCCACCCGATCATGAAGGCGCGACCGACCACGTCGCTCAGCGGGACGGTGCCCTGCCCGGGGTTGCCCATGTGGAAGCGGGAGTCGGCGGAGACGTCGCGGTGGTCCCCCATCACCCAGATCCGCCCCTTCGGCACCGTCACCTTGAACGGCTGGCGGGACGGCGGGTTGCCCGCCGCGAGGTACGGCTCGTCCACCGCACGGCCGTTGACGCTGAGCCGCCCCTGCGGGTCGCAGCACTCGACGGTGTCCCCGCCGACGCCGATCACGCGCTTGATCAGGTCCTGCTCGTCGTCGGACGGCAGCAGCCCGACGTAGGTCAGCACGTGCTTCGCCGGGCCCAGGACCGGACCGTCGTCGGAGGCCTTGCGATCGTTCTCCAGCCAGCCGCCCGGGTCCTTGAACACCACCACGTCGCCGCGCTGCGGCTCACTGCCGAACCAGGGGGTCAACTTGTCCACCAGCACCCGGTCCCCGACCTGGATGGTCTGCTCCATCGAGCCCGAGGGGATCACGAACACCTGGATCATGAAGGTCTTCATCACCAGTGCCACCAGCAGGGCCACCAGGATGATCAGCGGGAACTCGCGCAGCAGCGAGCGCTTGCGCCGTCGGGCCGCGCGGCGGGCGCTGCGGCGACGATCGGCGCGGCCGCGGACCGGCGCGACCGTCGCGGCCGTCGCGACCGTCGCGGCCGGTCCGACCGCGGACTCCCCCGCTCCGCTCCCGCCCCCGCTCCCGCCCGGTTCCGGAGCCGGGCGGTCGGCGACCCGGCCCCTACCCCTGGTCCCCACGGCCACCAGTCCCCGGGACCGCGGCGAAGGCCGCGGGCCAGTCCAGGCCGGTCAGGCGCGAGAACGGGTAGACCACCCAGTCCGCCCGGCCGATCACCTTGTCCTCGGGCACGAACCCGCCACCGGGCTCCCCGAGGTGGTCGCGGGAGTCCCGGGAGGCGCTCCGGTGGTCGCCCAGCACGAACAGCTTGCCGTTCGGCACCAGGACGTCGAAGGCCACCGCGGACGGCTGGTCGCCCGGGGCCAGGTAGGCGCTCTCGTCGAGCGGCACACCGTTGACGGTGAGCGGCGCCCCCGGGCCGGTGCTCCGCACCCGGTCCCCGGCGACGCCGATCACGCGCTTGACGTAGACCGTGTCGCCGGCCGGGACCAGCCCCAGGTCCCGGCCGACCGAGCGGAGGTCGTCCCAGAACCCCGGCGGCTCGGCCGAATCCCGGAGGAAGGAGCCCGTCCCGTCGAAGACCACCACGTCGCCGCGCTGGGGATGCCCGCCGAAGGCGTAGGCGAGCTGGTTGGCGACCAACCGGTCGCCGGGCTGCAGGGTGTCCTCCATCGAGCCCGAAGGCACCGTGAACGGACGGGCCACGAAGGCGTTCACCAGCAGCAGGGCCGCCAGACAGATCCCGACCAGCAACAGCAGGTCCCGCGAGCGCGACCGCCCGGGCTCTTCGGCGTCGGTCTCGGCCTCACCCTCGGCCACGTCACCGGGCTCGGGCTCGGCCCCCGCCCCTACCCCCGCCGACCGCTGCTCCGGCTCGGAAACGACCGCGGACCGCGACAGCGAGTCCGCACCGGTGGGTGCGGGACTGCTGTCGCGGTCCGCGGGTGGTTCGTGCGTGCTCATCGGGCGCAGAGCTTACCTTGCGGTGGCCCGGCCCCTCGGAGCGCTCCGGTCCCCCGGCGCGGCCGGGGGGCGGTGGATCAGCGGTCGCGCTTCTCCTTGATCTTCGCGGCCTTGCCGCGGAGGTCACGCAGGTAGTACAGCTTGGCGCGGCGAACCGCACCGCGGGTCACGACCTCGATCTTCTCGACGACCGGGGTGTGCACCGGGAAGGTGCGCTCCACGCCGACGTTGAAGCTGACCTTGCGGACGGTGAAGGTCTCACCGATGCCGGCGCCGTGGCGGCGGATGACGACGCCCTGGAAGACCTGGACACGGGAGCGGTTGCCCTCGATGACCCGGACGTGAACCTTCAGGGTGTCACCGGCACGGAAGGCCGGGATGTCGGTGCGCAGCGAGGCCGCGTCGACAGCAGCGAGCTTGTTGCTCATGTTGCTCTCCATCGCAGGCGCCACGGGCCGCCCACGGAAGTTCGTCACAATGGGGTGAGCTGCGGGCCGCATCGGCTGACGGCGATCCCCCCGTGGCGGGGGCGCCGGTCCACGCGCCCCCTACGGAAGGGGGCCAGCGACAGACAGCAGCGGCCTATTCTTCCACATCGACGGCCGTGGACCGAAATCGGCCGAGCTCCTCGTCCCAGACCAGGCCCAGGGCGTTGAGCGCCGCCCGGTCCTTCTTGTCGAAGGCGCCGTACTGCCAGCGCCCGACCAGGTCGGGCCGGTTGGCCAGGGTGCGGGCGAAGGCCTGCTCCCGCCGCCAGCGGGCGATCTTGCCGTGGTTGCCGCTGAGCAGGACGTCCGGGACGGTCCGGCCGCGCCACTCGGCGGGCTTGGTGTAGACCGGGCCCTCCAGCAGGTCGGCCATCGCGCCGGGCGCGAAGGAGTCGTCCCGGTGCGACTCGGCGTTGCCGAGCACGCCGGGCAGCAGCCGGGCGATCGCCTCGACCATCACCAGCACCGCGACCTCGCCGCCGGCCAGCACGTAGTCGCCGATCGAGGCCTCGACCACCGGCATCCTGGTGGCCGCCTCCTCGATGACCCGGCGGTCGATGCCCTCGTACCGCGCGGGGGTGAACGCCAGCCAGGGGCGCCCGGCGAGTTCCTGGGCGAGCTCCTGGGTGAACGGCCGCCCGCTGGGCGTGGGAACGACCAGGGTGGGCACCTGGCCCTCGGGGCCGCCGGCCACCACCGCGTCCAGCGCCTCACCCCACGGCTCGGGCTTCATCACCATGCCGGGGCCGCCGCCGTACGGGCTGTCGTCCACCGTGCGGTGCACGTCGTGGGTCCATCCGCGCAGGTCGTGGACGTGCACGTCCAGCTGGCCGCGGGCCCGGGCCTTGCCGACCAGCGAGATGTTCAGCGGCTCCAGGTACTCCGGGAAGATCGAGACGACGTCGATCCGCATCCCCGACTGGACGCCCGGGGTGACCGCCGCAGCGCTCTCCGGGGCGTCCGCCGGTACGGCCGCCGGGTTGTCCCCCGCTACGGACGTCGGGGCGTCCGCCGGTACGTCCGTCCGGGCGAGGTCCTGCTCCGTGCTCACTCGGACTCCTCCGGCTCCTCCGAAGCGCCGCCGGCGACCTCGGCGTCGTCGAGGTCGATCAGCCCGGGCGGCGGGGTGATCACGGCCCGCTGGTTCTCCAGGTCGATGGTCGGCACGATCTGGGTGACGAAGGGCACCAACACCTCCGTGCCGTCGGCCTTCTCCACCGTGAGCAGGTCCTGGTACGGCAGGTGGACGACCCCGGTCAGCTCGCCGACCCGGGTGCCGTCGAGCAGCACCACGTCGAGGCCGACCAGCTGGTGGTCGTAGTACTCCTCCGGGTCGTCCGGACGCTCCTCCGGGTCGACCTCGGAGATCAGCAGGGTGCCCCGCAGCGCCTCCGCCGCGTTGCGGTCCTTGACGCCGGCGAAGCGCAGCAGCAGCCGGCCGCTGTGCACCCGGCCGGACTCGACGGTCAGGGGCCCGGCCGAGGCCGGGTCGGTGAGCAGGACGGCACCGGGGCCGAGCCGGAGTTCCGGCTCGTCGGTGCGGACCTCGACACTGACGTCCCCCCGGATGCCGTGGGCACGGCCGATCCTGCCGACGACGAGCTGCACGGTGATCGTTCTCCTGGAGTTGCTGGGCGAGAAGGCAGAGACAAAGGCTGGTGACGAAACCGGTGACGAAGGCTGGGTCCGGCGGCCGGAGACAGAGAAAGGCCGACCGGGACGACATGCGTCCCGGTCGGCCTCAAGCCCGACGGCTGAACGAGCAGCTGCGTCAGCGAATGTTGTCCACGTCGACCAGGTCGACCCGGACGTTGCGACCGCCGAGGGCGCCGACCACGGTGCGCAGTGCGCGCGCCGTGCGGCCACCCCGGCCGATCACCTTGCCGAGGTCATCGGGGTGCACCCGCACCTCGATGGTGTTGCCCCGACGCAGGTTGCGCGAGCGCACCTGCACCTCGTCGGGGTGCTCGACGATGCCCTTCACCAAATGGTCGAGGGCGTCCTCGATCACGATCAGGCCTCGGCGCCGGCGTCGGCCTCAGCCTCGGCCTTGTCCGACTTCTTGGCCTTCGGGGTGATGGCGACACCGGTGGTGGCGTCCTCGAAGCCGGCGACGGCCTTCGCGAACAGGTGCGAGAAGTCCTCGACCTTGGGCTCGGCGACCTTCAGCGGCTCCGGAGCCGGCAGGCCCTTGAACTTCTGCCAGTCGCCGGTCAGCTTGAGGATGGCGAGCACCGGCTCGGTCGGCTGGGCGCCGACGGACAGCCAGTACTGGGCGCGCTCGCCGTCGACCTCGATCTTCGAGGGGTTGTAGGTCGGCTGGTAGATGCCGATCTCCTCGATCGCGCGACCGTCACGCTTGGTGCGGGCGTCGGCGACGACGATGCGGTAGTGCGGGGAGCGAATCTTGCCGAGACGCTTGAGCTTGATCTTGACTGCCACGGGAGTGGATTCTCCTGGTGTTGACGTGGGTGAGGGGTCTCGCGTCCGCGTGGGGTTGCGGGGCGGTCCGCTCAAGGGACACGCCAGCCGTAGGAGAGAGGGGTCCTGCTCGGCTGCCGAGTACTCAGCTGTCCATTCTGCCATATCGGCGGCAGAGCTCTTCACCCGGCCGTCGCAGACGGAGCCGGGGAGCACCTGGGCCGGAGCCGGGGAGCACCTGGACCGGAGCCGGGGGCGCCTCGGACGGTGCCGAGGGAGCGCCTCGGGCGGAGCCGAGAAACAACTGGGCCGGAGCAGGGGGAACCGCTCAGGGCTCGACCGGGAGCCCCCGCTCCCGGTCAGCCCACGGACTCACCAATGCCACCGATGCCGCCGGTGCCGATCATCCCGGCCGAGCCGACTGCCCGCACAGTCGTCGACCGGTCCCGACCCCGGATTACGCGATCTTGAACGGTTGCTGGCACGCGCCGCAGACGATGGACGCCTGGGCGAGCACCGACGGCACGACCCGGACGTTGCGCCCGCAGCCGCAGACGGCCTTGACCCGGACGCCGCCCCCGGAGGAACCGTGCCGGGCGGCCGGGCCGCGGAACGCGCGGTTGGTGCCGTCGCCGGCCACCGCTTCCTGGTGCGCGCCGAGGGCGCGGTCCAGCCGCTCGATGGTCTCGGCGTAGCGCTCCTGCGTCTCCTTGAGCATGGTCACCTGGGAGAAGCCGCTGCTGGCGTGCGGCTCGACCGGGTGCGCCAGGCCCAGCTCGGAGGCGAGCATCAGGAAGCGCCGGTTGTGGTAGCGGCCGGCCCGCGAGGTGTCCCGGATGTCCCGGGCCGCGGCCAGACCGTGGGCAGCCTCGTGGAGGAGCCGCTCGAAACCGAGCCGCGTGCCACAGGCCGAGGAGGACTCGCCGATCAGTGCCTCGGGCGAGGCCAGGTCGGGGAGGTCCTGGTGGTAGGCCTGGATGTCGCTCCAGGCGGCGGCCAGTTCGGCCGCGAGGACGAGGGGCTGTGTCGTGCTCACGCTAGACCAACGATGCAGAGTGTGCCGATGTTCCGCATGTTCCCGTTCTCCGGGAATTCCCAGGGAACTCCCAGGAATGCACGACTGCGCGCGAATTGCGCGTTCCGGATCTGAGACAAGACCAACCCCCTGCGGGTTTCGGCCCGTCGCAACGTCGGCGGGCCTCGTGAATTCCGTCCGGAGAGCGGGCTGTCGCCCCCTGGACGTACGGCCCGTGGGCCCGTCGAAGTTGACAGGGCCACGGGCCGTACACCGTACCGCTATTCCGTTAATACCGGCAGTTGACCGGCCAGTAGGGATGTACCCTACTCGGCCCGCTCCGGCAGAGTTACCGGATTCTTACCCGCCCGCATTCCGGGCAAATGTCGCCGCCGCCGGTCATTACCCGACGACGGCCGACATCGGTGGGCGGCACGCGATCAGTACGCGCACGCCACGATCACATCAGTACGCGCGTGCGACGATCGCGATATTGCCGTCCTGGTCGTCCGCCTGCGGCACCGAACCGTCGGCCGCGACGATGCAGCGCACCGTGACGCCCTGCTCGGCCAGCTTGGCCTCGCCCTCCGGGCCGAGGTCGGCCCAGGAGATCCGGGCCCAGCCGGTCGCGGCGGCCTCCACGGCCTCGTCGAGGGTCTTGACGTCGACGGTGCGGGACTCGCGGCGCTCGCGGGACTGGCGCAGCAGCAGCGCCTGGTCCTCCTCCAGGACGCCCGGCAGCAGGGCGGCCAGCGCGTCGATGGAGACCGGCTCCTTGCCGCCCGGGATGCGGCGGGCCAGCATCGCGGTGCCGTTCTCGAGGTCGCGCGGGCCGACCTCGATGCGCACCGGAACGCCCTTGAGCTCCCAGTCGACGGCGCGGCGGCCGAACGGGGTGTCGGTGCGGTCGTCGACCACCACCCGGATGCCGACGGCCTCCAGCTGGGCGCCGATCTCGCGGACCTTGGCGATGACGGCGTCGTCGCCCTTGATGGCCAGCACCACGGCCTGGACCGCGGCCAGGCGCGGGGGCACCCGCAGGCCGTTGTCGTCGCCGTGGGACATGATCAGGCCGCCGACCATGCGGGTCGAGACGCCCCAGGAGGTCTGCCAGACGTACTCGCGCTCGGCGCCCTGCAGCTGGTAGGTGGTGTTGAACGCCTTGGCGAAGTTCTGGCCCAGCTCGTGGCTGGTGCCCATCTGCAGCGCCTTGCCGTCACCCATCATGCCCTCGAGGGTGAGGGTGTTGATGGCGCCGGCGAAGCGCTCCTTGGCGGTCTTGCGGCCGAGCACGACGTCGATGCCGAGCACGTTGGTCATGAAGTCGCCGTAGACCTGGGTGTGGATCATCGACGCGTACGCACGGGCGTCCTCGTAGGTGGCGTGGGCGGTGTGGCCCTCCTGCCAGAGGAACTCGGTGGTGCGCAGGAAGACGCGCGGGCGGAGCTCCCAACGGACCACGTTGGCCCACTGGTTGATCAGCAGGGGCAGGTCGCGGTGGCTCTGCACCCACTTCGAGAAGTACTCGTTGATGATGGTCTCGGAGGTCGGCCGGACGACGACCGGCTCCTCCAGCTGCTTGCCGCCGCCGTGGGTGACCACCGCGAGCTCGGGCGCGAAGCCCTCGACGTGCTCGGCTTCCTTCGTCAGGTAGGACTGCGGGATGAACATCGGGAAGTAGGCGTTCTGGGCGCCCGCCTTCTTGATGCGCGCGTCCATCTCCTGCTGCATCCGCTCCCACAGGCCGTAGCCGTACGGTCGGATGACCATGGTGCCGCGCACCGGACCGTTGTCGGCCAGCTCGGCCTTGTTGATGAGGTCCTGGTACCAGCGCGGGAAGTCTTCCGCCTGAGGGGTGAGAACGGGTGCCTTAGCCATGGGCGGAATGGTACGGGGATCGGCCCCCTCACTTCGAATCGGTATCACACCGATGAGGGGGTGAGGACACCCTCAGTCGTGGCACACCGACCGCAGGCCGCCCGCAGGGGGCGCACGACCGCGACACGCGCGCACCACCCCGCACCCCTCTGGACGCCGGGCCCGACCCGCTGTTCGCTGGAGTGGGGCGGGACTTTGGGGGAGCCGTAGCTGCACACCGAAGGACCGGATGGGAGGCCGCGATGGCTTCAGCTCGGACGACCGGCACGACCGCACGACCAGGGACCGCACGACCAGGGGCCGCACGACCGGCGGGCACACAACCGACCGGCGCACGACCGCACCACCCCCCGCAGGAGGCCGCAGGGCCCGCGCGGGCGCGCGACTGGGCGGAGATCCAGGAGCGCATGCTGGTGCCGCTCTACGAGGCGGTCTACGACCGCCTGGAGGTCGGTCCGGCGAGCAGCGTGCTGGGCCTGGGCTGCCGGTCCGGGCTGGCCCTGCTGCTGGCCGCCGGACGGGGCGCCCAGGTCGCCGGGCAGGAGCCGCGGGACGAGCTGCGCGAGCTGGCCCGGGGCCGTCGGCTGCGGGTGTGCGCGGGGGCCCGGCCGACCGCCGCCGTCCCCCGCTCGGCCCATTCGCTGGTGACGGTCTTCGACCAGTTGCCCGGCTCCGCCGAGCCCGGGCCGGTGGTCGCCGAGGCGGCCCGGCTCACCCTCCCGGGCGGGCACGTGGTGCTCGCCGCCTGGGGACCCCCGGAGCGCTGCGAGAGCGCCCCGGTGCTGGACGCCGCCCGCCGGACGGCCGGGCGGGCCACCGCGCGCGACCCCTTCGAACTGAGCGCGCCGGGGGCGCTGGAGGACCTGCTGCCCCCGGCCGGCCTGCGTCCGGCCGGCAGCGGCCGGGTGAGCTGCCCGTTCGCCTACCCGGACCTCGACAGCGCGGTGCGCGGCCTGCTCTCCACCGGACTGTTCGAGGCGGCCGAGGAGTTCTCCGGCGCCCCGCTGGTGGCCAAGGAGCTGGAGGAGGCGCTGCAGCCGTACCTGCGCCCGGACGGCTCGGTCCGGATGGAGAACGTCTTCCGCTACCTGGTCGCCGAGCGGCCCCGCTGATCGCGGGCGGCCCCGCCGGAGGCCCGTCGGCCCCGCGGATCTGCCCCGCGGATCTGGCCCGCGGATCTGCCTGCCGGAGACCCCTGTGCCCCACTGATGTGCCCCGCGAAAACCGGGGGCGCCCGCCACCACGGCGGGCGCCCCCGGTTCCCGGCTCACGCCTCCTCTTCGGAGGCCTTCCGCGGCACCCCGGCGGCCCGGTAGGCCGCCTCCTCGTCCAGGGTCTCCGCCTCCAGCAGCGCCGCCGCCAGCGCGTCCAGCCGGTGCCGCTCCTCGTTCAGGATCCGCACCGCGTCCTCGTAGCACTCGGCGACGATCCGCCGGGCCTCCTCGTCCACCGCGTCCAGCGTGGTCGGCGCCGCCGAGAGCCCGTACGCGCCCTGGGCGTCCGCGGGCACGGCGGTGAGCCGCCCGACCCGCTCGCTCATCCCCCATCGCCCGGCCATCCCGCGGGCGATGTTGGTGACCTGCTCCAGGTCGCTCTCCGCGCCGGTGGTGATCACCCCGTAGACCACCTGCTCGGCGGCCATCCCGCCGAGCGCGCCGATGATCCGGCCGCGCAGGTAGGGCTCGGTGTACGAGTAGCGGTCGTTCTCCGGGGTGGAGAGGGTGACGCCGAGGGCGCGGCCGCGCGGCACGATGGTGATCTTGCGGACCGGGTCCGCGCCCGGCTGGAGCATGCCCAGCAGCGCGTGGCCGCTCTCGTGGTACGCCGTCCGCTCGCGCTCCTCCTGCGGCATCACCAGCGGTCGCACGGCGCCGAGTTGGACCTTCTCCAGGGCGTCCGAGAGGTCCCGCTCGTTGACCGTGTCCTGCTGCCGCTTGACGGCCAGCAGGGCGGCCTCGTTGACCAGGTTGGCGAGTTCGGCGCCGGTCATCCCGGGGGTGACCTTGGCCAGCTGGGTGAGGTCGGTGTCGCCGGCCAGCGGGACGGCCCGGGTGTGGATGCGCAGGATCGCCGCGCGCCCCTCCCGGTCGGGCGGGCTGACGGTGATCCGGCGGTCGAAGCGGCCGGGGCGCAGCAGCGCCGGGTCGAGCACGTCGGCCCGGTTGGTCGCGGCGATCACGATGACGCCCTCGGAGCCGGTGAAGCCGTCCATCTCGGTGAGGATCTGGTTGAGCGTCTGCTCGCGCTCGTCGTGCCCGCCCATGCCGCCGCCGGCGCCGCGCTGGCGGCCGATGGTGTCGATCTCGTCGATGAAGATGATCGCCGGGGCGACCTTGCGGGCCTCGGCGAACAGTTCGCGGACCCGGCTGGCGCCGACGCCGACGATCATCTCGATGAACTCGGAGGCGGAGGCGGAGAAGAACGGCACGTCCGCCTCGCCGGCCACGGCCCGGGCCAGCAGGGTCTTGCCGGTGCCGGGCGGGCCGCTGAGCAGCACCCCGCGCGGCATCTTGGCGCCGAGCCTGCGGTAGCGCTCGGGGTTCTTCAAGTAGTCGACCACTTCGGTGAGTTCGGCCTCGACCTCGTCGATGCCGGCCACGTCGGCGAAGGTGGTGCGCTTGCCCTGGTCGGCGGTGACCGGCTTGGGCGGGGCCTTGCGGCCGAGCGGTCCGCCGCCGAGTCCGCCGGCCATCCGGCGGGCCAGCAGCACCCAGACGAAGACCAGCAGCAGCATCGGGGCGAGCGAGAGCAGCAGGTTGGTCAGGAAGCTGCGCTGCTGGACCGGGGAGGTGGCGGTGACCTCGACGCCCTGCTGCTGCAGGGTGGTCCACAGGTTGTCGCCCGCGAAGGAGGGGCGCTGGGTGGCGAAGTCCGTGTAGTCGCCCTTGCCGCCGTCGGGCTTGGGCTGGGCGCCCTTGAGGGTGCCCTCGATCGCGTCGCCCTTGGCGTAGATCTTGGTGATGTTGCCCTTGTTCAGCTGGTTGTTGAACTCGGTGTAGGAGATCGTGGTGGCGCCCTGGTTGCCGAAGAACGACAGCAGCAGGTCGGAGATCAGGAACACCACGAGCGCGGTGAGGACGAGGCCCGCCCAGCCGCCGGGCATCCGGCGGCGGGGCGGCGGCGGGGGCGGGGCGCCCTCGGACCGCCAGGGCTGGTCGGGGGTCTGGCGCGGCGGCACGGGTTCGGTCACCCACCGGACGATACGGACAGCCGCTCGGGCGGGCCAACCGCAACGCCGCGCCCGACCGCCCGTACGGCCCGCACCGAGGCCTGCGACCAGCGGATATGACCTTCCGACGGCGGACTACGCCGTGCCGCCCGGCCACTCCTCCGCGGTCAGCGCGAACCGCTCGTGGTCGCGCCAGTCCCCCTGGAGGAACAGCATCCGCGGGGTGTAGCCCTCGTGCCGGAAGCCCAGCCGCTTGGCCAGCGCGATCGAGCGCTCGTTCTCCGGCTGTACGTTGATCTCCAGCCGGTGCAGGCCCAGCCCGCCGGCCGACTGCGGGGCGAAGCAGCGGTCCAGGACCAGTCGCAGGCCCTCGGTCATCCGCCCGGTGCCCGCGTACGGCAGGTACGAGTCGTAGCCCAGCGAGGCGTTGCAGAACCGGCCCATCACGATGTTGGCGACGTTCACCTTGCCGACCAGCCCGCCGGTCTCCCGGTCGATGACCAGGAACGTGCGCAGGCCCGCCCCCTGGCGTCCGAGCAGTTCCGGCAGCCCGTCCGGCTCGACCGGGTTCCACCGTCCGATGTGCTCGGCGGAGCGTCGGACCGCCTCCGCGTACTCAACCTCGTCCTCGGCCCTCGGGGCCCTGATCATCACTCGCACGCCGACATCATCTGACATGCCGACATCATCCGGCACCGCGAAGCCCGTCGGACACGCGAACGGCCCGCCGCCCGGAGAGCTCCGGACGACGGGCCGCACAGCGGGACGCCGAGGACTACAGCAGGTCCTTGAACTCCTTGGGCAGTTCGAAGTCGGCCGGGCCCTTGCCCGCGCCGAGACCGAACGCGCCGCCGTCGGCCGGGCCCTGGCCGGCGCCCGGGCCGAGCGCGCGGCGCTCGGCGGCCGCGGCCTCCTCCTGCGCCCGCTTCAACGGGTTGCCGCTCTTGCGCTTGCCCTTGGCCTGCGGGGCCTTCTTGCCGGACTTCTTCGCGCCGCCGCCCATGCCCGGGATCCCCGGCATGCCGGGCATGCCCTTGCCGGAGGCCATCGCGGACATCATCTTGCGGGCGTCGAAGAACCGCTCGACCAGGTTCTTCACCTCACCGACCTGGACGCCCGCGCCCTTGGCGATGCGGGCCCGGCGGGAGCCGTTGATCAGCTCCGGCTCGGCGCGCTCGGTCGGGGTCATCGACTTGATGATCGCGCCGACCCGGTTGACGTCCTTGTCGTCGATGTTGTTGATCTGCTCGCGGATCTGGCCCATGCCGGGCAGCATGCCGAGCAGCTTGGAGATCGAGCCCATCTTCTGGACCTGCTCCAGCTGGGACAGGAAGTCGTCCAGCGTGAAGGCCTTCGGGCCGCCGCGCAGCTTGGCGGCGATCTTCTCGGCCTCGGCCTGCGAGAAGGTCTGCTCGGCCTTCTCGATCAGCGAGAGGACGTCGCCCATGCCCAGGATGCGCGAGGCCATCCGGTCCGGGTGGAAGGCGTCGAAGTCGTCGACCTTCTCGCCGTTGGAGGCGAACATGATCTGGCGGCCGGTGACGTGGGCGACCGACAGGGCGGCACCGCCGCGGGCGTCGCCGTCGAGCTTGGAGAGCACGACACCGGTGAAGTCGACGCCGTCGAGGAAGGCCTGCGCGGTGGTGACCGCGTCCTGGCCGATCATCGCGTCGACGACGAACAGGACCTCGTCCGGGTTCACCGCGGCGCGGATGTCGGCGGCCTGCTGCATCAGCTCGGCGTCGATGCCCAGGCGGCCGGCGGTGTCGACGACGACGACGTCGTACTGCTTCTGCTTGGCGTACTCGATCGAGTCCTTGGCGACCTGCACCGGGTCGCCGACGCCGTTGCCCGGCTGCGGGCCGTAGAAGGCCACGCCGGCGCGCTCGGCGACCACCTGGAGCTGGTTGACCGCGTTGGGGCGCTGGAGGTCGCAGGCGACCAGCAGCGGGGTGTGCTTCTGCTTCTTGAGCCAGGCGCCGAGCTTGCCCGCCAGGGTGGTCTTACCGGCACCCTGGAGACCGGCGAGCATGATGACCGTCGGGCCGCTCTTGGCGAACCGCACCCGGCGGGTCTCGCCACCGAGGATGGCGATGAGCTCCTCGTTGACGATCTTGATGATCTGCTGCGCCGGGTTCAGCGCGCCGGAGACCTCGACGCCGAGCGCCCGCTCCTTGACCTGCTTGATGAAGGCCCGGACGACCGGCAGCGCGACGTCCGCCTCCAGCAGCGCGATGCGGATCTCGCGGGCGGTGGCGTCGATGTCCGCCTCGCTCAGGCGGCCCTTGCCCCGGAGGTTCTTGAACGTCGCTGCGAGGCGATCGGAAAGGGTGTCGAACACGTCGTCGCGGGTCCTCTGCGGCATCGGTATCGGTACGGTCGTCGTCCCCAGGGTATCCGGCCGCCCCGGGTACGGTCTCCACCCCCGTACGGGCGGAGCTCCACCGCCCGTGCGGGCAGGCCTCCGCCGCCCGGGCGGGAGGCCCTCAGTCCAGCGCCGACCGGACCGCCGCCGCCACCTCCCGGGCCCGCTCGGCGTCCAGCGGCAGGCCCGCCGGATCGGTCAGGTAGAAGGAGTCGACGGCCTCCGCCCCCAGCGTGGAGACGTGCGCGGTGCGCACCCGCACCCCCGCCCCGTCCAGCGCCCGGCCGATCCGGTGCAGCAGCCCGGGGGCGTCGTGCGCCCGGACCTCCAGCACGGTCGCGGTCGCCGAGGCCACCGCGGGCGCCACCGTGACCAGCGGCGGCGGGGTCGGGATGCCCTTGCGGCGCGGGGCGGCGGCGTCCCGCTCGGCGAGCCGGCGGGAGACGTCCAGCGAGCCGTCCAGCGCCCGGCGCAGGTCCGCGCGCAGCCGGGCCGCCTCCGGCAGCTCGCCGAACTCGGCCGCCACCCGCCAGGACAGCAGCAGCACCGGGCCGGCGCCGATCGGGTCCAGCTCGCGCAGGCCCGCCGAGCGGACGGTCAGCCGGTGCAGCGCCAGCACCCCGGCGACGGTGCCGAGCAGCCCGGGCCGGTCCGGGACGGCCAGGTTCAGCTCGACGCCCATCGGCTCGGTGCCCGGGTCCGCCCCCTCGGCCTGGGCCAGCAGCGAGAGCGCGGGGGCGCCGGTGCGGGCGGCCTCGACCGCCAGCCGCTCCTGCTCCGCGCCGGGCGGCGCCTGCGCCGGGGCGACCGCGCCGCCGGCCAGCTGCGCGGCGACCCGGGCCACCAGGCCGTCCACCAGGGAGGCCCGCCAGCTGCTCCACGCCGCCGGGCCGGTGGCCAGCGCGTCGGCCTCGGTGAGGGCGTGCAGCAGTTCCAGCTCCGGCAGGGTGCCGACCGCCTTGGTGATCGCCTCGACGGTGGCCGGGTCGTCCGGGTCGCGCCGGGTGGCGGTGTCCACCAGCGTCAGGTGGTGGCGGACCAGCACCGCCAGGGTCTCGGTGTCCTCGGCGGGGAAGCCCATCCGGGCAGCCAGGTCGCGGACGATCACCTCGCCGGCCTCGCTGTGGTCGCCGGGCCAGCCCTTGCCGAGGTCGTGCAGCAGCGCGGCGACCAGCAGCAGGTCCGGTCGGGCCACCCGGCGGGTCATCGCGGCGGCCCGGACCGCCGTCTCGACCAGGTGCCGGTCCACCGTCCAGCGGTGCACCGCGTTGCGCTGCGGACGGCAGCGGACCCGCTCCCAGTCCGGCAGCAGCCTGGTCACCAGCCCCTCCGCCTCCAGCGCCTCCCACACCGGGACGGCCGCCTCCCCCGCCCCCAGCAGGGTCACCAGCTGCTCGCGCGCCTCGTCCGGCCAGGGCACCGGCAGCGGGCGGCACTCGGCGGCCAGCCGGCGCACCGTCGCGTACGAGACGGTCAGCCCGTTCTGCGCGGCGGCGGCCGCGGCGCGCAGCGGCAGCACCGGGTCGGCGGCCGGGCGGGCGGCCTGGGCGAGCACCGCCTCGCCGTCCTGCTCGACCACGCCCTCGGCGAGCGGACGGCGGGCGACGGCCCCCCGGCCCACCGCGCCGGCGCCCCGCCCGGCGCCGGTGAACGGGAAGCCCAGCCGGACCGCCCGGCGGCCCCGGCCGGACCGGGCGGCGAGCACCCGGTCCACCGCCCGCCAGGTGACGTCGCTCGCGTAGGCGATGGTCCGGGCGGCCTCGTAGACCTGGCGCAGCAGGGTGTCGGCGTCCAGCACGCCGAGCCGCTCGGCGACCTGGTCCTGGTCCTGGAGGCCGAGCCGCTCGGTGGCCCGGCCGGTGACCAGGTGCAGCGCGTCGCGGACGTCGGCGAGGCGCAGGGCGGCGGCGTCCAGGCCGTCCCGGGGCGCGTCGGCCAGCCAGGTGGCGGCGACGGCGTCCAGCGCGACCAGGTCGCGCAGACCGCCGCGGGCCTCCTTGAGGTCGGGCTCCAGCAGGAAGGACAGTTCGCCGTGCCGCTCGGCCCGCTCCCGGCCCAGCTCGCGCAGTTCGGGCAGCCGGGCGGGGGCGCTCGCGCGCCAGTCGGTGAACACCGCGGAGCGCAGCGTGGCGGTGAGCTCCCGGTCCCCGGCGAGGTGCCGGGCGTCCAGCAGGCCGAGCTGGGCCTTGAGGTCGGTGGCGGCCACCGCCCGGGCCTCGGCGACGGTGCGCACCGAGTGGTCGAGCTTGGCGCCCGCGTCCCAGACCGGGTACCAGATCCGCTCGGGCAGCTCGCGGGGGATCGGGCCGGCATGCAACAGCAGGACGTCCAGGTCGCTGCGCGGGGACAGCTCGCCCCGGCCGTAGCCGCCGACGGCGACCAGCGCGACGCCGGAGGCCGGGGCTCCGGCATCGGCGAGCAGCGCGGCCAGCCAGTCGTCGGTGAGCCGGGCGAGCGCGGCCCGGCGCGGGCGGCCGGTCAGCCCGGGGCGCTCCAGCAGCGCGGTCCTGGCCGCCGCGTGGCCGAGGGGGTCGGAGGGGCTGGTCTCGGTGGTCATGCGCGTGGGTCCCGTCCGTGGTGCGGATGAGCCGTCGTAGGGAGGAGCCGTCGTAGGGCTGGGCCGTCGTAGGGCTGGGCCGTCGTAGGGCTGGGCCGTCGTAGGGCTGGGCCGTCGTGCGGCTGGGCGTCGCAGGGCCGAGCCGTGGTGCGGCTGAGCGGGGATGCGCCGACGGGCGGACCCGCGCCCCGGGCAGGGGGCGGATCCGCCGGATCGGTCAGTGCCTCACAGGGCGTCCGGGCCGCGTTCGCCGGTGCGGACCCGGACGGCGGTGTCGACCGGGATGCTCCACACCTTCCCGTCGCCGATCTTCCCGGTGCGGGCGGCCTTCACCAGGACGTCGATCAGGTCGTCGGCGTCCTCGTCCTCCACCAGGACCTCGATCCGGACCTTCGGTACCAGGTCGACGGTGTACTCGGCGCCCCGGTAGACCTCGGTGTGGCCGCGCTGGCGGCCGTAGCCACTGGCCTCGGTGACGGTGAGGCCGTGGACCCCGAAGGCCTGCAGGGCGGCTTTCACCTCGTCCAGGCGGTAGGGCTTGATCACAGCGGTGATGAGCTTCATCAGGCGTCGACCTCGGTCTTCTCGACGGACGTCCCGGTGGACGTGTCAGCGGGCTTTCCGGCGGGCGGGTCAGCGGGCTTCCCGGCGGGCTTCCCACCGTGCGCGGCACCGGCGCCCACGGTCGGGAGCGCCCGGGCCAGCCCCGCACCGACGGCGCTGAAATCGTAGGCGGACTCGGCGTGTTCGGCCTGGTCGATGCCGGCCACCTCGACCTCCTCGGGGACCCGGAAGCCGACCAGCTTGTCGACCGCCTTGGCCAGCAGCCAGGACAGCACGAAGGAGTACGCGGCGACCACCGCCACGCCCATCGCCTGCTTGCCGAGCTGGCCGAGACCGCCGCCGTAGAACAGGCCCTTGGCGGTCTGGCCGACCCCGCCGGTGGCGAACAGGCCGATCAGCAGCGAGCCGATCGCCCCGCCCACGGCGTGCACACCGACCACGTCGAGCGAGTCGTCGAAGCCCCAGCGGTACTTGAGCGAGACGGCGGCGGCGCAGACGGCGCCCGCGACCAGGCCGATCGCCACCGCGCCGAGCGGGCTGACCGAGCCGCAGGCCGGGGTGATCGCGACCAGCCCGGCCACCGCGCCGGAGGCGGCGCCCAGCGTGGTGAACGCGCCGTGCTTGAGCTTCTCGAAGACCAGCCAGCCGACCAGCGCCGCACCGGTGGCGACCTGGGTGTTCACCATCGCCATGGCGGCCACGCCGTTGGCGGCCAGCGCCGAGCCCGCGTTGAAGCCGAACCAGCCGAACCAGAGCAGCCCGGAGCCGAGCATCACCAGCGGCAGGCTGTGCGGGCGCATCGGGTCCTTCTTGAAGCCGACCCGCTTGCCCAGCACCAGGCAGAGCGCGAGGCCCGCGACGCCGGCGTTGATGTGCACGGCCGTGCCACCGGCGAAGTCGATCACGCCGTTGCGGTCGCCCAGCCAGCCGCCGTTGCCGCCGTCGAAGAAGAACACCCAGTGCGCGACCGGGAAGTAGACCACCGTCACCCAGAGCGCGATGAACAGGCCCCAGGCGGAGAACTTGGCCCGGTCCGCGATCGCACCGCTGATCAGCGCCGGGGTGATGATCGCGAACATCAGCTGGAAGACCGCGAACGCCGTGACCGGGATCGATCCGGTGAGCTCGTTCAGCCCGATGCCGCGCATCCCGAGGAAGTCCAGGTTGCCGATCAGCCCGGCGAAGGCGTCGGGCCCGAAGCTGAGCGAGTAGCCGTAGAGCACCCAGAGCACGCTGACGATGCCGAGCGAGAGAAAGCTCATCGCCAGCATGTTCAGTGTGCTCTTGGCCCTGACCATGCCCCCGTAGAAGAAGGCCAGGCCCGGGGTCATCACCATGACCAGGGCCGCACTGATGAGTACGAAGGCGGTGTCGCCCGCGCTGAAGCCGTCCGGCATCGGCGTCTCCTCTGCGTGAGTGCCGCTCCTCCCCCGGGCACCTGTCCCGTGCCACCCGGGGTGGCGGCGATGAAGAGGAGAGTGCCGAAGGCTGGTTTCGGCCAGTGCGGCCGGTTGTTTCGCGGCCGTGACGCGTGCGTCGCGCGGGTTACGGGCACGTGAACCGCGGCCCGGACGGTGGGCCGGATGGGTTACCGTGCCGCCTCACCGCACCGCCCGTACCGCCTCACTTCGGCGCCGCACCGCCCGGGCCGGAGCGCCGGACCCCACCCGGGCCGCCCCCGACGTGCCACCGACCGTGACGGCGGCGGCAGTCACGGTCGGTGGAGCCCTCCGGAGTCGCTCAGACCACCGAGACGAACTCCGGGATGTCCTGGACCACCCGCTCCTGGAGCCGGCTCACCGCGTCCACGCCCTGGAACCGGGCCGCCGCGGCCTCCGTGGTCTTGCGGACCCGGGAGTTCAGCCGCTCCGAGCGCACCTTGGTCGCGATGTCCACCGCCTGCTCGGCGTACCGCGCCGCCTCCTCGGCCTCCCGCTGCAGCAGGTGCACGCTGGCCATGCCGATCAGGTTGAAGGCGTACGACCGCACGTGGTCGTCGTCCTGCCGGAACAGGTCGACCGCGCGCTCCATCACCGGCGCCGACAGCGAGGCGTACAGCTGGGCGTTGTCCGAGTGGTACGCGAGGTCACGGTAGGAGTGGGCGTTCTCGGCGTTCAGCTCGGCCGGCGAGAAGAACTTCAGCCAGTCCGGGTCGCCGTCACCGTCGCGGATGTCGGTGAAGGTGTCCTCGGACAGCCGGATCGCCCGGGCGCAGCGGTTCACCTCGCCGATGGTGGCGTAGGCGCGCGCCTCCATCGCGTACAGCAGGGACTGCTGACGCGGGGTGGCGGTGTCCCGGCTGCCGTACTGCGCCAGGTGGATCAGCTCCAGGGCGTCCTCGCCCCGGTTGAGGTGGATCATCTGGCGGCTCATGTCGGTGAGGATCAGCGCGCCGAACGGGCGGTCGCCGGCCTCCTTGGCCGCGTGCAGCGCCAGCACGTAGTACTTCTGCGCGCTCGGGTGCATCCCGACGTCGTACGACATCCACCCGGCCAGGTGGGCGAGTTCGGCGGTGAGCCGGAACAGCCGCTTGGTGGTGGCCTCGTTGTACGTCTCCTGCAGCAGGTCGGTGACCTCGTGGAGTTGGCCGACCACGGCCTTGCGGCGCAGACCGCCGCCGTTCTGGGCGTCCCACTGGCGGAACATGACCGTGGTCTGCTCCAGCAGTTCCAGCTCCGGCTCGGAGAGCCGGCCGGTGAACGCCTCGCCGCCGTTGGCCGCGGTGAGGATCGGGGTGGGGACGCCGGTCGGGCCGGGAGCGAGCCAGCGCTGCATCGGCTCGATCAGCGCGGCGCCGGCGGTCAGCGCGAGGGAGGTGCCGAGGAAGCCCCGGCGGTTGAGCATCAGGTCGCTGCGGGAGTAGTCGCTGATCAGCTGGACGGTCTGCGGGGCGCTCCACGGCAGGTCGACGCCGCCGCCGACGGTGGAGACCGGGATGGCGGCGCGCAGGCCGAGGTCCTCGACCGAGACCACCGAGCCGAAGCGCTCCGAGAACAGCTCGGACATGATCTTGGGGATCGGCTCGCGCGGCTGTTCACCGTCGAGCCAGCGGCGCACCCGGGAGGTGTCGGTGGACACGTGGTGGGCGCCGATCTGCCGGGCCCGGCGGTTGACCTGGCGGGCCAACTCGCCCTTGGACCAGCCGCTGCGGGCGAACCACGTGGTCAGCTTCTCGTTGGGTTGCTTCTCTGCCATGGGAACGTCCCCATCCCGCCCGGCCCCTGCGGGGCCCCCGATCGTGACCGCCCGACGGTTGCGGGCTCTTGCCAGACGTGCCGTGCCTGAGGTGTCGCGATGCCGCTCGTGCTGCCCTCGCGGTACCGCTCGTCGTACTGGTGTGCCATCGTTGCGGACGGTCCGTCAGATTCCCAACTCCCGTTCCCCGACGGCTCGGAGCAGGCGCTTCGACGACGTCCGTGTGCTGAACGTAGTGCCCCGCGAGGTACCCGTGGGAGCGGCCCTGGCGAAACGCCACCTTTCGCCACCCCCAGGAGTGAACCGAAGCTCAGGGGCACACGCTTGACTGGGTAGTCGCGACGGTCCGGCATATGCGGGCCGCCAAGTCCCCCGGCCAACCCCGGCAGACCCGGCAGACCCCGCAATCCATCGCAGTCCCAGGCGAGTTCGGCGCCCACTCGGGACGGCAACCGTCCCGCGCACACGACGATCCGGCATCGGCGCCGCCCCCACAAGGCGGCGCCCGAGGCGCACCACCACAACAGGCGCACGCCAAGCGCTGCGCGCCGCCACCGCACCACGCACCACGCAACGGACAATCAACACACAGTCACCATCCCGTAACCATCGGCAACCAGAACCTGTTGGGGGAGGCATGGACAACCTGTTCGGCGAACTTCGACTGGGGCACCTGCGGCTGGCACCGCTGGGCGCGCGCCGCCGCACCAAGGTCACCGCGTCCCGGGCCGCCGCGGAGTACACCGGCCGCTGGGGCTGGACCGTCGCCACCGGCGAACCGGCCGTCGGCGCCACCGCCCCGACCCGCTGTCCCTGCGGCTCCCGGCGCTGCGCCGCCCCCGGCCTGCACCCCGTGCCCGGCACCACCGGGCGGGCCGGCGCCGCCGACGCCGAGGGCTCGGTGCTGTTCCCCACCGGCCGCGCCTTCGACGTGCTGGACGTCCCCGAGCAGGCCGGCCTCCAGGCCCTGGTCCGGCTGGAGCGGATGGGCACCCAGGTCGGCCCGGTGCTGGCCCCGCCCACCGGCCGGCTCCAGTTCCTGGTCTCCGCCGGCACCGCCCGCCGGCTCCCCGACCTGCTGTACCGGATGGGCTGGGACGACGCCGCGCTCGACCTCACCTGCCACGGCGAGGGCAGCTACGTCGCCGCCCCGCCCACCGTGCTCGGCGAGCTCGGCCCGGTCCGCTGGCTGCGCCGCCCCACCCGCGACAACGCCGGCTGCCCGCCCGAGGCCCGGCTGCTGCTCGGCACCCTCGCGTACGCCTGCCACCGCAGCCGCGAGCGCACCGCCGAGCCCGCCTGGATCGCCTCGTGACACCGTGAATCGCCCGCTCGCCTCCGGGACGCTCTGATCCGGTGCCGACGGTCGGCGCTCCGCCGCTCGTACCTCGCTGGTCGCTTCTCCCTTTCGGCACCGGCGCGCCCCTTCGGGTCGGGGCGGCGGCCCTCCCCGGGCACGCGAAAGGGCCCGCCCCCGAAGGAGCGGACCCCGACCGACGCGGAAGTCCCGGTCAGTCCCCGATCAGCGCGTCCACGAACGCACCCGGCTCGAACGGCGCCAGGTCGTCCGCGCCCTCGCCCAGACCGATCAGCTTGACCGGCACGCCCAGCTCGCGCTGGACCGCGACCACGATGCCGCCCTTGGCGGTGCCGTCCAGCTTGGTCAGCACGATGCCGGTGATGTCCACCACCTCGGCGAACACCCGGGCCTGGATCAGCCCGTTCTGACCGGTGGTGGCGTCCAGCACCAGCAGCACCTCGTCCACCGGGCCGTGCTTCTCGACGACCCGCTTGACCTTGCCCAGCTCGTCCATCAGGCCGGTCTTGGTGTGCAGCCGGCCGGCGGTGTCGATCAGCACGGTGTCGACGCCCTCGGCGATGCCCTCCTTGACCGCGTCGAACGCGATCGAGGCCGGGTCCCCGCCCTCCGGGCCGCGCACGGTGCGCGCACCGACCCGCTCGCCCCAGGTCTGCAGCTGGTCCGCGGCGGCAGCGCGGAAGGTGTCCGCCGCGCCGAGCACCACGGTACGGCCGTCGGCGACCAGGACACGCGCCAGCTTGCCGGTGGTGGTGGTCTTGCCGACGCCGTTGACGCCGACGACCAGGACCACGGCCGGGCCCTCCTCGTGCTTGGTGGAGCGGACGGTGCGGTCGGCGTCCTTGCCGACCAGCTCGACCAGCTCCTCGCGCAGCAGGCCGCGCAGCTCCTCGGGGCTGCGGGTGCCGAGCACCTTCACCCGGGTGCGCAGCCGCTCGACCAGCTCCTGGGTCGGGGCGACGCCCACGTCCGCGGTGAGCAGGGTCTCCTCGATCTCCTCCCAGGTGTCCTCGTCCAGGTGCTCACGGGAGAGCAGCGAGAGCAGGCCCTTGCCCAGCGAGTTCTGCGAGCGGGAGAGCCGGGAGCGCAGCCGGACCAGCCGGCCGGCGGTGGGCTCGGGGACCTCGACGGCGGGCGCCGCCTCGGCCTCGGCCGGGGCCTCGACCACCACCTCCTCGACGGCCTCGACGGCCTCGGGAAGCGGCACCTCCTCGATGGTGCGGCGGGGCTCCTCGGTCGGCGGCGCGGCCTCCTCGCCGACCTGGGGCTCCTGCGGGGTGGTCTTCGGCGCCGTGATGACCGGCGCCTGCGACTTCGGGGGCAGCTGCTGGCGTCGTCTGCCGGAAACGACGAGGCCGGCGATCGCGCCGACGGCGACCACGGCGATGACTACGGCAAGGATCACGTATTCCATAACCCGACCAGTATCCGTGACCGGAGCCGTTCCGGACCGCGGCGCGGCTAGACCGTCACCGTACGGAGGCCTGCCGGCCGCCGTTCCCCTCGCTCCCGGTGCCCCTCGCGCAGCCGCTGGCTGATCACCTGGGAGATCCCGTCGCCCTTCATGGTCACGCCGTACAGGGCGTCGGCGGACTCCATGGTCAGCTTCTGGTGGGTGATCACGATCAGCTGGGAGCTCTCCCGGAGCTCCTCCATGATCCCGACCAGCCGGCGCAGGTTGGTCTCGTCCAGCGCCGCCTCCACCTCGTCCATCACGTAGAACGGGCTGGGCCGGGCCTTGAAGATCGCCACCAGCAGGGCCACCGCGGTCAGCGAGCGCTCGCCGCCGGACAGCAGCGACAGCCGCTTGACCTTCTTGCCGGGCGGACGGGCCTCCACCTCGACCCCGGTGGTGAGCATGTTGTCCGGGTCGGTCAGCACCAGCCGCCCCTCGCCGCCCGGGAAGAGCCGGGCGAAGACGCCCTCGAACTGGGCGGCGGTGTCGTGGTAGGCGGAGCTGAACAGCTGCTCGACCCGCTGGTCCACGTCCCGGACGATGTCCAGCAGGTCGCGCCGACCGCGCTTGAGGTCGTCCAGCTGCTCGCCGAGGAACTTGTGGCGCTCCTCCAGCGCGGCGAACTCCTCCAGCGCCAGCGGATTGACCTTGCCCAGCTGCTGGTACGCCTTCTCGGCGGCCCGGAGCCGCTTCTCCTGCTCGGCCCGGACGTACGGGTACGGCTCCCCCGGCTCCCCCTGCTCCTGCCCGTCCGCCGCCGCCGAGGGCGGGACGGGCCGGTCCGGCCCGTACGAGGCCAGCAGCTCGCCGCCGTCGATGCCGAACTCCTCCAGGGCGCGGGCCTCCAACTGCTCGATCCGCAGCCGCTTCTCGGCCCGCAGCACCTCGTCCCGGTGCCCGGCGTCGACCAGCTTGTCCAGCTCCTCCTTGAGCCCGCGCCCGTGTTCGCGGTGCTCCCGGAGCTCGCGCTCCCGCTCGGCGAGCGCCTGCTCGGCGGCCGCGCGCCCGGCGTCCGCGCGGGCCTGCGAGACCTCCAGGCAGGCGAGCAGCTGCCGGGCGCCCGCCGCGACGGCGTTCGCCACCCGGGCGTCGTCCTCGGCGCGCCGACGGCGCTCGGCGGCCCGGGCGCGCGCCTCGCGCTCGGCGCGGGCGGCCCGGTCCAGCTGATCGGCCCGGCCGGCCAGGGCGCGGACCCGCTCCTCGTGGGTGCGCACCGAGAGCCGGGCCTCCAGTTCGGACTGCCGGGCGGCCGAGGCGGCCTCGGTGAGCCGCTGCTGCTCGGCCCGGTCCGGCTCGTCCTCCCCCGCCTCCGCCGACTCCTCGGCGACGGCCAGCCGTTCGGCCAGTTCCTCGGCGGTGGCGAGCAGTTCGGCCAGGCCCTGGTCGGCCCGCGCGGCGGCGGCCGAGAGCCGTTCGGCCTCCCCGGCGGCGGCCCGGGCCTGCCCGCCGAGCCGGCCGAGCGAGCCCGCCACCCGGGCCCGTTCCTGCTCGGCCCGGCGTCGCAGTTCGCCGAGCTGCTCCAGTTCGGCGGCCGACTCCCCTCGCAGTTCGGTGAGTTCGGCCAGCCGCCCGGCCGAGTCGGCGCAGCGCAGGTCGAGTTCCGCGATCGCCCGGGCGGCCCGGTCCACCGCCGCCCGGGTCTCCAGTTCGCTGGGCGCGCCGGCGGAGCCGCCCTGGGCGAAGCCGGCGCCCAGCCGGTCGCCCTCGGCGGTGACGGCGGACAGATCGGGGCGTTCGGCGATCAGCCGCAGTGCCCGGTCCAGGTCGGCGACCACGGCCACCCCGGCCAGCCGATTGCGCACGGCGGCGATCAACTCGGCCGGGCCACTCACCAGTTCGGCGGCCCAGCGGGCTCCTTCGGGCAACTCGCCCTCGGCCCGCGGCAGTTCCGCCGACCCGGCGACCAACAGCGCGGCCCGCCCGGCGTCCTGGGCGCGCAGCAGCCGCAGCGCCCCGGCGGCGGCGCCGGGCGAGTCGACCGCGACCGCGTCGGCGGCCGCCCCGAGCGCGGCGGCGAGCGGCACCTCGAAACCGGGCTCGATCCGCAGCAGCGCGGCGGCCGGGCCGAGCACACCGGTCAGCCGCTCCCCCGCGTCCAGCAGCGCGCCGGTGCCGTCCTTGCGGCGCAGCCCGAGCGAGAGCGCCTCGTGCCGTGCGGTCAGCGCGGCCCGCTCGCGTTCGGCGGCGGCGGCCGCCTCCCGGGCCGCCGCCAGCTCCCGTTCGACCTCGGCCAGGCCGGCCCGGGCCCGCTGGTAGTCGTCCTCGGCCCGTCCGTCCTCGGCGGCCGAGCCGTCCACCTGCTGCTGGAGCTCCTCCAGTTCGCCCTGGGCGGCCTCGGCACGCAGCAGGGCCTCGTCCCGGGCCTCGACGAGCCGGCCGAGCTCGGCCTGGGCCGAACCGGCCCGGGAGCGGGCGGCCGCGGCCTGTCCCTGGAGCCGGGCCAGGCCCTCCCGGCGGTCGGCGATGGCCCGGGCGGCGTCCCGCAGCCGGCGTTCCTCGTCCGCCAGTGCACGCTCCAGTTCGCCCTTGTGCTCGACCGCCTCGGCCAGCGCGTACTGGGCCTCCTCCAGCGCCTCGGCGAGCGCGGCCTCCTCCTCGCGGACCCGCTGGGCCTCCCGTTCCAGCTCCTCCGGGTCCCGGCCGCGCCGTTCCTCGGCCGTGCCCCCGGCGACGGCGTGCCGGGCCCGGGCCTCGGCCAGCCCGATCGTGCCGCGGGTACGTTCGGCGAGCGCGGAGAGCCGGTACCAGGTCTGCCGGGCGGCCTCCAGGCCCGGCCCGAGCTGCTGGACCTGCGCTTCCAGGACGCGTTCGCGCTGCACCGCGCGGGCCAGTTCCTGTTCGACGGTGGTCCGGCGCAGCCGCAGGGCCAGTTCGTCGGCGACCTCGGCCTCGACGGCCCGGCGCAGGGCCAACAGGTCGTCGGCGAGCAGCCGCAGCCGGGCGTCGCGCAGGTCGGCCTGGATACCGGCGGCCCGGCGGGCGACCCTGGCCTGCTTGCCGAGCGGGCCGAGCTGGCGGCGCAGTTCGGCGACCAGGTCCTGGACCCGGTTGAGGTTGGCCTGCATCGCGTCCAGCTTCCGCAGCGCCTTCTCCTTGCGCTTGCGGTGCTTGAGGACGCCGGCCGCCTCCTCGATGAAGGCGCGCCGGCCCATCGGGTCGGCGTGCAGGACGGAGTCGAGCTGGCCCTGCCCGACGATGACGTGCATCTCGCGGCCGATGCCGGAGTCGGAGAGCAGTTCCTGGATGTCCAGCAGGCGGCAGGTCTCGCCGTTGAGCGCGTACTCGCTGCCGCCGTTGCGGAACATGGTCCGGGTGATCGTCACCTCGGCGTAGTCGATCGGCAGGGCGCCGTCGGAGTTGTCGATGGTGAGGCTGACCTCGGCGCGGCCCAGCGGTGCGCGCCCGCTGGTCCCGGCGAAGATGACGTCCTCCATCTTGCCGCCGCGCAGCGACTTGGCGCCCTGCTCGCCCATCACCCAGGACAGCGCGTCCACCACGTTGGACTTGCCGGAGCCGTTCGGGCCGACCACGCAGGTGATGCCCGGTTCGAAGCGCAGGGTGGTGCTGGAGGCGAAGGACTTGAACCCGCGCAGCGTCAGACTCTTCAGGTGCACGCGGCCGGTCCCCTCATTCGCTCACGACGGGAACCGACTGTATCCGGAGTCCGACACGACGAAGGGACGCCACATCCGGGCGTCCCTTGCAAAGCTGCATCCCTTTCGGGGCGGCTCAGTGCACAGCGGCGTCGATCTGGGAGACCGGGGCGGGGCTCAGGTCAGAGCCGGCTCCCGCTGGTCCAGATCGATGCTGTTGAGCAGCGAGTGCTCGTCAGCGACAGCGGTGAGCGCGTCGTTCTCAGCCTGCATCCGAAGGAGCTCGGACTCCAGATCCTGGACGCGCTGCTGAAGCCGTCGCATCTCGGAGAGCATTCGCGGGTCGGGGCCGCCGACGTACCCGAGAAGCGCCTTTGCCATGATGAATGGTCCTCCACGCTGAGTGACCGAACCGGAACGGTACAGGTCTAGGGGGAAGGGGGACGCACGCGCGGCGCGCACCGGAAGTGCTGGCTGGGCACTACGACACAAGCGCCGTGAGCTGGGCTCACGAGAGCATGCGCCTGCCGGGGAACGCGATCGTGTGCGCGGGCTTCAAGCGTCTCACCAAAGACGGAAAGGGTCAACACGATCACCGCACGCTACCGCGCCCCTGTCACCTGCCCGGCGGTGTCGTCACGCCTGGGGGTCTCGGGCCCGGGTCCACCACGTGCTCGTGGATCATCGTTCGATGCGGAGTCAACCACGAGTCTGCCCGAATGGCAACCGTATGACACCGACGGTTACGGATCATTTCCGGGAGGCGACGGCGGCGCCCTGCTGCGAGACGGCTCAGCGGATCTCGAAACCCTCGTAACCTGCGCCGACGGCGGTCCAGATCTCCGTCACCCCGCTCACCGCGCCGGGCGTGTCGGGACCGCGCAGCAGGGCCAGCAACTCCTCGCAGTCGGCGGCCAGACCCTCGGCCACCACCTGCACCCGGCCGTCGCCAAGGTTGCTCGCGTAGCCGGTCAGGCCGATCTCCAGCGCCCGCGCCCTGGTCCACCAGCGGAACCCGACCTGCTGGACCTTCCCCCGGACCCAGGCGGTCACCCGGACCGGTTCATCACTGTGGGCATCACGACCGTGCATGCCCCCGACCCTAACGGGCCCCGGGGCAGGTCACAGCTCCACCGGGCCCTCGACCGACCAGCCCGGGGTGTGCACCTCGGCGTGCAGTTCGCCGCGGTGGGCCTCCCGGCCGCAGGTGCGGCAGACCCAGGCCGGGTCGAAGGGATGCGGCTCGTGGTCCGCCGGGGCGTGGGCGAAGGTCACCGGGGAATCCGGCAGCAGCCAGCGGTCGCCCCAGGTGCGCAGTGCGTGGGCGAGCGGGGCGAGGTCCCGGCCGGCCTCGGTGAGGTGGTACTCGTAGCGCGGCGGCCGCTCGCTGTACGGGCGGCGCTCGACCACTCCGGCCTCCTCCAGCGCCCGCAGCCGCGCGGTCAGCCGGTCGCGCGGGGCGCCGGTGTTGCGGGCGATCCGGTCGAAGCGGTGGTTGCCGTAGAACAGCTCGCGCACCGCCAGCAGCGCCCACTTCTCACCGACCACCTGGAGCGCCGCGGCCATCGAGCAGGGCCGGCCGGGCACGGCGGCGGGGGCGGTGGTGTCGGGGGTCACAGCGCCAGCCTGCCACAGCGGGTTCCGTTCTCAAACCCTCCAACAACCCTTCGACAACCCTTCGACAGCCCTCCGACAGCCCTCCGACCCTGCCGGGGACGGCGAACGGCCCCGCCGGTCGGAACCGGCGGGGCCGTGGGGATCGCGGACGGATCAGCGGGTCAGCGGGTCACCAGTCCCCGCCGCCACCGCCGCCGAAGTCGCCGCCACCGCCCCAGTCGCCGCCGCTGAAGTCGGAGGCGTTGAAGTCGGCGCCGGTGAAGTCGCCGCCCTCGTACTGGTCCTGGTAACCGCCGTGGCCGCCCTCCATCATCGGGGCCGCCGCGTAGGCCGGGGTGCTCATCATCGAGCCGAGCATGGTGCCGACCAGCAGGCCCGGCAGCAGGCCGCCGCCGAAGCCGCTGTAGTAGCCGCCCGCGTAGGGCGCGTACGCCGGGCCGGCGTTCCAGTACGGCTGGGGGCCGTGCTCGGTGTCGACGGTGCGCACCGCCGGGTCGAGACCGGCCGCCACCCGGTCCGCGTCGGCCTGGCAGACCGGGACGGCGCGGGCGGAGCCGCCGGCCGGGGCCCAGTCGACGTCCTTGACGGACGGGCCGTGCCGCGGGTCCATGAAGCACGGGGGGCGCCGCTCGGGCAGCGGGCGCTTCTCGCGCCGGGCGGCCAGGGTGGCCAGCTGGAACCGGCCGTCCTCGATCGCCTCGGTGACCTGCTTGACGTCCTCCGGCTTCTTGGCCTCGTTCATCAGCCGCTTGGACTTCTCGTACGAGTCCAGGGCGTGGCTGTAGTCGGTGCGCTGGGCGTCGTCGGCGTCGGCGGCGCGCGGGTCGAAGTCGAGCCGCTCCAGCTCGACGCCGAAGGCGGTGATGTCCTCGTCCACGACCCGGCGCAGCTGCTCCAGCTCGGCCCGGGCCTGCTCCTCCTTGCGCTTCTTGGCGCGGCGGAAGAGGAAGAAGACACCGGCGCCGGCCAGCGCCACCAGCAGGACCGGGATGATCACCCAGGCGATCGAGGTGCTGTGGTTGACCCCGGTGCCCTTGGTCTGCGGGGCGGCCTGGTCGACGAAGTCGTTCAGGGTCGCGTTGATGTCGCCCTTGTCGGCGCGCAGGACGGCGCCCGAGATCCGCGAGGCGACGCCGGGGGCCATCGCCCCGCGGTCGGCGTAGGCCTGGAACTCGTTTCCGCGCCAGACCCCGTAGACGCCGTCGATGCCCACCAGGGTGCGCAGGTCGGTGGCGATGGTGGCCTTGTTGGCGGCCTCGGGGACGACCGCGATGAAGATCGGCTTGTCGGCCTTCTCGATCTTCTTGGTCAGGGCGTCCGCCTGGGCCTGGCTGAAGCGGTCCTGCATCGCCGGGGCGACGTAGACCTGGCCCTTCTTGAGGGTGGCCGCGGCATCGCTCAGACCGCCGGCCGCGGAGGCCGCCGGGGCGAACATGAGCAGCAGCCCGAGCAGCGCCGCCACCAGGGCAAGTGGCCCGGCGCCCCGGGAACGTCGTGCAAGGGTTCTCATAAACCCCGACGCTACCGTGACCGGCGGCGGAGCACGCCATACCCTTCGCATACTGGTTACGACAGGGTTCCCCGCCGTCCGCCGGGGCGGCTCCCCTTCTCACGGATGACATTTCCCCCAGTCGACCCGGAGACGGGTGGGGCGCGGGAACCACCTGAGGCGGCCGGACGTACGTCCCGGCAGGCCCGGGGGCGCTGCGGAGACCGCTCCGGCGCCGCTCGAGGGGGCGTCCCGACCGTACCGCGCGACGGGGGAGACTGTTCCCGGACCGCTGGTCCCATTACCTCTTCTTGACCCAACTCCCGATCGGAGCGCTCGGTGATCATCGGCCTCGTCACGGCCGTGGCGGCATCCGCCTGCTACGGCACCGGCTCGGTCCTCCAGGCCGTCGGATCCCGCCGCTCGGCCCGGGAGGAGGCGGCCAAGGGTGCCGCCGGCTCGACCACCGAGCACGGCGGCCCGAGCCTGTCCTCCACCGCCAAGGCCGCCGTGACCTGGGAGTTCATCACCGGCACGGTGCTCGACCTGATCGGCTTCGGGCTCGGCGCACTGGCCGCGCGGCTGCTGCCGCTGTTCCTCTCCCAGACCATCATCAGCGCCAACCTGGTGATCACCGCGGTGCTCAGCATCAAGCTGCTGGGCATCCGGCTCAAGCAGCTGGAGTGGGCCTCGATCGGCGTGCTCTGCTCAGCCCTGGTGCTGCTGGCGGTCTCGGCCGGCCCGGAGGGCGGCCACCACGCGTCGATGGCCTTCCACTGGGGGCTGCTGATCATCACCACCGTGCTGCTGGCCGGCGGCAGCCTGCTGGTGCGCCGGATGGGCTCCAAGGGAGCGATCGTCGCCGGTCTGCTCTCCGGCCTCGGCTTCGGCGCGCTGGGCGTCGGGGTGCGCATCCTGAACGGCGTGGAGCCCTTCGACCTGGTCCGGCTGATCTCCGACCCGGCGCTCTACGCGGTCCTGGTCGGCGGCCTCGGCGGCATGTACGTGCACACCGTGGCGCTGCAGCTCGGCTCGGTGAACGGCGCCACCGCCGCCCTGGTGGTCGGTGAGACGGTGCTGCCGGGCGCGGTCGGCGTGCTCTGGCTCGGCGACTCCTCCAAGGCCGGCCTGGGCTGGCTCGGGGTGGCCGGCTTCCTGCTCGCGGTGGTCTCCGCGGTCGGTGTCGCCTACTTCGGCCAGGACACCCACGGCAGCCCCGGCGGGACGCCCGCCGACCACCCTGAACTCGCCCACAAGTAGCGGGAGTCAGCCCCCGCTGCCGGTCCGCGGCACGCGCTGGCAGCGGGGGCAGAAGTAGCTGGACCGGTTCATCCAGGCGGCCCGCCGGATCGCGGTGCCGCAGCGGCGGCAGGGCTCGTCCTCGCGGCCGTAGGCGTCGAGGTCCCGGGAGAAGTAGCCGCTCTCGCCGTTCACGTTGACGTAGAGGCTGTCGAAGCTGGTGCCGCCCACGGCCAGCGCGGCCGTCATCACGGCCCGGGCGTTGGCCAGCAGCAGCTCGGACCGCGGGCGGGTGAGGGTCGCGGTCGGCCGGTCGTAGTGCAGCTTGGAGCGCCACAGCGCCTCGTCGGCGTAGATGTTGCCGACGCCGCTGATCAGGGTCTGGTCGAGCAGGGCGCGCTTGACGGTGGTGCGCTTGGCGCGCAGCGCGGCGACGAAGGCCGCGTCGTCGAAGCGGGGGTCGAGCGGGTCGCGGGCGATGTGCGCGATGGAGAGCGGGGTGCCCTCGGCGTCCTCCTCGGCCTCCTCGACGGCCAGGCCGCCGAAGGTCCGCTGGTCGACGAAGCGCAGCTCGCGCCCGCCGTCGGCGAAGCGCAGCCGGACCCGCAGATGGGTCTCGTCCGGCACCGTCGGGTCCTGGACGAGGAGTTGGCCGCTCATCCCGAGGTGGCCGATCAGCGAGGATCCGGCGCCCGGGCCGCCCAGCGGCACCCAGAGGTACTTGCCGCGGCGCTGCGCGGCACCGAGGACGCTGCCGGTCAGCCGGTCCGCGAAGTCGGCCGCGCCGCCCGGCTGGCGGCGGACCGCGCGCGGGTGCAGCACCTGGACGTCCGCGACGGTGCGCCCGGCGACCCAGTTCGCCAGACCTCGGCGGACGACCTCGACCTCGGGGAGTTCGGGCACGTGAACAGGCCTCCTGCGTACGACGATCCGGCAGGAGGAAAGGCTACTCGGCGATCAGGCCCCGGCGGGAAGCCGGTCGGCGTACTTCTCCTTGATCGCGCGCCAGGCGCTCTCGGCGGCCTTCTGCTCGGCTTCCTTCTTCGAGCGGCCGACGCCGCTGCCGAAGTCCTCGCCGGCCACCCGGGCCGCCGCGGTGAAGGTCTTCTCGTGGTCCGGACCGGACTCCATGACCACGTACTCGGGCACGCCGATGCCCACCGAGGCGGTGAGCTCCTGGAGGCTGGTCTTCCAGTCCAGTCCGGCACCCAGCTGAGAGGACTCCTCGATCAGCGGGTCGAAGAGGCGGTGGACGAACTCGGTCGCCGCCTCCAGACCGCGGTCCAGGTAGACGGCCCCGATCACGGCCTCGACGGTGTCGGCGAGGATCGACGACTTGTCGCGGCCGCCGGTCCCCTCCTCGCCCTTGCCGAGGCGGATGAAGGTGCCGAGTTCCAGGCCCCGGCCGACGTCCGCGAGCGCGCGGGAGTTGACCACCGCGGCGCGCAGCTTGGCGAGCGTGCCCTCCGGGACGTCCGGGTGGACGCGGTAGAGGGTGTCCGTCACCACCAGGCCCAGCACCGAGTCGCCGAGGAACTCCAGGCGCTCGTTGGTGGGCAGACCCCCGTTCTCGTACGCGTACGAGCGGTGGGTCAGGGCGCGTACCAGAAGGGCGCGCTCGAGCGTGTACCCGAGGCGCCCTTCCAGGACGTCGTATTCGGTCGAAGCCGGCCCACCGGCCTTGCCGCTGCCCGAAGAACCCTTCGAGGCAGAGGACGCCTTGCGGGTGGAGTTACCGTCCGACATCGATCCGTGCACCCCGCCGATCAGACCGAGAGGACCTGGCGGCGGTTGTACGTGCCGCAGCTGGGGCACGCGATGTGGCCGAGCTTCGGCTCGTGGCAGCGGTCGCACGCCACGAGGGCCGGAACGACGGCCTTCCAGTTGGAACGGCGGTGGCGCGTGTTGCTGCGCGACATCTTCCGCTTCGGAACAGCCACGGCTACTTCTCCTGGTTCTCGGCGGCACCCTCACGGGTGTCGCTGTTCTTGATCCCGTCACCCTCGTCGCCGGGGGCGGCGGAGAGTCCCTGCAGAGCCGCCCACCGGGGGTCGGCGGCCTCGTGGTGGTGCGCCGGGTCGTCGCTCAGGCGCGCTCCGCACTCGGAGCACAGGCCCAGGCAGTCTTCCTGGCACACCGGCTGCAGCGGCAGTGCGAGCACCACCGCGTCACGCAGCACCGGCTGGAGGTCGAACAGGTCGCCCTCCAGGCGGTAAGTCTCTTCTTCCGAGTCCTCGTCGAGGTCCTCGGTCCCGGTGGTCCGGGCGCGGTGACGCTCGTCGGACTCCGGGTAGTAGTACAGCTCCTGGAAGTCCACGTCGATGTCGAAGTCGACGGGCTCCAGGCACCGGACGCACTCGCCCTCGACGTGGGCGTCGGCGGTGCCGGTGACCAGCACGCCCTCGACCACGGACTCCAGGCGGAGCTCCAGCTCGATCGGGCTCTTCTCCGGAACGCCGATCACGTCGATGATCCCGAAGCCCTCGGGGGCCTCCAGGGTCCGGCTCACCTTGCGCATCGAGCCCGGGCGACGGCCGAGCTCGTGCGTGTCGAACACGAGGGGGTCGCGGTGGTCGAGGCGGTTCAAGGTGTCCTGACTTCCATAGGGATCAACGCCGTGCTCCCCATCACGCGCCGGCGTTGCGAGGGCAAGCCGACAGCCGGACATGGGGATGCCGGAGTGGTCAGACTACCGGAGTCTCCCGTCAGGCCCAACTTCGGTCCCGTCGGGAGGCTCCGGGCGGCTGCTCAGCGGCCGCCGAGCTCCCTCAGCCTGGTCATGTCGATCATGCTGGTGTCGAAGAAGCTGGTCTCGTCCAGGTTCTGCTGCTGCTGGTGCGGCACGGCCGGGGGCAGCGCGGGCTGCTGCGGGTAGCCGTAGCCGTCGTACGGCTGGGCCGAGTAGCCGTCCTGCTGCTGCGGATAGCCGTAGGCGTCCTGCTGCTGGCCCTGGTGCTGGCCCTGGTGCTGCTGGCCCTCGTAGTGGGGCTGCTGCTGCGGGTAGCCGCCCTGCTGGTGGCCCCACTGGGTGTTGTACGGGTCGCCCTGGCCGGCCGGGTCGAAGCCGCCCCCGTACACCTCGGCGTACTGCCCGGTCTGGTGCTGGCCGGTCTGGTGCTGCTGCTGGTGCTGGTCGCCCTGGTGCTGGGCGACCGCCGCGTACTGGTCGGCGCCGGGGGCCTGCCAGCCCGCCGCGGCCGGGGTCTGTTCCGGCCAGGTCTGCTGCTGGGGGACGTCCTCGCGGTACCAGGCGAGGTCGGCGCCGTCGGCGTCCGCGGCGAAGCCGGCGGCCACCGCCTCGGCGCGCTCCTTGGCCTGCTGGGCCTCGTCGGCGGCGGCCAGGTAGGCACCCAGGTCGTCGATCGGCTTCTTGCCGAGCAGCTTGTCCCGGCCCTTGCCGACCGCCTCCAGGGTCGCGCTGAGCACGTTCTCCAGCGTGGCGAGCTTCACGTCGACGTACTCGTCGACCTCGGGGCTCGGGGTGTGCCGCTGCGGCTGGAACTCCTCGCCGTCGCTCTCGGCCTCGGCCTCGAGGCCGGCCTCGCCGCGCAGCTTGGTCCGGCCGCGGCCGACCGCGCCGAGCGTCTTGGTCAGCACGACCTCGAAGTTGGCGAGCTTGCTGTCCACGTAGTCGTCGGCCTCGGCGCGCTGGGCCTCGACCTCGGCGCGGGCCTCGGCCAGGATCCGGTCGGCCTCGGCCTGGGCCCGGCGGACCACCTCGGTGTCGGAGATCAGCGAACCGCGCTCGGAGTGCGCGCCCTGGATGATCCGGTCCGCCTCGGCCTGGGCCTCGGCCACCACCTGCTCGTGGTCGGCCATCACCGACTGGGCCTGGGCGAGTTCGGCGGGCATGGCCGCCTTGAGGTCGTTGAGCAGGCCGATCAGCTCGGCCCGGTTCACCACGCAGGAGGCCGACATCGGCATCGAGCGGGCGTTCTCGACCGCCGCCACGATCTCGTCGACCTTTTTCTGCACGTCCACGGGGCTTCGTCTTTCCGTGTGCCGCCGACGGTCCGGCGGAGGCAGGCCCGGCGCGGTGCACCTCACCGCAGGGCAGGACTACAGACTGTACGGCCCCCGCGCGGCGAGCTCACAACGCCTGCGCCGAACCGGCCTCCACCGCCCCGGACAAGCCATGACGAACCGGCAGAAAAGGACCCGGTCCGCCGTCTGGCCCTACTGCTCGGCCTTACGCTCCGCGATCCGCTCCACCAGCCGGCGGTGCACCGTCTCCGGCAGCAGGTGCGAGACGTCGCCGCCGTACGAGGCGACCTCCTTGACCAGCGTCGAGGAGAGGAAGCTGTACGTCGGCGAGGTCGGCAGGAAGAGCGTCTCCACGCCGGTCAGGCCGTGGTTCATCTGGGCCATCTGCAGCTCGTAGTCGAAGTCGCTGACCGCCCGCAGGCCCTTGATGATCGCCGGGATGCCGCGATCCCGGCAGTAGTCCACCAGCAGGCCGTGGTGCGACTCGACCACCACGTTCCCGAACGGGACGGTGACCTCCTCGATCAGGCCGATCCGCTCCTCGACGGTGAACATGCCCTGCTTGTTGCGGTTGATCAGGACCGCGACATGCACCACGTCGTACAGCTTGGAGGCCCGCTCGATGATCTCCAGATGGCCCTTGTGGATCGGGTCGAACGAACCGGGGCAGACGGCTCGGCGCATGGCGTGTGTGCTCCCTCGTGGGGTGACGGCTGCTGCGGGCCGCGGCCCGCTACTCCTGCTCGCTGGCCTCGGCGGCGGCGCGACCGTACCAGAGCGTGCCCTCGCCGTAGCGGCGGGAGCGCAGCACCTCGAAGCCCTCGGGCCAGCCGAACTCGCCGCCACGGGTGCTGCGCTCCACGGTGACGAGTGCGTCCTCCGCGAGCCAGCCCCCAGCCGACAGTGTGATCAGCATCTCGCGCACCTCGTCGTCCGTCACCACGTACGGCGGGTCGAGGAACACCAGGTCGTACCGGGCCTGCGGGGGCGGCCCGGCGATCACCTTCTCGGCCCTGGCCGCCCGGACCTCCGCGCCCGGCAGGCCGATCGTGCGGACGTTCTCCCGGATCACCCGGGCCGCCTGGGCGTCCGCCTCGACCAGCAGGACGTGCTCGGCGCCGCGCGAGAGCGCCTCCAGGCCGACCGCGCCCGATCCGCCGAACAGGTCCAGCATCCGAGCCCCGTGCAGGGTGCCGCGGAACGCCTCCAGGGTGGAGAACATCGCCTCGCGGGCCTTGTCGGAGGTCGGACGGGTGCCCCGGCCGGGCGGTACGGCCAGTCGGCGGCCGCCGGCCGCCCCGGCGATCACGCGGGTCATGGTGGTGGAAGGTCCTTTCGTCGCTGCCCGACCACGCTATCCCGCCCCGGCGGCGAGCGGACAAGCGCCGGCGGGCGGGCGCGTCACGGCCGGGGCCCCGCCGACGGGTCGGCGGGGCCCCGGAGCGCACTCGCTAGCTCGCCTCGGAGCCCGCCCCCTGGCTCGGGACCGCCGCGCCGAGCAGCGCCGGCGAGGCGTAGCGGGACCAGGACAGGCAGCCGTCGGGCGGGCAGAACTCGGGGCGGCGCGGGTCGTGCCCGAGCTCGCGCAGCTTGGTCCGGACGGAGTCGGGCGTGCGGCCGAAGCGGGCGGCGATCCGGGCGACGGTCTCGCCGTCGTGGAAGCGCCGGACCAGCTCCTCCTCGTGCTGCGGCACCCACGGGGCGCCGTGGCCGGGGTACAGCTCGCGCAGCACGTCGCGGTCGGGGATGGGTTCGGCGACATCGGCGACGATCGCCAGCGCCCGCAGCGCGCGGTTGAGCGCGATCCGCAGCGAGGCGACGTCCTCGACCGGCAGGCGGAGCTTGCCCGAGGCGAGCGGCGCGGCGGCCGCCCCCTCGCGCCAGCCGGTCAGGGTGAGGGTGACCTCGCGGTCGTCGTCGCTGGCGAGTTCGATCCGGAAGACCTTGTCGCCCAGCGGGAGCTCGTTGAGATGACGGAATGCCATGGCAGGACCCCCAAGTGTCGTGCCAGGAACGCACCTTGGGGGTGCGCCCTGAACAACTACATTCTCTCCCGGGGGTCTGACAGTCCGGCGGTGCCGGAACCCGCTCAGCCCTTCTCCCGCTCAGCCCTTCTCCATGTAGGCCGCGCGGTCCTCGTCGAGCAGGCTCTCCAGCGCGGTGCGCAGGTCCGGGTGGGCGGCCAGCTCCGGGTCCTCGGCGACCAGCCGGGTGGCCTCGGTCCGGGCGGTCAGGATGACCTCCTCGTCCTCCAGCACCGACAGCACCTTGAGCGAGGACTTCACCCCGGACTGGGCCTGGCCCAACACATCGCCCTCGCGGCGCTGTTCGAGGTCGATCCGGGAGAGCTCGAAGCCGTCCAGGGTGCCGGCCACCGCGTCCAGCCGGGCCCGGGCCGCGCTGCCGCCGGGCATCTCGCTGACCAGCAGGCACAGGCCCGCCGCACTGCCCCGGCCGACCCGGCCGCGCAGCTGGTGCAGCTGGGAGACGCCGAAGCGGTCGGCGTCCATGATGACCATCACCGTGGAGTTGGGGACGTTGACGCCGACCTCGATGACCGTGGTGGCGACCAGCACGTCCACCTCCCCGGCGGCGAACCGGCGCATCACGTCGTCCTTGGCGTCGGGGGCGAGCCGGCCGTGCAGGATCTCCACCCGCAGTCCGGCCAGCGGGCCCTGCACCAGCTTCTCGGCGGTCTCCACCACCGAGAGCGGGGGCCGCCGTTCGTCGCTCCCGGCACCGGCGTCGGCGTCGCCGACCTCCTCGAAGTCCTCCTCGGCCGCCTTGCGCCTCTTCTTGGCGGCCTTCGGGTCGGCGGCCGGCTCCTCGTCGCCGATCCGGGGGCAGACCACGTACGCCTGGTGGCCCTTGCCGACCTCCTCGCGGACCCGCTCCCAGGCCCGGGTGAGGAAGTTGGGCTTCTCCAGCGCGGGGACGACATGGGTGGAGATCGGCGAACGGCCGGCCGGGAGCTGGTCCAGGACGGAGGTCTCCAAGTCCCCGAAGACGGTCATCGCGACGGTGCGCGGGATCGGGGTCGCGGTCATCACCAGCAGGTGCGGCGGCTGCCGGCCCTTGGCGCGCAGCGCGTCCCGCTGCTCGACGCCGAAGCGGTGCTGCTCGTCCACCACGACCAGGCCGAGGTCCTGGAACTCGACCTTGTCCTCGATCAGCGCATGGGTGCCGATGACGAGCCCGGCGTCCCCGCAGACCATGTCCAGCAGCGCCTGGCGGCGGGCGGCGGTGCCCATCGAGCCGGTCAGCAGCACCACCCGGGTGGCGTGCTCGGAGCCGCCGAGCATCCCGCCCTCGGCCAGGTCGCCCATCATCTCGACGATCGAGCGGTGGTGCTGCTGGGCCAGC
Organism: Kitasatospora sp. NPDC028055; assembly: GCF_040637885.1. Classification (NCBI taxonomy): domain Bacteria; kingdom Bacillati; phylum Actinomycetota; class Actinomycetes; order Kitasatosporales; family Streptomycetaceae; genus Kitasatospora; species Kitasatospora sp. NPDC028055. Next base: position 96,804 of record NZ_JBEZXE010000011.1, on the reverse strand, counting down.
ACCTCGGTGGGCGCGAGCAGCACGGCCTGGCCGCCGGCGTCCACCACGGTGAGCATGGCCCGCAGCGCCACCAAGGTCTTGCCGGAGCCGACCTCGCCCTGGAGCAGCCGGTGCATCGGGTGCTCGGTGGCCAGGTCGGCGGCGATCTCGGCGGACACCTTCCGCTGGCCCTCGGTGAGGGTGAACGGCAGCCGGGCGTCGAAGGCGTCCAGCAGGCCGCCGGCCCGGGGTGCCCGGGGCTTGGCCGGCAGCGCGGAGTCGGCGGCCCGCCGCTGGGCGAGGGCGACCTGGAGGACGAAGGCCTCGTCCCAGCGCAGCCGGCTCTGGGCGCGCTCGCGGTCGGCCTGGCTGCGCGGGCGGTGGATCAGCTCCAGCGCCTCGGGCAGCGGGATCAGGTCGTGGCGCTCGCGCAGTTCGGCGGGCAGCGGTTCGCCGACGTCGCCGAGGTGCTTGGTGAGCGCGGTCTCGATGCAGATGGACAGCTTCCAGCTCGGCATCTGGGCGCTGGCGCCGTACACCGGGATGAGCCGGCCGGCGAACTGCTTCGCCGCGTCGGAGCCCGCCTCCTCGTCCAGCAGCTGGTAGTCGGGCGAGACCAGCTGGCGGCTGCGGTTGAAGACCCCGACCTTGCCCGCGAACAGGCCCTGGGCGCCGGCCTTGAGTTCCTTCTGCCGCCAGCCCTGGTTGAAGAAGACCAGCGAGAGCCGGCTGCGGCCGTCGGTGACGACCACCTCCAGCCGGTCGCCCTTACGGCCGCGGAACGGGATCAGGGTGACCTTCTCGATCCGGGCCAGCACGGTGACGTGCTCGTCGACCTCCAGCTCGTCCAGGCTGGTGAGCTGGCCGCGCTCGACGTAGCGGCGGGGATAGTGGTGCAGCAGGTCCCCGACCGTGCGCAGCTTGAGACTGTCGGCGAGCACCTTCGCGGTGCGGTCGCCGACGAGCTTGGTCAGTGGTTCATCGAGAGCGCCCATCAGGCCCTTGTTTACACCAAGGCACCGACGAACCGGGCAACCGACGAACCGCCGTAGGGGCGCTACTCCACCCCGATGAGCAGCGGTGTGAACTCCTGGCCGCCGTGGAAGACCACCGAGTCCACCTCCGGCCGCTGCTGGCGGACGTGCGCCACCAGCCGGTCGGCGAGCGCCCGGTCGGCGCCCTCGCCGAGGATCAGGGTGACGAGTTCGCCGCCCGCGCCGAGCATCCGGTCGAGCACGCTCTCGCCGACCTCGGCCAGTCCGGCGCCGATCACCGCGACGTCCCCGTCGATCAGGCCGAGCACGTCGCCGGCCTGGCAGACCCCGGCCATGGTCCAGGACTCCCCCTCGGCGACGGCGAGTTCGGCGTACCGGGTGGCCCCGGCGGCGGAGGTCATGGCGACCACGTCCTCGTCGAAGCGGCGCCCGCCCTCGTGCACGGCGAGCGCGGCCAGGCCCTGCACCGGCGAGCGGGTGGGCAGGACGGCGATCCGCACGCCCTCCTCGCGCAGCTGGTCGGCGGCGGCCCCGGCGGCGGCGCGCAGTTCGGGGTCGTTGAGCAGCAGCACCACCTCGCGGGCGGCCGAGCCGCGGACGGCGTCGGCGAGTTCGGCGCTGGCCGGGCGGCGGTCCGGGTCGGCGTGCAGGACGACGGCGCCGGCCTGCTCGCACAGTTCGGCCAGCCCGTCGCCGGACACCACCGAGAGCACCGCGCGGGTCCGTTCCTCGCGCTCGCCGCGTTCGGCCGCGGTGCCGGCCCGGGCGGCGGCCTCGGCGAAGTGGGTGATCCGGATCTGGTGCGGGCGCCCGGCCTCGACCCCGGCCTCGACGGCGGCGCCCGCGTCGTCCACGTGGACGTGCACGTTCCACAGGCCGTCGCCGCCGCCGATCACCAGCGAGTCGCCGAGCCCGCCGAGCCGCTCGCGCAACGCGGGCAGCGCCTCGTCCTCGGCGTCCAGCAGGTAGATGACCTCGAAGGCGGGGTGCCCGGGGCCGGGCGGCCGGACGTGCGCCGGGCAGCTCTCCACCGCCCGGACGTCCCCGCGCAGCGCGACCGGCCCCATCGGCTGCTGCCCGGCGACGGCGTCGGCGAGCGCGCCGAGGACGGCCACCAGGCCGCGCCCGCCGGCGTCCACCACCCCGTTCTCGGCCAGCACGGCGAGCTGCTCGGGGGTGTGCCGCAGGGCGTCCCGGGCGGCCCGGTAGGCGGTGTCGGCGACCTGGGCGAGCCCGTCCCCGGCCCGCACCGCCTCGCGGGCGGCGACCCGGGCGACGGTGAGCAGGGTGCCCTCGACGGGCTCCGCGACGGCCTGGTAGGCGGAGTCGGCGGCGCGCAGCAGGGCGGCCCGCAGCTGTTCGGCGCCGCCGCCCTCGGCCAGTATCTCGGCGGTGCCGCGCAGCCACTGGGCGAGGATCACCCCGGAGTTGCCGCGGGCACCGATCAGCGCGCCGCGGGCCATCGCGCGGACGGCGTCGGCCAGCCCGGGCGCCGGGCCGGCCGCGGGGTCGGCGAAGCGGCTCTCCACCTCGGCGGCGGCGGACTCGACGGTCAGGTAGAGGTTGGTGCCGGTGTCGCCGTCCGGGACGGGGTACACGTTGAGCGCGTCGATCTCCTCGCGGGCCTGCCCGAGCGCCCGCAGGGCGAGCTGGCACCAGGTGCGCACGGCCGGGGCATCGAGCGTGTGCAGCACCAGGTCTCCTCCGGGACGGGACGCCGGACCGGCCCGGGGGCCGCGGCGAGGGGTGATACCGGCAGGTTATCGGGGCTCGGGGAGGGCCGCCGGAGCCCCCGACCGAAGCGATCACCCGGCCGGTCATGGTAGTTTCGTGGGACGGAAGCAAGCGTTGTATGCTCTTCCGGTTGCCTGGAACCGTCCAGGCTCACCCCCTTGTCCGGTCCGGTTCACGCGAGTGTTCTGGTGGGTGAGTGGGTTTTCGAAAGTATCTGATCTGAAGTCTTGGAGTGACTCCTGTGGCTGCCAACTGCGACGTCTGCGGCAAGGGGCCGGGCTTCGGCAACAGCATCTCCCACTCTCACCGCCGCACCCCCCGTCGTTGGAACCCCAACATCCAGACGGTGCGCGCTGTGATTGGGCGTACGCCGAAGCGGCTCAACGTCTGCACCTCGTGCATCAAGGCCGGTAAGGTCTCGCGCTGACGCGCAGACCGGCATGCCGGTCCTCCAGTGAGTCGGTTCATCCCCGGATGGACCGGCTTCGCTGTTTCCGGGACCGGTCAGGCTTTCCGGACGCACACGTGACGGGCGGACCCCCTCAAGGGTCCGCCCGTCGCCGCGTTCCGGCCGTCGCCGCGTTCGGCCAGGGGCCGCGACTCAGCGCCAGCGCCAGGCGTGGTCGACCGGGCCGATCCCGGCGCCCAGGGCGAAGCCCCCGGCGATCGCGCCGGTGACGTACTCCTTGGCCGAGCCCACCGCCCCGGGCACCGACTCCCCCTTGGCCAGACCGGCCGCGATCGCGCTGGCCAGGGTGCAGCCGGTGCCGTGGGTGTGCCGGTTGTCGTAGCGCGGCGCGCGGTACCAGTGCACCTCGCCGGGCCCGCCGTACAGCAGGTCGGCCGCCTCGCCGGCCAGGTGGCCGCCCTTGACCAGCACCCAGCGCGGCCCGAGGTCCAGCAGCGCCTCGGCGGCGGCCAGCATCTGCGACTCGTCCTCGACGGTCCGACCGGTGAGCTGGGTCACCTCGTGCAGGTTGGGGGTGACCACGGTGGCGACCGGCAGCAGCCGCTCGCGGACGGTGGCGACCGCCTCGGCGGCCAGCAGCGCGTCCCCGTGCTTGGAGACGCCGACCGGGTCGACCACCACCGGGGCGGCCACCCCGGCCAGCAGCTCCGAGACGGTCTCGACCAGTTCGATCGAGGCGAGCATGCCGGTCTTCACCGCCTGCACCCCGATGTCGTCCACCACGCTGCGGAACTGCGCCCGGACGGCTTCGGCGGGCAGTTCCCAGTAGCCCTGGACGCCGAGCGAGTTCTGCGCGGTGACGGCGGTGATCACGCTCATGCCGTGGACGCCGAGGGCGAGCATCGCCTTGAGGTCGGCCTGGATGCCGGCGCCGCCGCCGGAGTCGGAACCGGCGACGGTGAGGACGCGGGGAGGTGCGGTCGAATCCATGGCCCCCAACCTACCCGCGCGCGTTCGGGGCACCGTGGCCTCCCGGGCACCACCGCCCCCGGGGCACCGCGGTCAGAGCACCGCCTCCGACTCCACCCAGCGCTCCTCCGGCACCGTCTTCAACCTGGTCACCGCGTCGCCGATCGGCAGCAGCTCGATGTCGGTCCGGCGCAGCGCGGTGAAGTGCCCGAACGCACCCCGGTGGACGGCCTCCACCGCGTGCCAGCCGAAGCGGGTGGCGAGCACCCGGTCCCGGGCGGTCGGGGTGCCGCCGCGCTGGGTGTGGCCCAGGATGACCGGGCGGGCCTCCTTGCCGAGCAGGTTCTCCAGCTCGTGGGCGAGCCGGTTGCCGATCCCGCCGAAGGTCCGGTGGCCGTACTGGTCGACCTCGCCGTGGTCGAAGCGCATGGTGCCGGGCGTCGGGGCGGCGCCCTCGGCGACGGCGATGATGGCGAACTTCTTGCCGCGGGCGAAGCGGTCCTCGACCATCCGGGCCACCGCCTCGATGTCGAAGGGCTTCTCCGGGATGAGGATGCCGTGGGCGCCGCCGGCCATGCCCGCGGTGAGGGTGATCCAGCCGGTGTGCCGGCCCATCAACTCCACCACCATGACGCGCTGGTGGGACTCCGCGGTGGTCTTGAGCCGGTCGATCGCCTCGGTCGCCACGTGCACCGCGGTGTCGAAGCCGAAGGTGACGTCGGTGGCGGCGATGTCGTTGTCGATGGTCTTGGGCACCCCGACCACCGGCAGTCCGGCCTCGCTGAACAGCTTGGCGGCGGTCAGCGTCCCCTCGCCGCCGATCGCGATCAGCGCGTCGATGCCGATGTCCCGGGCCAGCGTCTTGGCGTTCTCCACCGCCCAGGCGATCCGCTCGCGCTGCACCCGGGCCGAGCCCAGGATGGTGCCGCCGAGGGTGAGCAGACCGGTGACGTCGTCGTGCGAGACCGGCCGGGTACGGCCCTCGATCAGGCCGAGGAAGCCGTCCTCGATGCCCACGATCTCGTCGCCGTGCACGTCCGTGCCCCGGTGCACCACCGAGCGGATCACCGCGTTGAGGCCGGGGCAGTCGCCGCCGCTGGTCAGGACACCGATGCGCATGTGTGGTGTGCTCCCGCTCGCCGTGGTTCGGCCCGGCCGCAGCCGACGGCGGGCGGGCTCGGATGGCGCAAGCCTACGCAAGTCGCCTGCTCGAAGCCCGTCCGCCGCACGCCCGGAGCGTCACGCGCCGTACCGGCGTCCACGCCCCGTCGGCCGTACTCCGTACCTCACTCGGCGAAGTGGTCCCAGCCGCCGACCCGGTCCCAGGGCGCGCCGTCGACCGTCACCCGGCCGCTGCGCGAGCCCCGCGGGCGGCCGGTCACCTCGCCCACCACCCGCCAGCGGGACGGGAGTTGGACCCCGCGCGGGAAGGTCGCCACGATCGCGTGGTCCTCGCCGCCGGACAGCACCCAGACCAGTGGGTCCACCCCGACCGCCTGGCCGATGTCGGCCATCTGCGCCGGGACGTCGAAGTCGGCGGCCCTGAGGTCGATGTCCACCTCGCTGGCCCGGGCCACGTGGCCGAGGTCGGCGACCAGCCCGTCGCTCACGTCGATCATCGAGGTGGCGCCCAACTCGGCGGCGGCCGGGCCCGCGTGGTACGGCGGCTCGGGGCGGCGGTGCGCCTCGACGAAGGCGCGCGGGGAGCGGAAGCCGCGTTGCAGCACCGTCAGTCCGGCCGCCGACCAGCCCAGCCAGCCGCACACCGCGATCACGTCGCCGACCTGGGCGCCGGAGCGCGTCACCGCCGCGCGCCCCTGGAGGTCGCCGAGCGCCGTGATCGCCAGCGTGACGGTGTCGCCGCGCACCACGTCGCCGCCGACCACCGTCGCCCCGGCGACCTGGCACTCGTCGCGCAGCCCGTCCATCAGCTCGGTGGCCCAGGTGGTCGGCAGGTCGGCGGGGGCGACCAGCCCGAGCAGTATCGCGGTCGGCACCGCGCCCATCGCGGCCACGTCGGCGAGGTTCTGGGCGGCGGCCTTGCGGCCCACGTCGTAGGCGGTGGACCAGTCCCGGCGGAAGTGCCGGTTCTCGATCAGGACGTCCGTGGTCGCCACCACCCGGCCGTCCGGGGCCTTCACCACCGCGGCGTCGTCCCCGGGGCCGAGGTCGACCGCGTCGGTGAGCGGTACCCGGGCGGTCAGCTCCCTGATGAGACCGAACTCGCCGAGCTCGCCCACGGTCCCCTGCATCTGCGTCCTCTCGCCTTTCCTCCCCGGACGGCACCGCCGTCCGGGATGCCGTCCCCGTCGCTCCCCCCGCGCGCAGCGTACGCCCTCCAGGGGCACCGAAGTCTCCCCTCCCCGGCCCGCTGCGCGGTAGCGTGGTGATCAGCCTGCCGGTGCGCCCGCACCCACCCCTGCACCAGCCCGGGCGATCCCGGCGGCGATCCCCCCAACCGGCCGCCGGGAGGTCACCCGTGGTACAGGCATACATCCTGATCCAGACCGAAGTAGGAAAGGCCACCGCGGTGGCCGAGACCATCGCCAGGATCCCCGGTGTGCTCACCGCCGAGGACGTCACCGGTCCGTACGACGTCATCGTCAAGGCCGAGGCCGAGACGGTCGACGACCTGGGCCGCATGGTGGTCGCCAAGGTCCAGAAGGTGGAGGGCATCACCCGCACCCTCACCTGTCCGGTGGTGCACCTCTGAGCCCGGCTACCATCGGCGGGTGGCCAGAGAACTCCGCATCCCCAGGGCGCTGACCGCGCTTCCCGCACCGGTCCGCTGGCTGGCCGCGCCCGTCGCGCTGACCTGCACCGTGGTGGTGCTCATCGGCAGTTGGAGTTCGGCCGACGACCCCGCGGTGGAGGTCCCGCGGCCGAGCGGGAAGGCCGCGGACTACTGCCGGGCGCTGGGCGCCGCGCTGCCCCCGGATTTGCTCGGCCGGACCCGCCGGGACCCGTCCCCGGCCTCCCCGTACGTGGCGGCCTGGGGCGACTCGCCCCGGGTGGTGCTGCGGTGCGGTGTCGACCGGCCGGACGAGCTGGACGGCGAGCACGCCAAGGACTGGTCGCCGACCGTCGACGACGTCACCTGGTGGTCGCAGCGGCTCGCCGACGGCGGCTACCGCTTCGTGACGACCATGCGGGCCGCCTACGTCGAGGTGACCGTCCCGGCCGGAGCCGCGCAGAACCCCTTCGACCCGGCGGCCGCCCTGACCCCCGCGGTGAAGGCCAACGTCCCGGGCTGAGCCCGCACACAGGGGCGGGCCGGGAGCTCCCGGCCCGCCCCTGTCACGCGTACGAGCCCGCTAGCGCAGCCCGGTCGAGCGGCGCAGCGCGGTCTGCAGCAGCCGGTCGATCAGCTCCGCGTAGGAGACCCCGCTGGCCTCCCACATCTTCGGGTAGGCGGAGATCGGGGTGAAGCCCGGCATGGTGTTGATCTCGTTGATCATCCAGCTGCCGTCCTCCAGCAGGAAGAAGTCGACCCGGGCCAGCCCCTCGCAGCCGAAGGCCTCGAACGCGGCCACCGCCTGGCGCTGGATCTCCGCGACCTCCTCGGCGGTCAGCTCGGCCGGGATCCGCACCTCGGAGGAGTCGATGTACTTGGCCTCGAAGTCGTAGAAGTCGAAGCCCTCGCCGACCAGCACCTCGGCCGGGACGCTGGCCCGCGGGCCGTCCTCGAACTCCAGCACCCCGCACTCGATCTCGCGGCCGGAGACCCCGGCCTCGATGATCAGCTTGGGGTCGTGCCGGCGGGCCTCCTCGATCGCGGCGTCGAGTTCGGCGAGGTCCCGGACCTTGGTGATGCCGATGCTGGAGCCGGCCCGGCAGGGCTTCACGAACACCGGCAGGCCCAGCTCGGCGACCCGCTCGCGCACCGCGGCGCGGCCCTGCTCGGTCTCCCAGTCGCGCGGCCGCACGATCGTGTAGTGGCCGACGCCCAGGCCGTGCGAGGCCAGGATCCGCTTGGCGAACTCCTTGTCCATGCCGGCCGCGCTGGCCAGCACGCCGTTGCCGACGTACGGGACGCCGGAGAGCTCCAGCAGACCCTGGAGGGTGCCGTCCTCGCCCCACGGGCCGTGCAGCAGCGGGAACACCACGTCGACCTGGCCGAGGGCCTTGGGGGCGCTCCCCGGCTCGCTCAGCAGCACCTCCCGGCTGCCCGGCGAGACCGGCAGCGCGACCTGCCCGTCGACGGCCTCGGCGACGTGGGCCACGTCCGGCAGCCGGCCGTCGGTGATGGCCATCCGGGACGGCTCGTCGCTGGTCAGCGCCCAGCGGCCCTCGTGGGTGATGCCGATCGGCAGCACGTCGTACTTGTCACGGTCGATCGCCCGGAGGACGCTGCCCGCGGTGGAGACCGAGATCGCGTGCTCGGAGCTGCGCCCGCCGAAGACCAGCGCGACGCGCGGCTTGGGGGCGGACGGGTCCGGGGTGGTCTGTTCGATGCTCATATCGGGTTTGAGACTACCGTGCGGGGTGTTTCCGGGAAGTCAACGCCGGTCCGGAGAGTCCGCGCCCGGCACCGGGTGCACGGCCGACGGGCCGGGCCTCAGCGCCGCTCGGCCTTGGCCGAGCGGGACATCAGCGCCTGCAGCGCCTCCTGGGTGGGCCGCCCGTTGTGCACCACGTCCACCACGGCCTCGACGATCGGCATGTCGACCCCGTTGCGCCGGGCCAGGTCCAGCACCGACTCGCAGGACTTGACGCCCTCCGCGGTCTGCCGGGTGGCCGCGATGGTCTCGGCCAGCGACATGCCCCGGCCCAGGTTCATCCCGAAGGTGTTGTTGCGCGACAGCGGCGAGGAGCAGGTGGCGACCAGGTCGCCCATCCCGGCCAGCCCCGCGAAGGTGTGCGGGTCGGCGCCCAGCACCTCGCCGAGCCGGGTGGTCTCGGCCAGTCCGCGGGTGATCAGGGTGGCCTTGGTGTTGTCGCCGAGCCCCATGCCGGCCGCCATGCCGACGGCCAGGCCGATCACGTTCTTGACCGCGCCGCCGAGTTCGCAGCCGATCACGTCGGTGTTGGTGTACGGCCGGAAGTACGGCGTGTGGCAGGCCGCCTGGAGCCGCTTGGCGACCGCCTCGTCGGGGCAGGCGACCACGCTGGCGGCGGGCTGCCGGTTGGCGATCTCCTTGGCCAGGTTGGGCCCGCTGACCACCGCGACCCGCTCCGGGCCGACCTTGGTGACCTCGTCGATCACCTCGCTCATCCGCTTCGCGGTGCCGAGTTCGATGCCCTTCATCAGGCTGACCAGCACGGTCTGCGGCTCGATCAGCGGCGCCCAGGCGGCCAGGTTGTCGCGCAGCGTCTGGGAGGGCACCACCAGCACCGCGAAGTCGGCGCCGGCCAGCGCCTCGGCGGCGTCGGTGGTGGCCCGGACGGTGTCGGGCAGCCGGACGCCCGGCAGGTAGTCCGGGTTCTCGTGGGTGGTGTTGACGGCGTCCACCAGCTCCTGGCGGCGGGCCCACAGCACGACCTCGCAGCCCGCGTCGGCCAGCACCATCGCGAACGCGGTGCCCCAGGAGCCCGTCCCCATCACGGCGCAGCGGGTCACCGGCCCGTCCCCTCATCGTCGTTGCCGATCCTGCTGCCCTTGGCACGGCGGCGTTCGGCCACCGCGGCGGCGGCCCGCTCGCGGGCGGCCCTGCGCATGTCGTAGCGCTCGGCCGGCGGCTCCTGGCCGCGGATCCCGGCCAGCACCTCGGTGATCGCCGCCATGATGTCCTCGGTGGCATCGTTGAGCACCTGGGCGGTGAGCTCCATGCCCTGGTACTTGCTCAGGTCCACCGCGGGCCCGGCGGCCACGGTCACCCGGTGCCGCGGGAACAGGTTGAACTTGCCCTTGCCGTAACCGGCCCGGCCGTACGGCGGGATGATCTCGTGGGCGCCCCAGTGCGCGACCGGGATCACCGGCGCACCGGTCATCAGCGCGACCCGGGCGACCCCGTTCTTCCCGGTCATCGGCCACAGGTCCGGGTCCCGGGTGAGCGTTCCCTCCGGGTAGAACTGCACGCACTGGCCGTTGTTGACGGCGTCGATCGCGGCCCGGAAGGCCTGCGCCGCGTCGGTGGACTCGCGGAACACCGGGATCTGGCCGGTCTTGCGCAGCATGAACCCGATGAAGGGGATCGAGAACAGCGAGGACTTGCCGAGGATCCGCGGCGGACGCCCGCTGTTGTACTGCCAGTGCGCGTAGATCACCGGGTCGATGATCGAGTTGTGGTTCACCGCGGCGATGAAGCCGCCCTTCCGGGGAACGTGCTCCCAGCCCCGCCAGTCGGGCTTCACCAGCGCGGTCGTCACCGGCTTCACCAGCACGGCCGCGAAGCGGTACCAGATGCCGTAGTCGGCGTTGCCGAACTTGGCGTACGAGCGGCGGGCCACCCCAGCTCCTTCTCATCCGATGCGGCACGTGGGGTGCCGCGGTCATAGCCTCCCGGTGCCGCGCACCGCTGCGACCGGGGCCCGGCGCACGGGCGCGGAACAGTGTCGCCCGCCTGCTCACCGGCTGTCGAGCGGCCGCGCCAACCCGCCGGGCGGGCGTGATCAAACGCACGTCCGCACAGCTCGGACGGCCTGGCGAGGGCTCCGGGACCGGCGTCACAATGACGCCGATGACCCAGGACACCGTACGCCCCAGCGGGCCCGTCGCGCCCGCCGCACCCGCCGCCGACTGGTCGCTGGTGCTACCGCTCAAGCCGCTCGCCCTCGCGAAGAGCCGACTGGCCCCGTACGCGGGCCCGCACCGGGCCGAGCTGGCCCTGTCCTTCGCCCTCGACACCGTCACCGCCGCGCTGGCCACCCCGGGCGTCTCGCGCGTCCTGGTGGTCACCCCGGACGCCACCGCCGGCGCGCGGCTGGCCGAGTTGGGCGCCCTGGTGGTCGCCGACGAGCCCGGCGGCGGCCTCAACCGGGCGCTGGCGCACGGCGCCTCGGCCGCCCGGGCGCTCGCCCCGCGGACCCCGCTGGCCGCCCTCTCGGCGGACCTGCCGGCCCTGCGCCCGGCCGAACTCGCCCGGGTACTGGGCGCGGTGCCGTCGGACGGCCGGGCCTTCCTGCCGGACTCCCCCGGCCTGGGCACCACCCTGCTCGCCAGCGGCCCCGGCCGTCCGCTCGCCCCCGCGTTCGGGGACGGCTCGCGGGCCCGGCACGCGGCCGGCGGGGCGCTCGAACTGCGCCTGGCGGACGTGGAGTCGGTGCGCCGGGACGTCGACACCGGTGCCGACCTCGGCGAGGCCGCGACGCTCGGCCTCGGCCCGTACACCAGTGCGCTGTTCGCCCGTCTGGACCGCTCCTGACCAGCGGGCCGGTCGGACCCGCTCGCTATGCTGCTGGCATGCAGGCCACCGCGTTCACCTTCGACCCCGCCACCCGAGCCGGCTCCGTGCTGCTCGACGACGGGACTCCGGTGCCGTTCGACGCGGCCGCCTTCGACGCCGGCGGCCTGCTGCTGCTGCGGCCCGGCCAGCGGGTGCGGATCCGCACCGAGGGCACGGGCGAGGCCCGCCGGGTGGTCTTCGTGACCCTGCAGACCTTCCCCGACCCGGCCGACGGCCGCTGACGGCGCCGTCCCCTTCCACAGCCGTCGCCGTTCCGGCCGTTCCCGCTGTTCCCGTTCTTCCCGCCGTTCCCGCGGATTTCCGCGCCCGGACGGCGGCCGCCGGTGAATCCTGACTAAGCGCCCGGAAATCGAAAGAGCCGCGGCCGCCCGGTCTCCGCAATTCGCGGAAGGGGGGTGCCGCGGCTCTGTGCCGAAGGCCGTCCGAGGACAGTCGCGCGGGACTTACTTGGCCGAGGCCTTGCGCGCGGTGGTCTTGCGGGTGGCGGTCTTCTTCGCCGGCGCCGTCTTCTTGGCCGTGGCGGTCGCCTTCTTGGCGGTGGCCGTGGTCTTCTTGGCGGCGGCGGTGGTGGTCGCCTTCTTGGCGGCGGCCGTCTTCTTGGTCGCCGCGGCCTTGGTCGCAGCCGCCTTGGTGGCGGTGGCCGTGGTCTTCTTGGCGGCCGTGGTGGCCTTCTTGGTGGCGGTCGCCTTCTTCGCGGCGGTGGCCGTGGTCTTCTTGGCGGCAGCCGTGGTGGTCGCCTTCTTGGTGGCGGCCTTCTTGGCGGCCGGGGCGGCGGCCGCAGCGGTGGCGGCGCGCTTGGTGGCGGCACGCTTGGCGGCCGGGGTCGCGGCGACACCGGTCTTGCCCGGGGTGAGCGAGCCCTTGGGGGCCTTCTTCACCGAGGGGCCTTCCTTCGGCAGCTTCTTGCTGCCGCTGACCAGGTCCTTGAAGCCCTGACCCGGACGGAAGCGGGGCACCGAGGTCTTCTTGACCTTGACCCGCTCGCCGGTCTGCGGGTTGCGGGCGAAGCGCGCGGAGCGCTCCACCTTCTCGAAGGTGCCGAAACCGGTGACCGAAACCCGGTCACCGGCCACAACGGCACGGACCATGGTGTCGAGCACTGCGTCGACGGCCTCTGCGGCAGCCTTGCGACCGCCCAGCTGCTCGGCCACCGCTTCGACAAGCTGAGCCTTGTTCACGTCTTCCCCTTCGGAAACGGGCGCCGGATGATTCCATCCGTTCTTTTCGCACGTTAGGTATGTATCTGCGGACTTTCAATTACCAAACGCGCGAATCACCCTAGTGTCGCAATGGATTTGCGCGTCCGCGACCTCAGTCGAGGGGCGGGTGCCCCTCGTCGAGGTCATGTACAAAGCGACTCAACCGCCTTGCCGCCTCCGGAAGATCGCGCTTGGCGGTCTCCGTGACGATGAGCAGTTGACGGGTGAGAGCGGTCTTTGCATCGACAGACACGTTCAGCGCATGCACGCGGGCGTGAGCTTGCTTCAACCGCTCGGCCACAAGCGCGTAGAGCGCTGCGACTTCCTGGTCGTCCGGCGCCTCAGCTGGTGTTGCGGAGGTGACGTCCGGCCGATCGTCAATTCGGCGTTCGGATCCCCGGCCCGTGGACTCCTCGGACGCGGGTTCGCCGCCCGCGTACGGAGGTTCATGGTGCCGGTGCATGTACTGATTGTGCCATCTACCCGCAGTTGTACTTGCGCGGGGCCCTCTTCCGCAAAGCCGAATGGGCAATCCGGGGAGGCCCCGGTGCTAACTCGTGCTCCGGAACGGCAGATGGCCCGGCCCCCCCGAGGGGGAGCGCGGGCCATCCGGTGGATCGTCAGAATGCTTGTTCTGAGGGGAACTCAGGAGACCGGCAGAGTACGGGGCTTGAACGCCGGACGGGTCGCCTCGTAGGCGGCGATGTCGCCCTCGTTCTGCAGGGTGATGCTGATGTCGTCCAGGCCGTTGAGCAGCCGCCACCGGACGTTGTCGTCCAGTTCGAAGGGCGCGGTGATGCCTTCGGCCCGGACTTCCCGTGCTTCCAGATCAACGGTGATCTCGGCCGAAGGGTCACTCTCGGTGAGCGACCAGAGGCGTTCCACGGTCTCCTGCGGCAGCACGACGGTCAGCAGACCGTTCTTCAGCGAGTTGCCCCGGAAGATGTCGGCGAAGCGCGAGGAGATGACCGCGTGGAAGCCGTAGTTCTGCAGCGCCCAGACCGCGTGCTCCCGGGAGGAGCCGGTGCCGAACTCGGGGCCGGCCACCAGGACGGTGGCGCCCGCGCGCTCGGGCCGGTTGAGGACGAACGACTCGTCCTTGCGCCAGGCTTCGAACAGGCCGTCCTCGAAACCGGATCGGGTGACCTTCTTGAGCCAATGGGCCGGGATGATCTGGTCCGTGTCCACGTTGCTGCGGCGCAGCGGGACGGCCCGGCCGGTGTGGGTGGTGAACTTCTCCATGGCTCAGGCCTCCACGGCGACGTTGGCGGAGTTGACGGACAGGTCGGACGGGGCGGCCAGTCGGCCCAGGACGGCGGTCGCGGCGGCGACCTGCGGGGAGACCAGGTGGGTGCGGCCGCCCTTGCCCTGGCGGCCCTCGAAGTTGCGGTTCGAGGTGGAGGCGCAGCGCTCCCCGGGGGCGAGCTGGTCGGGGTTCATGCCCAGGCACATCGAGCAGCCGGCGTGCCGCCATTCGGCCCCGGCGGCGGTGAACACCTGGTCCAGGCCCTCCTCGACGGCCTGGAGCGCGACCCGGACGGAGCCGGGGACGACCAGCATCCGCACCCGGTCGGCGACCTTGCGGCCCTCCAGGACGGCGGCGGCGGCGCGCAGGTCCTCGATCCGGCCGTTGGTGCAGGAGCCGACGAAGACCGCGTCGACGGCGACCTCGCGCAGCGGGGTGCCCGCCTCCAGACCCATGTACCTGAGGGCGTTCTCGGCGGCCACGCGCTCCTGCGGGTCCGCGAAGTCCTCGGGGTTCGGGACGTTCGAGCCGAGCGGAGCGCCCTGGCCGGGGTTGGTGCCCCAGGTGACGAAGGGGGTGAGCTCGCTCGCGTCGATGAACACCTCGTGGTCGAAGACGGCGTCCTCGTCGGTGGTCAGCGTCCGCCAGTACTCGACGGCGGCGTCCCAGTCCTCGCCCTGCGGGGCGTGCGGGCGGCCCTTGAGGTACTCGAAGGTGGTGTCGTCCGGGGCGATCATGCCGGCCCGGGCACCCGCCTCGATCGACATGTTGCAGACGGTCATCCGGGCCTCCATGGACAGGCTCCGGATCGCCGAGCCGCGGTACTCCAGGACGTAGCCCTGGCCGCCGCCGGTGCCGATCTTCGCGATCACGGCCAGGATCAGGTCCTTGGCCGTGACGCCCTCGGGCAGTTCGCCCTCGACGGTGACCGCCATGGTGCGGAACGGCGCCAGCGGCAGGGTCTGGGTGGCCAGCACGTGCTCGACCTGGCTGGTGCCGATGCCGAACGCCAGCGCGCCGAAGGCGCCGTGGGTGGAGGTGTGGGAGTCGCCGCAGACCACGGTGGTGCCGGGCTGGGTCAGGCCGAGCTGGGGGCCGACCACGTGCACCACGCCCTGCTCGACGTCGCCGAGCGAGTGGATCCGTACGCCGAACTCGGCCGCGTTGCGGCGCAGCGTCTCCAGCTGCACCCGGGAGACCGGGTCGGCGATCGGCTTGTCGATGTCCAGGGTCGGGGTGTTGTGGTCCTCGGTGGCGATCGTCAGATCGGTGCGGCGGACCTTGCGGCCGGCCAGCCGGAGCCCGTCGAAGGCCTGCGGGCTGGTCACCTCGTGGAGCAGGTGCAGGTCGATGAACAGGAGGTCGGGCTCGCCCTCCGCGCGCCGCACGACGTGGTCGTCCCAGACCTTCTCTGCGAGTGTCCGTCCCATCGGAGATTCCCTCCAGCCGGCCGCGTTGCCGGCCTTCTCGTGTCGTCGGGGTCATTGCGTGCGCCGTCCGTGCGGAGCGCGTTCGCGAGACCTGCACGCCGGATCGCTGTCCACGATGCGGACACTCTGTCGAGGCCCCATCCTGGATGTCTCCCGGGCTGCTGCATCCAGAGTGGCGCTTTTCCCGGAAGATTGAACTTGCGTCTCGCGGAATGAGACTGCAGTCTTAGGGCATGGACAACACTAGCGGCGTCGGCGTTCTCGACAAGGCCGCTCTGGTGCTCAGCGCACTGGAGTCGGGCCCCGCCACGTTGGCGGGGCTGGTCGCCGCCACCGGTCTGGCGCGCCCCACGGCCCACAGACTCGCCGTCGCACTCGAACACCACCGTCTGGTCACCAGGGACATGCAGGGGCGTTTCATCCTCGGCCCCCGTCTCTCCGAACTCTCCGCCGCGGCGGGCGAGGACCGGCTGCTCGCCACCGCGGGCCCGGTCCTGACCCACCTGCGCGACGTCACCGGCGAGAGCGCACAGCTCTACCGCCGGCAGGGCGAGATGCGGATCTGCGTAGCCGCCGCCGAGCGGCTCTCCGGCCTGCGGGACACCGTCCCGGTCGGCAGCACCCTGCCGATGAAGGCCGGCTCGGCCGCCCAGGTCCTGCTGGCCTGGGAGGAGCCCGAGCGGCTCCACCGCGGCCTCCAGGGCGCCCGCTTCACCGCCACCGCGCTGAGCGGCGTCCGGCGGCGCGGCTGGGCCCAGTCGATCGGCGAGCGGGAGCCGGGCGTCGCGTCCGTCTCCGCCCCCGTGCGCGGCCCCTCCAACCGGGTGGTGGCCGCCGTCTCCGTCTCCGGCCCGATCGAGCGCCTGACCCGCCACCCGGGCCGGCTGCACGCCCAGGCCATCATCGAGGCCGCGAACCGGCTCACCGAGGCGCTGCGGCGCAGCTGAGCCGGCGGAGTCCCCCACCCACCCCGCCGACTCCCCCGTACCCCGTTCCCCCACCCCCCACCGAATGCGAAAGGGCCCCGCTCGGACCGAGCGGGGCCCTTCGCGTGCCTGCGCGGCGGAAACACCCGGGCGCGACGGAAAGCCGTGGAAAGCGGTGGAAAAGCGAAAAGACCCCGCGGGGCGGGGTCTTCCATATTTCTGGCTGGGGTACCAGGACTCGAACCTAGACTAAATGAACCAGAATCACTCGTGCTGCCAATTACACCATACCCCAACGCAAAGCAAGGGCCGATGGGCATGTCCTCAGAAGAACACAGCCACCGGCTTCGTGCTTTGAAGTACCCCCGACCGGATTCGAACCGGCGCTACTGCCGTGAGAGGGCAGCGTGCTAGGCCGCTACACAACGGGGGCATCCTGGCGATCCCTTGCGGGATCAGTACCCCCGACCGGATTCGAACCGGCGCTACTGCCGTGAGAGGGCAGCGTGCTAGGCCGCTACACAACGGGGGCTTCCAGGCGATCCCTTGCGGGATCAGTACCCCCGACCGGATTCGAACCGGCGCTACTGCCGTGAGAGGGCAGCGTGCTAGGCCGCTACACAACGGGGGCTTG
>NZ_JBEZXE010000011.1:0-79840 GCF_040637885.1 Kitasatospora sp. NPDC028055 | reverse complement strand
TTGGATCTTCATTTGTACTGCTGGTGTACTGCTGGGTGATCGTTGCCGATCGTACAGCGCTGGGGTACCAGGACTCGAACCTAGACTAAATGAACCAGAATCACTCGTGCTGCCAATTACACCATACCCCACCAGAGTTGAACCCCTGCGGGCCCTTCTCAGGCGTTGCGCCTCTCGGTCGGTCCCGTTCCGAGGGGCTTTCGCTCCCTCGTCCGTTCCCTCCCGGGCGGCGCAGAAAGAACATTACCCGACGTCTGCCCTGGCTCCAAAATCGATAACCGCAGGCAGCGGCGGGGAGGCCGTCCGGTGACCTCCGGGTGCGCCGCGGGCCCGGCACGGAGCCGGGCCCGCGGGCTGCTCAGGAGGCGCTTGCGCGGCCCGTTCAGGCCGCCGGCAGGGCGTCCAGGGCGGAGCGGAGCCGGCGCAGCGTCTCGGGGCGGCCGAGCAGCTCCATCGACTCGAAGAGCGGCGGCGAGACCCGGCGGCCCGTGACGGCCACCCGCAGCGGCGTGAAGGCGAACTTGGGCTTGATGCCCAGGCCCTCCACCAGGGCCTCGCGCAGCGCGGCCTGGATCGGCTCCGGGGTGAAGTCCGCAAGCTCCTCCAGCGCCTTGACGCTGGCCTCCAGCACCGGGCGGGCGTCCGCGGTCAGCACCTTGGCGGCGTCGTCCGGGTCCACCGCGAAGTCGGCCGGGTCGACGAACAGGAAGCCGGCCATGTTGACGATCTCGCTCAGCACGACCATCCGCTCCTGGGTGAGCGGCGCGATCCGGGCGAGCAGGTCCAGCTGCTCGGCGGTCGGCTCGGCCGGCAGCAGGCCGGGGCCCTGGAGGAACGGCACCAGGCGGCGGACGAAGTCCTCCGGGGCCAGCCGGCGGACGTGCTCGGCGTTGATCGCCTCGCACTTCTTGAGGTCGAAGCGCGCCGGGTTGGAGTTCACCTTGGCGACGTCGAAGGCGGCGACCATCTCGTCCATGTCGAACAGGTCGCGGTCCTCGGCCAGCGACCAGCCCAGCAGGGACAGGTAGTTGAGCAGGCCCTCGCGGATGAAGCCGCGCTCGCGGTACAGGTTGAGCGAGGACTGCGGGTCGCGCTTGGAGAGCTTCTTGTTGCCCTCGCCCATCACGTACGGCAGGTGGCCGAAGCGCGGGGTGGTGCCGTCGCCGACGCCGATCTCGGCGAGCGCCGCGTACAGCGCGATCTGGCGCGGGGTGGAGGACAGCAGGTCCTCGCCGCGCAGCACGTGGGTGATGCCCATCAGGGCGTCGTCCACCGGGTTGACCAGGGTGTACAGCGGGGCGCCGTTGGCCCGGACGATGCCGTAGTCCGGGACGTTCTCCGGCTCGAAGGTGAGCGTGCCGCGCACCAGGTCGTCGAAGGAGATGGTCCGGTCGGGCATCCGGAAGCGCAGGATCGGCTCGCGCTTCTCCAGCTTGTAGACGGCGACCTGGTCGTCGGTCAGCTCGCGGCAGTGGCCGTCGTAGCCGGAGGGCTTGCCGGCCGCGCGGGCGGCCTCGCGCCGGGCGTCCAGCTCCTCGGTGCTGCAGTAGCAGTGGTACGCGTGGCCGGCCTCCAGGAGGCGGCGGGCGACGTCGGCGTAGATGTCCATCCGCTGCGACTGGCGGTACGGCGCGTGCGGGCCGCCGACCTCCGGGCCCTCGTCCCAGTCCAGGCCGAGCCAGCTCATGGCCTCAAGCAGCTGGCCGTACGACTCCTCGGAGTCGCGGGCGGAGTCGGTGTCCTCGATCCGGAAGACCAGCTTGCCGCCGGTGTGGCGGGCGTAGGCCCAGTTGAACAGGGCCGTGCGGACCATGCCCACGTGGGGGTTGCCGGTCGGGGAGGGACAGAAGCGAACCCGGACGGCCGGGTCAGTGTTAGCCACGCTTGATCACCTTGTTGGTGAGAGTGCCGATGCCTTCGATGGAGACGGCGACCTCGTCGCCGACGTTGAGCGGGCCCACCCCTGCGGGCGTGCCGGTGAGGATGACGTCGCCGGGCAGCAGCGTCATGGCCTCGGAGATGTGGACGACCAGTTCGGCGACCGAGCGGATCATCAGGGAGGTGCGGCCGGTCTGGCGGAGCTCGCCGTTGACCGTGCAGGTGATCGCGAGGTCGGCCGGGTCGAGGTCGGTCTCGATCCACGGGCCCAGCGGGCAGGCGGTGTCGAAGCCCTTGGCCCGGGCCCACTGGCCCTCGCGCTGCTGGACGTCCCGGGCGGTGACGTCGTTGGCGCAGGTGTAGCCGAGGATCACCTCGGGCACCCGGTCCAGCGGCACCTCGCGGCACATCCGGCCGATCACCACGGCGAGTTCGGCCTCGTGGTGGACGTCCGAGGAGAACGGCGGGTACGCGATGTTCTCGGTCGGGCCGATCACCGAGGTGGACGGCTTGAAGAAGGTGAGCGGGACGTCCGGGACGTCGTTGCCCAGCTCCGCCGCGTGCGCCGCGTAGTTGCGGCCGACCGCCACGATCTTGTTGGGGAGCATCGGGCTGAGCAGCCGGACGTCCTGGAAGCGGTAGCTCTCACCGGTGGGCTGGGGTTGGCCGAACGGGTGACCGGCCAGCTCGTGCACGACCAGCGAGTCGGGCCGGGACGGATCCCCCTCGACCACACCGAAGGAAACGCTGCCGGCGGCAGGGCTCCCTTCCCGGACGGAAAACCTGGCAATGCGCACGGTTGGGCTACCCCTCGCTTCGTCGGCCGCCCGGGGCGCCCCCGGGCGCTGCTGGGCGCCTCGCCCGCCACGGGCGCGGCCCCGTCAATCGCGCCCAGGCTATCGCGTGGGGCCTCCCGTGACCGCTTTGCCCCTGTTCAGCGCGGTTGGGGCGGACGGCCTCCCCGGGACGCACGAGGGCGCCGCCACCGCTGCTCGCGGTGGCGGCGCCCTCGGGTCGCGCCCGGGTCGGGGTCAGTCCCGGGGGGTGATGACCGGGGCGACCATCAGCTGGGTGCGGCGCGGGTTGGCGGTGACGGCCGGCAGCTCGGTGCCGTAGGTGACGACGTCCTCGGGCTTGCGGGCCCCGGGGATCCTGCTGAAGTCCTCGACCGAGGCCAGCGTGGTCCGGCGCGGGTTCGCCGTGGAGCGGCAGGACAGCGTCGACTTGGTGGCCTTCTTCGCCAGGGACATCGAGAGCACCTCGTGGTCGTGGCCGGGCGGTCCGCCAGGGATCCGCACCGGCCTGCGTGATTCCGATTGATTCGGAGGGGTTCTGGGCAGGCTGATCGGGGCCGTGCTCCGGAGACAGCCAAGGTTACGAGATCTCTTTCCATACCGGCCGTGACCAAAGCTACACATTCACCTGTGATTTTGCTCACAAATTGACGCACAAATCACGAATATCCGACATATCGCCGGATCGGAATTTCCCGACAATTCGCCCGGAACGGGCATTCCGGCAGGTCTGCGACTCTTGTCGATCTCCGGCCACGTTGGCATGTATCCGGCGAGTGTCCGAAAAAGGCGGTATTCCGGTCCGGTTACCGCACAGTCAGTGAGATCGCGCATGCGGTCGGTAGTACCCGGCCGCCGGTTCCGGCGGCCCTTGTTGGGATTCCCTCGCTGTGCTGGAATGCCACGGACCGTGGGTAGGGAGCAGTCCACCCCGGCGACCCGCTCTCCCGGACCGGCCGGGGTGCGGAAGGAAACTCGACACCGTCCAGGCCGTGGCGACGCGGCGGGACGCCCGGTCCAGAGGTTGCGACGCCAGTGCAGGGACGTTTCAAAAGGGGTAGCGGCGCCGCGGGTAACCCGGAGTCGCGCGAGCCTGTGGCAGCCCCTCAACAGGCGGCGGCCCCCGGCGGCCCGGCCGACCCCGTGACGCCCGAGGCCCCCGCCCGGCCGGAGGACGACGGCCAGGAACGGAAGTCCGCCCGGGACAAGCTCCGGACCACCCTGACCAGGCGCCGCGCCACCGGTCTGAGCCGGCTCGCGATGCGCAACTGGCGCATCCGCACCCGCCTGATCGCCCTGCTCGCGCTGCCGGTTATGGTCTCGCTGGTCCTCGGCGGCCTGCGCATCCAGACCTCGATGCAGAACTCGCAGCAGCTCGCCCAGATGGCCAACCTCTCCGACCTGGCCAAGAAGGCGACCAACCTCGCGGACGCCCTGCAGACCGAACGCGACATCAGCGCCGGCTACATCACCAACCGGCCGAACGACCCGCTGGACGACGAGATCATCGCCGCCCGCAAGAGCACCGACGACCTCAGCCGCACCTTCACCGCCTCCTCCGACAAGTTCGAGAACCTCCAGCTCTCCGGCGGGAAGGCGCTGCTGTTCCAGATCCGCAAGGACCTGAACTCGATCGCGGACGCGCGCAACACGCCGTACCAGAACAACCAGAACATCCAGGCGACGATCACCGCCTACGACGTGATCATCCGCGACCTCCTGGGCATCACCCAGGACATCGCGCTCGCCTCGAACAACCAGGACCTGCTCATCGCCACCCGCGCGCTGCAGCAGTTCTCGCTCGCCAAGGACGCCACCTCGCAGCAGCGCGCGCTGATCAGCGCCGGTCTGGGCAACCCCAAGGCCCCCGACCTGAGCGCGAGCGACGAGTCCTTCGGCATCCGCCTGCGCACCACGTACGACAACGCGCTCACCAGTTTCAACAACATCTACACCTCGCACGACCTGGACAACCTGCGCGGCCAGCTGAGCTACAACAACGTCATCGCCGAGGCGGACCGCTACTCGCGCTCGATCCTCCAGCCGGGCGGCATCCACCAGACCGAGGCGGTCTCGTACAAGGACTGGTACGAGAAGGCCACCACCAAGATCACGGCCGAGCGCCGGATCGAGGCCAAGCTGATCGAGGACCTCGACGGAAAGGCCCAGGACCTCCAGTCCCAGGCCGACACCGAGGCCCTGATCATCGGTGCCGCCGTCGCCCTGACCCTGATCATCGCCCTCGGTGGCGCCGGTCTGATCGCCCGCTCGATGGTGCGCTCGCTGACCCGCCTGCAGACCGCGGCCGAGGACGTCGCCGAGCGCCGCCTGCCCGAACTGGTCAAGACCCTCTCCGAGAGCGACCCGCACGACGTCGACACCACGGTCGAACCGGTCGCCGTCGACTCGACCGACGAGATCGGCCACGTGGCCCACGCGTTCGACATGGTGCACAGCGAGGCCGTCCGCCTCGCCGCCGAGCAGGCCCTCCTGCGCGGCAACATCAACGCGATGTTCACCAACCTCTCGCGCCGCAGCCAGGGCCTCATCCAGCGCCAGCTGTCGCTCATCTCCGAGCTGGAGAGCCGCGAGGCCGACCCGGACCAGCTGGCCAACCTGTTCAAGCTCGACCACCTCGCGACCCGCATGCGCCGCAACGGCGAGAACCTCCTCGTCCTCGCCGGTGAGGACCCGGGCCGCCGCTGGACCCGCCCCGTCCCGCTGGTCGACGTGCTCCGCGCCGCCGCCTCCGAGGTGGAGCAGTACGAGCGCATCGAACTCGCCGCCGTACCGTCGGCCGAGGTCGCCGGCCGTGTCGTCAACGACCTCGTCCACCTGCTCGCCGAGCTGCTGGAGAACGCCACCTCGTTCTCCAGCCCGCAGACCCGCGTGCGGGTCACCGGCCACGCCCTGCCGGACGGCCGGGTGCTGGTCGAGATCCACGACACCGGCATCGGCCTCAGCCCGGACGACCTGGCCGAGATCAACGAGCGCCTGGCCAACCCGCCGACGGTGGACGTCTCGGTCTCCCGCCGCATGGGCCTCTTCGTGGTCGGCCGCCTGTCCCTGCGACACGGCATCCGGATCCAGCTGCGTCCGAGCGACTCCGGCGGCACCACCGCGCTGGTCATGCTCCCGGTCGACGTCACCAACTCCGCCGACCGGCGCGGCCCCGGCGGCCGTCCCGGCCCCGGCGGGCAGGGCAAGCAGCAGCGCGCGGCCGCCCCGACGCCGCGCCAGCAGCGCCAGGTCCCGCCCGGCCGCCAGAACGGTCCGGCCGCGCTCGGCCAGGGCCCGGCGGGCGGTGCCCCGCAGGGCGGCCGTCCGCAGCTCGGCCAGGGCGGTCCGGCCGCCCCCGCCGCACCGACCGGCCCGGGTACGCCCGGCGGCCGTCCCGGCGGGCCGGCCGGGCTGCCGACCCGTCAGGTCGGCCAGTCGCTGCGCGAGACTCCCCCGGCCCCGCAGGGGCAGCAGTCCGGTCCGCAGGGCCAGCCCGGTCCGCAGGGCCCGGGTCAGCCGGGTCGGCGCGGCCAGGGCCGACCGGCCCAGGCACCGCAGGGGCCCGGCCAGCAGCTCCCCGGCCAGCCCGGTCAGCCCGGTCAGCAGGGCCGGCAGGGTCCGCAGGGTCCGCAGGGTCCGCAGGGTCCGCAGGGTCCGCAGGGTCCGCAGGCGCCCGGTCAGCCCGGCCAGCAGATCCCCGGCCAGCCTGGTCAGCCCGGCCAGCCCGGCCAGCCGCAGCAGTCGCCGCAGGGCGCGCTGCCGCAGCGCGCCCCCGGCCGTCAGGGCCCGCCGCAGGGCGGCCCGAACGGCCTGCCGCGCCGCGGCCAGGGCCGCCCCGGCCAGGAACGTCCGCGCCCCGGCGGCGAGTTCGACGGTGCTCCGGGCGCTCCCGCGCCGCGGACCGGCGAGCAGCCGCAGCACGGCCGCCCCGGCGGTCCCGGCGGTCCCGGTGCCCCGCAGCAGGGTGCCCGTCCGGGCAACCGTCCGCAGGACGGCCTGCCGCAGCGCGCGCCCGGCCAGCAGGGCCCGCAGGGCGGCCGGCCCGGCCAGCAGGGTCCGCAGGGTCCGCAGGGCCAGCGCCGTCCGCAGCGTCCCGGCCCGGAGGCGCCCCAGCAGGGCCGCCAGCCCCAGCCCCAGCTGCCCCCGCAGCAGCAGCCCCAGCCGCTGCCGTCGGCCGAGCCGGCGCCGGTGGAGAGCACCCAGCAGTTCGCCCGGCCGCGCTTCGAGGCCAGCCAGATCGACCCGCGCGACCCGCTGGGCCTCGGCCTGGTGGAGCCGGTGCTGCCGAACGTGCCCGGCCCGGCCCAGCCCCAGCAGCCGCAGCCGTTCCCGCAGCAGCAGGCGCCCCAGCAGCCGCAGCGTCAGGAGCCGATGGCCCTGCCGACCGGCCCGTCCGAGGCCACCGGCGAGCAGCCCTGGTACCCGCAGCAGGCCGACGGCCAGCCGCAGGGCCGGCCCCGCTCGTACCAGCCGCGCCGCCCCGGCACCTCCGCGCCGGACCTCCAGCAGCCGGACCTCCAGCAGCCGGGCCGGCCGCAGCGGGCCCCGCAGCAGCAGCCCCGGCCGGAGCGCCCCCAGGCCCCGCAGGCCCAGGCACCCCAGCAGCAGGCGCCCCAGCAGCAGGCCCCGCAGGGCCAGCCGCTGCCGCCGCAGCCGGGCGTCGGTGACGCGCCCTGGCGCCCGTCCGCGAACGACGAGCGCTGGCGCCGTGCCGAGCAGGTCCGCGAGCCCTCGACCAGTGGGGTCACCATGTCCGGCCTCCCCCGGCGGACCCCGCAGGCCAACCTGGTCTCCGGCACCGCCGAGGCCTCGCCGCTGACCGGCCCCCAGGTCTCCCGGGCCCCCGAGGAGGTCCGCGGCCGCCTGACCAACCTGCGCCGCGGCATCCAGCAGGGCCGGCGGGCCGGGGCCGAGCAGGCCGCCAACCAGCCGGGCGCCCAGCATGGTGCCCAGCAGCCCGGATTCGATAGTTTCGGTGGCCGGAGCGACGGCAACGGCGCAGATCACCAGGAGCGTTGAGTTGAACCAGATGAGCCAGGCCGCACAGAACCTGAACTGGCTGATCACCAACTTCGTGGACAACACCCCCGGGGTGTCCCACACCGTGGTGGTCTCCGCGGACGGCCTCCTGCTGTGCATGTCCGAGGGGTTCCCGCGCGACCGCGCCGACCAGCTCGCCGCCGTCGCCTCCGGCCTCACCTCCCTCACCTCCGGCGCCAGCCGGATCTTCGAGGGCGGCGAGGTCAACCAGACCGTCGTCGAGATGGAGCGCGGCTTCCTGTTCCTGATGGCCATCAGCGACGGCTCCGCCCTCGCCGTCCTGGCCGCGCCCGACTCCGACATCGGTCTGGTCGGGTACGAGATGGCCCTGCTCGTCGACCGGGCCGGCGCCGTCCTCACCCCCGCACTCCGCGCGGAACTCCAGGGCAGTCTCCTGCACTGACCGGAACCCACGCGGACCATCCACCGTTCCACCCCGCACCGGGTCCGACCCGACCGGACCCGGCGCCTCACCCTCAGCTACCCTCAGGCAGCTGATCCCGCCTCAGCTGGCACCGCCCCAGCTGGAACCGGCTGCCCAAGGCCGCAGCACAAGGAGGACCCATGACCCCGCCCTCGACACCCGCCGGCCCGTACGGCAACGGGTACGGCAGCGGCTACGGCGGGCAGCAGTCCGACGGCTACGAGCAGCAGCCGCTGGTCCGCCCCTACGCGATGACCGGCGGCCGGACCCGCCCCCGGTACCAGCTCGCGATCGAGGCCCTGATCTCGACCACGGGCTCGGCGGAGCGCACCACCGGGCTGCTGCCCGAGCACGCCCGGATCGTCGGCCTCTGCCGCGAGGTCAAGTCCATCGCGGAGATCTCCGCCCTGGCCGGCGTCCCGCTCGGTGTGGCCCGCATCCTCGTGGCCGACCTGGCCGAGGCCGGTCTCGTCGCCATCCACCAGCCCGCCGCCGCGGGCGAGTCGGGCGGAACGCCCGATGTCACGCTGCTCGAAAGGGTCCTCAGTGGACTTCGCAAGCTCTAACGGACCCGCCCGTGCGACGACCTCCGCGAAGATCGTCATCGCGGGCGGCTTCGGTGTCGGCAAGACCACGCTCGTCGGCGCCGTCTCCGAGATCAACCCCCTGCGCACCGAAGCCGTCATGACCTCGGCCTCCGCCGGCATCGACGACATCAGCCACGTCTCCGGCAAGACGACCACCACCGTCGCCATGGACTTCGGCCGCATCACCCTCGACGAAGACCTCATCCTCTACCTCTTCGGCACCCCCGGACAGGACCGCTTCTGGTTCATGTGGGACGACCTCGTCCGAGGCGCCATCGGAGCCGTCGTCCTCGTCGACACCCGCCGCCTCGCCGACTGCTTCCCCGCCCTCGACTACTTCGAGAACAGCGGCCTGCCCTTCGTCGTCGCCCTCAACGGCTTCGACGGCCACCAGCCCCACACCGCCGACGAAGTCCGCGAAGCCCTCCAACTCGGCCCCGACACCCCCGTCATCACCCTCGACGCCCGCCGACGCGACAGCGCCAAGAGCGCCCTCATCACCCTCGTCGAACACGCCCTCCTCGCCCGACTCCGCTAGCGCACCGGGCACACGGGCACCGGCGGGCGCGCGAGCACCCGCGGGAACCGGGCGGCCCCGGCGAACCGTCACACTGACGGGGCGCCGGGGCGGCGGTGCTTTACCGGCCGGTGTCCTCCCGGGGCCGCGCGCAAGACCCGTGTATAAGCAGCGGATAACAGTTCGGTAGGCATTTTGTGATCAACAATGACGCAGCGTGGCGAATCAGCGTCACTCAGCGCCAGATCACCACGGTTTTGCTCCGTCATGTCGTTGATTGTCCGTATTGTTCCGGCGCGGGTGCCTTGCGACGGCTGTTTGTCCCCCATCCCTGCACGTGCTGAAATTCCAGCTACCCCTGAACATCCCGCGCCGGTCGCCCGGCGGCGGGCCAGGGCCCCGGGGGTAGCGCTGGATTGATCCATGGCCGGCAAGTCGGCCGAGAGGTAGTAGTCGAGTGAGGCGTAAGCAGCAACCCGCCCCGCAGCGGCGCTCCGAGCCCCGCCAGAGCGCGCCGAACGGCAGCGCCGCGGAACCGGCCGGATTCTCCGCGTTCACTCCCACCGAGGAGCGCCAGACCACCCCGGCCCCCAAGCCCCCGACGGCCTCCACGGAGCCCCGCACGGGCGCCGCGGGCCAGTCCGGCGAAGGCGGGTCGTCCAGCCGGTACGACTTCCTCCGTCCGCGCAACTGGCGCGTGCCGACCCGACTGATCGCGATCCTGCTGATCCCCGTGATCATCAGTCTCGTCTTCGGCGGTCTGCGAGTGAACACCTCGGTCGACGGCTACATCAAGGCCTCCCGGGCCGAGAAGACCGCCGAGCTCGCCAAGGCGGCGACCGAACTCGCCGAAGCGCTCGAGAACGAGCGCGACAAGACCCTGATACCCCTGATCACCGGGCAGGACCCGAACAACGAGGTCACCAAGCGCCGCGCCGACACCGACGCCGCGCTCAAGGCCTACAACGCCGCGTACGACGCCTCGGACAAGTCCGGCGAGCTCCCGCGCCGCCACGAGGCCTTCCAGGCCCTGGTGATCGACCTCCCGCACCTGCGGCAGGCCGCCTACGGCAAGGAGCTGTTCGCCAGCGCCACCGCGAACGCCTACTCGGCGATGTTCGCGCCGCTGCTGGCCTACGACAACTCGGTCGGCAACGGCTCCGCCAACGCCACCAGCAAGGGCCGCGCGATCTACGCGATGTCGCTGGCCAAGGCCTCCGCCTCGACCCAGCGCTCGCTGATGCTGAGCCTGCTGGTCGGTGCCTCGCAGGGCGTGACCACGCGCTACGAGAACCAGGACATGACCCAGCAGATCCTGGTCGCGGAGAAGCTGGAGCAGGTCTCGCTCTCCGAGTTCAACACCGGTGCCGCCCCCGAGGACGCCCGCAAGTACGCGGACGCCCAGGTCGCCCTGGCCACCGCCCAGGACCGCTCGGCCTACAAGATGCCGAACGGCGCCGCGCCCACCATGCAGGGCCTGCTGTCGCTCGCCGCCAACTACGCCGAGGCCGCCGCCATCGGGCAGCAGAAGGGCAAGGCCGCCGCCGACGCCGCGTACGCCGAGGCGAAGAACGCCGGTCTGACCCCGGACAACTGGAACCAGGCCGCCGGAAGCCACATCCAGGCCCTGCGGAACACCGAAGTCGCGCTGCTGGACGCCGTCCTCAGCGACTCCCGCGACCTCAAGGACAACGCGCTCTACGACGCCATCCTCAACACGGTCATCGTCGTCGCCGCACTGATCCTGGCCGGCCTGCTGACCGGCTACGTCGCCCGCTCGATGATCCTCGGCATGCGCACCCTGCGCAGCGCCGCCCTGGAGATCGCCGACCACCGCCTGCCGGACCTGGTCGAGAAGCTCTCCAAGACCGACCCGGACCGGGTCGACACCTCGGTGACCGCGATCCCGCTGCACGGCAAGGACGAGATCGGCGAAGTCGCCCGGGCCTTCGACCAGGTCCACCAGCAGGCCGTGGCGCTCGCCGCCGAGCAGGCCCTGCTGCGAGGGAACGTCAACGCGATCTTCACCAACCTGTCGCGCCGCAGCCAGGGCCTGATCCAGCGCCAGCTGGCGCTGATCACCGACCTGGAGAACAACGAGGCCGACCCGGACCAGCTGGAGAACCTCTTCAAGCTGGACCACCTCGCGACCCGTATGCGCCGCAACGGTGAGAACCTCCTCGTCCTCGCCGGCGAGGAGGCCGGCCGCCGCTGGAACACCCCGGTCCCGCTGGTCGACGTGCTGCGCGCCGCCGCCTCCGAGGTGGAGCAGTACGAGCGCGTCGAGCTGTCCGGCATCCCCGAGGTCGAGGTCGTCGGCGCCGCCGTGACCGACCTCGTCCACCTGCTCGCCGAGCTGCTGGAGAACGCCACCTCGTTCTCCAGCCCGCAGACCCGGGTGCTGGTCAACGCGACCCGCCTGCCGGACGGCCGGGTGCTGGTCGAGATCCACGACAAGGGCATCGGCCTCACCGCCGACGACTTCGCGGAGATCAACGAGAAGCTGGCCGAGCCGCCCACGGTCGACGCCACCATCTCCCGCCGCATGGGCCTCTTCGTGGTCGGCCGGCTCTCCCAGCGGCACGACATCCGCGTCCAGCTCCGCCCGTCCGGCGAGTCCGCCGGCACCACCTCGCTGGTCATGCTCCCGCCGTTCGTCACCAAGTCCGCGGTGGCGCCGGAGCCGGAGGAGCAGTTCACCGTCTCCCGGATCTTCGCCGACCAGGAGCCGACCTCCGAGTGGGCCCCGGACAACCGCAACCGCAGCGCCGCCGAGCTCGGCTTCGACGACCACCTCACCGGCATCGGCAACGCCGGCTCCTCCGGGTTCAGCCCGGCCCTGGAGGCCGTCCAGCGCTCGCAGCGCCTCGACCAGGTCCGCCGCGCGGCCCTGGAGGGCGGCCCGCAGGAGCAGGTGCTGGACGCCGAGGTCGAGGAGGACTACCAGCAGGGCTACGACCAGTACGCCCCGCAGCAGGACTACCAGCAGGGCGCCTACTCGGACGACCGGTACAGCGCCGACGACCAGTACGGCTACGACCAGGGCGGCTACCAGCAGGACGAGTACGCCCAGGACGGCTACGGCCAGTACCCGCAGCAGGGTTACGACCAGGGCTACGCCGACGACCGGTACGGCTACGACCAGGGCGGCTACCAGCAGGACGAGTACGCCCGGGGCGACTACGGCCACCAGGCCCAGGAGGCCCCCGCGGGCCACCCGTACACCCCGGAACCGCCCGCCCTGCCCGCCGCCGAGCCCGCGCCGGCCCCCGCCACCACCCTGCCGTCCGGGCTGCCCCAGCGCCGCCCCGGCCAGCAGCTGGCGAGCGGCCCGGGCAGCGCCCCGGCCGGTCTGACCCCGTCCGGGGACACCCCGAACTGGTTCGCCGGCGCCAAGGACACCTCCTCGGCGCCCGTCGAGTCCCGCGGCCACGACGTGTCCGCACTGGGCGGCTACGGCCCGACCGGCCCGACCGCCTCCCCCTGGCAGTCGCCGAACGACGGTGACTGGCAGCGGGCCGAGCAGCTGCGCGAGCCCTCGTCCGCCGGCACCACCGGGGCCGGACTGCCCCGGCGCGTGCCCAAGCAGAACCTGGTGCCCGGCAACGCCAAGCCGACCCCGCAGGAAGGGCCGCAGGTCTCCCGCAGCCCCGAGGAGGTCCGTGGCCGCCTCACCAACCTGCGCCGCGGTGTCGAGCAGGGCCGCAGCGCCGGCAACACCGGAAGCTTCCGGATCGACCCCGATCAGGTAGACCAGTCCGGCAACGGACAGAACCGGAGCACCGATCTCTTCGGCGGCTCGAACCACCAGGAGCGTTGAGTTGACTCAGATGAGCCAGGCCGCACAGAACCTGAACTGGCTGATCACCAATTTCGTGGACAACACCCCTGGGGTGTCCCACACGGTGGTGGTCTCCGCGGACGGCCTCCTGCTGTGCATGTCGGAAGGCTTCCCGCGCGACCGCGCCGACCAGCTCGCCGCCGTCGCCTCCGGCCTCACCTCCCTCACCTCCGGCGCCAGCCGGATCTTCGAAGGCGGCGAGGTCAACCAGACCGTCGTCGAGATGGAGCGCGGCTTCCTGTTCCTGATGGCCATCAGCGACGGCTCCGCCCTCGCGGTCCTCGCCTCCCCCGACTCGGACATCGGTCTGGTCGGGTACGAAATGGCCCTGCTCGTCGACCGGGCCGGCGCCGTCCTCACCCCCGCGCTCCGCGCAGAACTCCAGGGCAGTCTCCTGCACTGACGGTTCGTCGGATACCGTCCAGGTATTCGAAGTACCTCCGCGTCCTTCCCGGGCCCGCTTCGGCGGGCTCGGGTTCGGACGTTGTACGGCCTTCGCACCACCGGCTCCGGACTCGTACCGAAGCCCGCACCGCACCGCCGCACCTTGTGAGGAGAGGAACCGTGACACCGCCCGACGACCGCAGCGGCCAGTACGGCGTTCCGTACCCTGGCACGGGCCACGACGCCTTCGGAGCACCCGGCGCCGGCCACGGTCAGCAGTACGGTCGGCACCAGTACGGGCAGCCCCAGCAGCACCCGTACGCCCGGCCCGAGGAGCAGTACGGCCAGTACGACCCGTACGCCCGGCCGCAGCCCGCCTTCGACACCCCGCCGCCCGGCTACCCGACGCCGCCCGGCCAGGTGCCCGCCCAGGACCCCGGCCACCGGCCGGCCCAGGAGCCCGGGCACGTCGAGGAGTTCGAGGACGAGCAGGACTCCGGCCCGCTGATCCGGCCGTTCGCCATGACCGGCGGTCGCACCCGGCCCCGCTACGAACTCGCGCTGGAGGCCCTGGTCTCCGCCGACGTCGATCCGCAGCGTCTGGCCACCCTCCTCCCCGAGCACCAGCGGATCTGCACGCTGTGCACGGAGGTCAAGTCCGTCGCCGAGGTCTCGGCGCTGCTCTCACTTCCCCTGGGAGTCGCCCGGATCCTCGTGGCCGACCTGGCCGAGGCCGGCCTCGTCGCCATCCACCAGCCCGCTTCCGGGGGCGAATCCGGAAACCAGCCCGACGTCACGCTGCTCGAAAGGGTCCTCAGTGGACTTCGCAAGCTCTAACGCGGCCGCCCCCACCCGCGCCACCACCTCCGCGAAGATCGTCATCGCGGGCGGCTTCGGTGTCGGCAAGACCACGCTCGTCGGCGCCGTCTCCGAGATCAACCCCCTGCGCACCGAAGCCGTCATGACCTCGGCCTCCGCCGGCATCGACGACATCAGCCACGTCTCCGGCAAGACGACCACCACCGTCGCCATGGACTTCGGCCGCATCACCCTCGACGAAGACCTCATCCTCTACCTCTTCGGCACCCCCGGACAGGACCGCTTCTGGTTCATGTGGGACGACCTCGTCCGAGGCGCCATCGGAGCCGTCGTCCTCGTCGACACCCGCCGCCTCGCCGACTGCTTCCCCGCCCTCGACTACTTCGAGAACAGCGGCCTGCCCTTCGTCGTCGCCCTCAACGGCTTCGACGGCCACCAGCCCCACACCGCCGACGAAGTCCGCGAAGCCCTCCAACTCGGCCCCGACACCCCCGTCATCACCCTCGACGCCCGCCGACGCGACAGCGCCAAGAGCGCCCTCATCACCCTCGTCGAACACGCCCTCCTCGCCCGACTCCGCTAGGGGCGCAGGAGGTCGCGACGGCCGGGGCCTCGCGGCAGCAGCGCCGCACGGCCGCAGGGCGTCACGGCAGCGGTGCCTCACGGCAGCGGCCCGCCGGACCCGTTTCGGGTCCAGCGGGCCGCCGTCGAGCCGCCGTCGAGCCGGGCGCGGTCAGGCGGACGGCTCCGAGCGCTCCGCCGGCTCCAGCCCGGCCCGGATCAGGCCGTAGGTGTACGCGTCCTCCAGGGCCAGCCAGGAGGCGGCGACCACGTTGTCGGCCACGCCGACCGTGGACCAGCTCGCGGTGCCGTCGGTGGACTCGATCAGCACCCGGGTCTTGGAGCCGGTGCCGTGCTGGCCCTCCAGGATGCGGACCTTGTAGTCCACCAACTCGAAGGTGGCCAGCGGCGGGTAGGTGCCCTCCAGGGCCGTCCGCAGCGCCTGGTCCAGCGCGTTGACCGGACCGTTGCCCTCGCCGACGGCGATCCGGCGCTCGCCCTTGGCCCACAGCTTCACCGTGGCCTCGTTGCCGGAGACCCCGCCCGGGCCCTGCTCGCTGATGGTCCGCCAGGACTCCAGGCGGTAGAAGCGGTCCCGGCTGCCGCGGACCTCGTCGCGCAGCAGCAGTTCGAAGGAGGCGTCGGCGGACTCGTAGGTGTAGCCGAGGTTCTCCTGCTCCTTCACCTTGGCCACCACCCGGCCGGCCAGGTCGCGGTCGGTGGAGAGGTCGTAGCCGAGCTCCTTGCCCTTGAGCTCCACCGAGGCCCGGCCGGCCATGTCGGAGACCAGCATCCGCATGGTGTTGCCGACCAGTTCGGGGTCGGTGTGCTGGTACAGGTCCGGGTCGATCTTGATCGCCGAGGCGTGCAGGCCGGCCTTGTGGGCGAAGGCCGAGAAGCCGACGTACGGCTGGTGGGTGGACGGGGTCAGGTTGACCAGTTCGGCGATCGCGTGCGAGATCCGGGTCATCTCGGCCAGCCGGCCCGCGGGCAGGACCCGGCGGTCGTACTTCAACTCCAGCGCGCCGACCACCGGGAACAGGTTGGCGTTGCCGACCCGCTCGCCGTAGCCGTTCGCGGTGCACTGCACGTGGGTGGCGCCCGCGTCCACCGCGGCCAGGGTGTTGGCCACCGCGCAGCCGGTGTCGTCCTGGGCGTGCATGCCGACCCGGGCGCCGGTCGCGGCGATCACGTCCGCGACGGTGTCCCGGACGCCAGCCGGCAGCATCCCGCCGTTGGTGTCGCACAGCACCACCACGTCCGCCCCGGCCCGGTGCGCGGTGCGCACCACGGCGAGGGCGTACTCGCGGTTGTCCCGGTAGCCGTCGAAGAAGTGCTCGCAGTCGAGGAAGACCCGGCGGCCCTGGCCGCGGAGGAACTCGACGCTGTCCCGGATCATCTCCAGGTTCTCGTCCAGCGTGGTGCGCAGCGCCAGCTCGACGTGCCGGTCGTGGGCCTTGGCCACCAGGGTGACCACCGGCGCGCCGGAGGCGACCAGCGCGGCCAGCTGCGGGTCCTCGGCGGCCTTGCCGCCGGCCCGGCGGGTGGCGCCGAAGGCGACCAGCTGTGCGTGGCGCAGCTCCAGTTCGGCGGCGGCGCGGGCGAAGAACTCGGTGTCCCGGGGGTTGGCCCCCGGCCAGCCGCCCTCGATGAAGCCGACCCCGAACTCGTCCAGGTGCCGGGCGATGGCCAGCTTGTCCGCCACCGTCAGGTTGATGCCCTCACGCTGCGCGCCGTCGCGCAGGGTGGTGTCGAACACGTGGAAGCTGTCGTCGGTACGGCTGACCTCGGTCATGACCCCTGGTTCTCCGTTCGGGGAGGTTGGTACTGCTCTGCCGGATTTCTCGTCCCGGCTCCACTGTCCAGGATCCCGCGCGCGGCCCCGGTGTCCCCGAGCCCCTTGTGGGGGCCCTCGGCCGGTCCGGGCTGTGCTCACTGGGACGGAGCCCAGAAAGCGAAAAGACCCCTCGCGGGTGCGAGAGGTCTGCGCGCGGGTCTGGACGCTCGTGGTCGCTCCGCATCGGGTCCTGCGGGAGCGGTCACTGCGGACCGGCGCGCCTGCTGCCAATAATCAGCGAAAGCGAGGACACGCCCGCAGTCTGGCACAGCCTCCGGGATCCGGCCCGCCCGTCTCGCGATGCGGAACGGGGCAGGCCGGAGGGGGTGCCCGGCGTCCGCGGAATCAGACGATCTTGTGCAGCCAGCCGTGGGTGTCGGGGCTCTGGCCGCCCTGGATGGCCAGCAGGGCCTTGCGCAGCTCCATGGTGACCGGGCCGGGCTCGCCGGTGCCGACGGTCCAGTCGGCGGCCGCGGACTTCACCGAGCCGACCGGGGTGATGACGGCGGCGGTGCCGCAGGCGAAGACCTCGGTGAGGGTGCCGTCGGCGTTCGCCTGCTGCCACTCGTCGGTGGAGATCTTCCGCTCCTCGACCGCGTAGCCGAGGTCGGCGGCGAGCTGGAGCAGCGAGTCGCGGGTGATGCCGGGCAGCAGGGCGCCGGACAGCTCCGGGGTGACGATCTTCGCGCCCTCGCCCTCACCGAAGACGAAGTACAGGTTCATCCCGCCCATCTCCTCGACCCACCGGTGCTCGGCGGCGTCGAGCCAGACCACCTGGTCGCAGCCCTTCTCGGCGGCCTGGGCCTGGGCGACCAGCGAGGCCGCGTAGTTGCCCGCGCACTTGGCGGCGCCGGTGCCGCCGGGCGCGGCGCGGACGTACTCCTTGGAGAGCCAGACCGAGACGGGCTTGACGCCGCCCGGGAAGTAGGCGCCGGCCGGCGAGGCGATGATCATGAACAGGTAGGAGTTCGCCGGACGGACGCCCAGACCGACCTCGGTGGCGAACATGAACGGGCGCAGGTAGAGGCTCTGCTCCGGCTCGTTCGGGACCCAGTCCCGCTCCTGCTGGACCAGCAGCTCGACCGCCTCGACGAAGGCCTCCACCGGGAGCTCCGGCATCGCCAGGCGGCGGGCCGAGGCCTGGAAGCGGAGGGCGTTGGCCTCGGGGCGGAAGGTCGCGATGGAGCCGTCGGCCTGGCGGTAGGCCTTGAGGCCCTCGAAGATCGCCTGGCCGTAGTGCAGGGTCATGTTCGCCGGGTCCATCTCCACCGGCGCGTACGGGACCAGCTGCGCGTCGTGCCAACCACGGCCCTCGGTCCAGCTGATGGTGACCATGTGGTCGGTGAAGACGCGGCCGAAGCCGGGGTTGGTCAGCCGGGCCTGGCGCTCCGCTGCCGACAGCGGGTGGGCGGAGGGCTTGAGGTCGAACGTGATGGGCGCCTGGGTGGGCGTGCTCATGGCTGTTTCCTTCACCGTGGGGTTCGTTCGGGCCGCCACCGCCGAAGGAACGATACGGCTCTCCAACGCCGGAACGAACGCACAACGGCACGGCCCCACTGTCGATACTCGCATCCAGAGGGCCGTGCCGAACAGTTGCCCGCTCCTTGGGGAGCTGCAAGCTGCGGTTATGCGGAGCGGCCCGGCCGGCCGGATCCGCTCGGGTTCCGGCCGGCCTAGCCGGCTACTCGCTCGGCGAGCGCGTCGCCGACCTCGGAGGTGGAACGGGCGCCGGAGCGCTCGGCGAGGTCCGCCGCGACGGCGGCCTCGACCCTGGCGGCCTCGGCGGCGAAGCCGAGGTGCTCCAGCAGCATGGCGACCGACAGCACGGTGGCGGTCGGGTCGGCCTTGCCCTGGCCGGCGATGTCCGGCGCCGAGCCGTGCACCGGCTCGAACATGGACGGGAACTCGCCGCTCGGGTTGATGTTGCCGCTCGCGGCCAGGCCGATGCCGCCGGTGACGGCCGCGGCCAGGTCGGTCAGGATGTCGCCGAACAGGTTGTCGGTGACGATGACGTCGAAGCGCTCCGGCTGGGTGACGAAGAAGATGGTCGCCGCGTCGACGTGCAGGTAGTCGGTGGTGACCTCGGGGAACTCCTCGCCGACCTCGGCGAAGATCCGCGTCCACAGGTGCCCGGCGTGCACCAGCACGTTGTTCTTGTGCACCAGGGTGAGCTTCTTGCGCGGCCGCGCCTGGGCCCGGCGGTAGGCGTCGCGCACCACGCGCTCGATGCCGTACGCGGTGTTCAGGCTGACCTCGGTGGCCACCTCGTGCGGGGTGCCGGTGCGCAGCGAGCCGCCGTTGCCGACGTACGGGCCCTCGGTGCCCTCGCGGACGACCACGAAGTCGATCGCCGGCTGACCGGCCAGCGGGGAGGCGACCCCGGGGAAGAGCCGGCCCGGCCGCAGGTTGATGTGGTGGTCGAAGGCGAACCGCAGCTTGAGCAGCAGCCCCCGCTCCAGCACCCCGGACGGGACGCTCGGGTCCCCGATGGCGCCCAGCAGGATCGCGTCGAAGGCCTTGAGCTCGGCCAGCACGTCGTCCGGCAGCGTCTCCCCGGTCCGGTGGTAGCGCCGGGCCCCGAGGTCGTACTCGGTGGTCTCCAGCTTCACGTCGGCGGGGAGCACGGCGCCGAGGACCTTGAGGCCTTCGGCCACCACCTCCTGGCCGATGCCGTCACCCGGGACAACTGCGAGACGAATGGTGCGAGACATGCTCGGACCCTACTCCCGCGTCCCAGGTGCTGACACCTCGCGTCCAACATTCGGACACGTACGGAGGAGCCCGAAGTCCCGACAGCGCGTCACTCCTTTGAGGGGGCGCGGGTGGCCAGGGGTGCGCCGGGGGCGCGCTTAGGGTGGCGGGGTCCGGGATTCCTGGCAGAACGGGGCGCGTGGGTGAAGGCCGAACGGCGGCGGGAGGTGCTGGTCTGCGGGGCCGCGGCCGGGCTGGCGATGGGTGCTTTCGCGCTGGCCGCGGCGGTGCGCGGGCGGTGGCCGGGCGGGGCCGGCGCGATCGCCGTGCCGTACCACGCGCACCTGTGGGACCTGCTGCACGGGCAGGCCACCGGGGACCTGCTGTTCAACTGGAACAGCGGCTACGGCGTCCCGTTCCTGGCGGACTTCTTCGCCTACCTGATGAACCCGTTCTCCTGGCCGACCGCGCTCCTCCCCCGCGACCAGGGGCAACTCGCCGTCTTCCTGGTCGCCCTGGCCACCATCGGCCTGGGCACCGCCCTGATGGCCCACCTGCTCGGCCGGCTGCACCCCGGCCCCCGGTGGCTGCGGGTGTTCGCCGCCGTCGGGTACGGGCTCTGCGCCTGGGTGCTGGACATCGGCGGCGGGGCGCCGATGTGGCTGTGGGGACTGGTCTCGCTGCCGCTGCTCGGCCTGGTCGGGGACTGGTGCCTGCACGAGCGCCGCTGGGTGGTCGGCGCGCTGTGCGTCGCGCTCGCCTGGGCGGGCAACCTCTACACCGCGGCGCTGGCCACCCTGGTCGCCGGACTCCTGTTCGCCGTACGGCTGTTCGCCACCCCGCGCGCGTTCCGGCACCGGGTCCGGGCCTCCGGGCGGGCGGTCACCCTGACCACCGCCGGGGTGCTGCTCGCCGCCCCCGTGCTGTTCGTCGCCGTCCGGGCCGCCCGCGGCGCCCAGCCGGAGTCCCCGGTGCAGCCGCTCGGCCCCTCCGGCCTGGACGGGCACCTCGCCCAGCTGCTGCCGGCCATCACCGGCGGGCGGCCGCTGCCGGACGTGGCGATCGGGGTGCTCGGCCTGCTGCTGGTGTGCGGGCTGCCGTTCAACCGCCGGGTGCGGGTCCGCGAGCGGGCGGCCTGGTGCACGGCGCTGCTGCTGGTGGTGCTGAGCTTCGTCTGGACCCCGACGGTGCTGGTCTGGCACGGCCTGGCGATCCCGGCCGGCGGGCCGTACCGGGTCTCCTTCGTGCTCAGCGGGCTGCTGGTGCTGGCCGGTTGGGTGTCGCTCGCGCACCGGCCGGACCTGCCGACCCTGCTGGGCGGCGCCGCGCTGACCGCGGCGATCGCCGCCCTGGCGGCGGCCCGGGGCTCGGTTCACGCCTCCACCTGGGCGCTGCTGGGGGTCGGCGGCGCCGTCCTGCTGGCCGCGCTCGCGGCGCTGGACCGCCGGCACACCGACCGCCGGGTGACGGCGCTGGCCACCTGGGTGATCGGCGGCGCGGTGCTCGGCAACGCCGTCTGGTCCGGGTACGCGGCGCTCGGCGCGGCCCCCGACGACGGCGTCTCCCCCGCCGCCGTCCGGGCCGGGCACGCCGCGGTGCGGGCCGGCGCCGACTGGCCGGACCTGCGCAGCGACCCCGGCCCGCACGCCTTCACCCCCAACGACCCGCTGCTGCTGAACGGCCAGGGCGGCGGCTACTCCAGCGGCTACCTGCCGACCGTCGCCGCCCTGCTGCTGCACGACCTCGGCGCGGGCTGGACGGCCGGCGGGCGGCAGACCGGGGGCGTCACCGACCCGGTCGGCCAGGCGCTGTTCGGGGTCGGCGCCCACCTGGACGACGCACCGCGGCCCCCGGGCTTCACCGCCGTCCGGGCCCCCGCGCCGCCCCTGGTCACCGTGCTGCCGTCGGGCACCCGGACGGCCACCTCCTCGGTCTGGTCCCGCCAGGAGTCGCTGCTCGGCAGCCAGGTGTACGACGTCCCGCTGCCCGTCCCGGCCGGCGGCCCGACGCCCACCCTGCACGGCACCAGCGGCTGGTCGGTGCCGGGCGGTGCGGAGGGCACGGTGTTCACGGCCGCCTGCACCCCGGGCTCGACGGCGTACTTCCACCCGCTCTGGTACCGCGGCGCGGTCAGCGGCCTGGGCACCGACTTCCCGAGCGACGGCGAGCAGCCCACCACGGCCGTGCCCGTGCACCGGCTGGGGACCGTCCCGGCCGACGGCACGGTCCGGGTGACCCTGCGCTCGGACGTGGTCAGCCAGGTCCCCGCCCGCCCGATCGGCTGCCTGCGGGCCGACGCCCTGGCGGCCGCCGTCACCCGGCTGACCGCCACCGGCGCCACCCGGGTCGAGGCCGGCGGCCACAGCCTGACCGCCGCCCTGCCGGCCGGCTCCACCGGCACCGCGCTGTTCTCCGTCCCCGCCACCGAGGGTTGGACCTGCGCCGTCGACGGCGGCACCCCCGTCGTGCCCACCCCGGTCCTCGGCATGATCGGCGTCCCGCTCGGCGGCGGCGTCGGCCGGGTCTCCTGCGGCTTCCGCCCGCCCGGCCTCACCGAGGGCCTCACCGTCGCCACCGGCACCGCCGCCGTGCTCGTCCTGGTCGCGGTCTTCGCCCGGCTCTCCCGCCGCCCCACCCGCGTCCCGCGCCGCGAACGCCGGCTGGCCGCCCGGGACTGAGCGGACAGCGAGAGGGGCGGACAGCGAGAGGGGCGGCCCGCCGGAGGTTCCGGCGGGCCGCCCCTGCGCCGGGTCACGGCAGGTCGAGCACCTGGGCCCGGCGGTCCGCCGGGTTGAAGTGGTACAGCAGCAGGAGCCGGGAGCCGTCGCCGGGCGCGCGGTGCACGTCGAGCAGGGTGCCGGGGCTCGCCGGGGTGACCATCACGGCCGGACCGGTGAGGCCGGCCCGCACGGTGAGGGCCGGGTGCAGGACGTCCAGCGGGACGGTCGGGCGGGTGCCGCGCAGGCCGATCGCGGAGAAGGAGTCGGCCGGGTCGGGCGTGCCGGGGGCGGCCACGCCGGTCCAGGCCCCGTACCGGACGGTGCTGTGCCCGGGCCCGACGCCGGGCAGGGCGCTCAGCCGAACCGGGAGCACCACCACGTCGCTGTCCAGCAGTTCGGTGTCGGTGTCGCCCCAGCGGGCGTTCAGCGGCTGGACGTCGAGTTCGGCGCCGGTGCGGGCGTCCAGCGCCCGGGAGACCAGGACGTCGCTGCCGCGCAGCCGGTCGGCCTTGAGGACCACGTCGGTGACACCGTCCCCGTCGGTGTCCAGCGACACCCGCACCCCGTACAGCCCGACCGGGGTGGCCGCCGGGGCCCACAGCCGGGCACCCACGTACAGCAGGTCGGAGTCGGCGGCCGCGCCGACGGCCCGCAGGTCCGCGACCCGGTCGCCGGGGTGTTCGACGCAGGGTTCCTGGGACGGTACGGCCGACTCCCCGGCGTCCTCGGGCCGGATGCCCGCGCCGGGGCCGACGGCCTTGCCGTCGCCGAGCCGGCAGTCCGGCCAGCGGGCGCCCTCGCCGCCGAGGGCGAAGGCGCTGACCAGTCCGGGGGCCGCGCCGGGCGCGGCCCGGCCGCCGAGGGTGACCAGGGTGCCGTCCCGGGCGGTCCGGGCGGAGGCGGCGACGCCGAGGTCCCCGGTGGGGCGCGGGGCGGCGAACACCGGGACCCGCAGCTGCGGCAGGGCCCGGTCGGTGACCGGGCTGAACAGCACCCGGCCGGACAGCTCGCCCCGGTAGCTGCGGGCCCGGCCGCCCTGCTCGGTGTCGATGGTCGGATCGGGCACGCGCCCCAGCCGCCCCGGGACGGACAGCGTGACCCGCACCCGCGCGGTGCCGCCGGCCGGCACCTCCACCTGTCCCGGGCTCACCTCGAAGGCGGCGCCCGGCAGTTCGGTGGCGGCCGCGTAGCCGGTGCGGTAACTCAGCGGCGCGGACGAGTGGTTGGTGAGCTCGATCTCGCGGACCAGGGCGGTCGGCCCGCCGACCTCGACCGGCCCGTAGGAGACCCCGACGCCGCCCGGCGCCGCGCCCTCCCCCGCCGCGTAGGCCACCACCGGGGTGCGGACCGCGCCGTCGACCCGGGCCCGCCCGGCGCCGGTGCGCTCGGGCCCGTAGACCGGCCCGCTGTGGTCGTCGCCGAGGTAGGTGTCCGTGCCGGTGTTCATCAGGGCGGCCTTGACCTGCTCGACCGGCCAGTCCGGGTGGGCAGCCCGGACCAGCGCGGCCAGTCCGGCGACGTGCGGGGTGGCCATCGAGGTGCCGTTCTCGCGCTGGCCGCCGGTGCCGCTGCCGACCAGGGCGGACCAGATGGTCTCCCCGGGGGCGGCGAGGTCGGGCTTGACCACGCCGGGCAGGCCGACGCCCCGGGAGGTGAAGTCGGTGAGGGTGTCGACCCGGGCCGGCTGGTTCCGCGCGACCGAGCCGTGCAGCGGGTTGCCGGGCGCGGCGAGCCGCACCTGGACGTCCCCGTCGGCGGCGGCCTTCAACAGCCGTTCACCGTCCGCCCGGCCGAGCAGGACGGCCGGGATCCGGTCGTCGCCGGAGATCTCGGCCAGGTGGTCGGTGTCGGCGGCGTAGAGCGCGCCGATCGCCCCGGCGTCGGCGGCGTGGTCGGCCCGCGGGCCGGAGTTGCAGGCCCGGTCCGGGTCGCGGGTGTTCCAGGTGAGCACCGCGATCCGGCCCTTGAGGCGCTGCTTGTCGGCCTCGCTGAACTCGGTGCAGCCGTCCGCCTGGTCGGCGGGGACGGCGAGCCCGCCGGTCACCTCGGCGGTGGTCCAGCCCCGGTAGCGCTCGCTCCAGTGGCCGGGGACGACCCCGGCCTGCGCGGCGGGGGCGAGCACGGTGATGCCGTCCACGTCGGCGTGCCCGTGCACGGAGGCGGCGACGGTGACCGCCCGCACGGCCGTGCCGGGGCTGCCGCCGATGCCGTACACGTCGCCCTCGTTGCCGGCCGCCGCGACCACCACGGTGCCCAGTTCGGCGAGCCGGTCGACGGCCAGCGCGTCGGCGTCGTCGGGGCTGCCGAAGCGGCTGCCGAGGGACAGGTTGACCACGTCGAGCCGGTCGCCGAGGTCGCCGTCGCCGTTCGGGTCGGCGGCCAGGTCGAGGGCCTGGGCGAGCCGGTCGGTGGAGCCGTCGCAGCCGAACACCCGGATCGCGTACAGCTGCGCGCCGGGGGCGGCGCCGGGGCCGATCCGGAACGAGGCCGGGTCGAGCCCGGGCCGGTAGGGGCCGGCGTACGGGCGGCCGTCGGCGGTGACGCCGTACCCGGCGGCCGTCCCGGCGACGTGGGTGCCGTGCCCGTTGCGCACGCAGTCCAGCGGGTTGTCGCTGGGGTGCGGCACCGGCTGGTGGTTCGGGGCGGCCGGGTCGGGGTTGTAGTCGTCGCCGACCAGGTCCTTGCCGCCGACCACCTTGGCGTTGGGGAACAGCGCGGCCGGGGCGGGCTTGCCGCGCTCGACGGAGCGGAAGGCCTCCTCGGTGCCGGGGCCGCCGAAGTCGGCGTGGGTGTAGTCGATGCCGCTGTCGATGATGCCGATCCGCACGCCCCGGCCGGTGTTCCCGTCCGGCGCGGTGTCCCCGGACCAGACCTGCGGGGCGCCGGTCAGCGGGACGGAGTAGGCGTTGTCGCGCTGCTTGTTCACGATCGGGTGGACGGCCCGGACGCCGGGCAGCGCCCGCAGGGCGGGCAGCCGGTCGGCGGGGAGGCTGACCGCCAGGCCGGTGAGCAGGGTGCGGGTGCGGTAGAGCTCGCGGGCGGCGGGCGCCGACCGGTGGACGGCCCCGGCGAGCCGGTCGAGCGCGTCCCCGGCCCGGGAGCGCTGGGCGGCGCCCGCCCGGGCGGCCTCCCGGCGGACGGCGTCCGGCGAGCGCCGGGCCCGCCGGGCGCCGTCGGCGGCGCTGCGCCAGGCCGGTCCGGCCGCCTCGGTGTCGAGTTCGAGCAGGACGGAGGCCGTCCGGCCCGGCGGTCCCGCGCTGGGCGGTCCGCCCGCGGCCGGGGTGGCGGCGAGCGCCGCGCCGGTGGCCAGCAGGACGAGCGTGAGGCCGATCCGGGCGACCGGTCGGCGGACGGGTGGCAGACGCACTGGTGACTCTCCCCCGGGAGGGGGACTGATCCGCACACCGTGTCGCAGACGCCCGCCCGCGCGGACGTCGATCACCCTTCCGGGGGCCCCAAATTAGGATGATCGCGATGACGGGGGCGAGTGACTTCCCTCGAACGGGTCCCCTTCGCACCCGATGGGGTGACGCGACGTCAGCCCGGTCGGCCCAGTAGTCCGATCAACGCCGATCGACGGCGATCAACGCCGCTCGACGGCGCCGGCCGGCCCCGGCCGCGCTCAGTGCCCGGTGGCGCCGCCGTTGTCCCGGCGGTCCAGCGAGCGCTGCAGCGCGGCGGCGGCGAAGGGGTTCCGCTCGGCGGCCCGGCGGCGGCGCGGGGCGCGGACGGGGGTGGCGGCGGGGGCGGTGGTGGCGTGGCGGTCGGCGGTGGTGGGCATACCGGGCTCCTTGGAAGCGGCGCGCGGGCAAGCGCGGCAGGGGGTGGGAGGGGTACGCGCGGG
The DNA here is from genome assembly GCF_040637885.1 of Kitasatospora sp. NPDC028055. Classification (NCBI taxonomy): domain Bacteria; kingdom Bacillati; phylum Actinomycetota; class Actinomycetes; order Kitasatosporales; family Streptomycetaceae; genus Kitasatospora; species Kitasatospora sp. NPDC028055. Next base: position 53,903 of record NZ_JBEZXE010000011.1, on the reverse strand, counting down.
GGCAGGGATCGCCTGCCCGTGGGGGCGCACGCGCACACGGGCCGCACACCCTGGCTACAGGGGCGGCACACCGTATGGCCCTTCCACGGTACGACCCCGCCCCGGCCGTGTCTGCACGAATACTCGGATTTCCTAGTATCTGAGACGGCGGCCACCCGGGGGGACGCAGCAGGGCCCGGACCGCCGTTGGAACGGCGGTCCGGGCCCTGGTCAGGGCGGTGCGGGGGTCAGCCCAGGTCGACCGAGCGCGCGAAGCGGGCGCCGATCTCGGCGGCGATCGCCGTCAGCACGTCCTGCGGGATCTCGCTGTCCACGGTGATCGAGGCGAGCGCGCTGCCGCCGTCCCGGGCGACCTGCATGCCCGCGATGTTGATGCCCGCGTCACCGAGGTGGCGGCCGAGCACGCCGACCACGCCGGGGCGGTCCTCGTACTTGAAGAAGGCCATGTGGTCGGTGAGCGCCACGTCGACGTCGAAGGTGTCCACGCCGACGATCTTCTGGGCCTGCTTGGGGCCGGCCAGCGTGCCGGAGATGGCGATCTCCTCGCCGTTGCCGAGGGTGCCGCGCACGGTGATCACGTTGCGGTGCTCGGCGCTCTCGCTGGAGGTGGTCAGGCGGACCTCGACACCGCGCTCCTGGGCGAACAGCGGGGCGTTGACGTAGGACACCGTCTCCGCCACGACGTCCTCGAACACGCCCTTGAGCGCGGACAGTTCGAGCACCTTCACGTCGTGCTGGGTGATCTCGCCGCGGACCTCGACGTCCAGCCGGACGGCCACCTCGCCGGCCAGCGCGGTGAAGATCCGGCCGAGCTTCTCGGCCAGCGGCAGGCCCGGGCGCACGTCCTCGGCGATCACGCCGCCCTGGACGTTGACGGCGTCGGGTACCAGCTCGCCGGCCAGTGCCAGGCGCACCGACCTGGCGACCGCGATGCCGGCCTTCTCCTGCGCCTCGTCGGTGGAGGCGCCCAGGTGCGGGGTGGCGACCACGTTGTCGAAGGCGAACAGCGGGGAGTCGGTGCACGGCTCCTTGGCGTAGACGTCCAGGCCCGCGCCGGCCACCCGGCCCTCGCGCAGGGCGGCGGCGAGCGCCTCCTCGTCCACGATGCCGCCGCGGGCGGCGTTGACGATGCGCACGCTCGGCTTGACCTTGTGCAGCGCCTCGTCGCCGATCAGGCCGATCGTCTCGGGGGTCTTGGGTAGGTGGACGGTGATGAAGTCCGAGACCTCCAGCAGCTCCTCCAGCGAGACCAGCTTGACGCCCATCTGGGCGGCCCGGGCGGCCTGGATGTAGGGGTCGTACGCGACGATCTTCATCCCGAACGCGGACATCCGCTGGGCGACCAGCACGCCGATCCGGCCGAGGCCGACCACGCCGAGGGTCTTCTCGCTCAGCTCGACGCCGGTGTACTTGTTGCGCTTCCACTCGCCCTGCTTGAGCGCCGCGTTGGCCGGGGCGATGTTGCGGGCGACGGAGATCAGCAGGCCGCAGGCGAGTTCGGCGGCGGTGACGATGTTGGAGGTCGGCGCGTTCACGACCATCACGCCGGCCTTGGTGGCGGCGGACACGTCCACGTTGTCCAGGCCGACGCCGGCCCGGGCGACGACCTTGAGCTTGCGGGCGGCGGCCAGCGCCTCGGCGTCGACCTTGGTGGCGGAGCGGATCAGGATCGCGTCCACGTCGGCGATCGCGGTGAGCAGCTCGGTGCGGTCGGCGCCGTTGCAGTGGCGGATCTCGAAGTCGGGGCCGAGGGCGTCGACGGTGGCGGGCGAAAGCTCTTCGGCGATCAGAACGACGGCGCTTCTGGATGTCACAGTGCTCACGACAGTGGGTCCTTAACTGTCCGGTTCCCCGGCGCACGTAGGTGGCGTGTGAGGGCGGGGAAGGTGGCATGCCGCGTAAGTAGACGCACGACGCTGTGGGCCTGACGCGCACTCGGAGTGTATCGACGGGCTGGGTGCCCGGCTGCTCCCGTCCGGCGAAATCACCCGGACGAGAGCAGCCGACTTGTACAAGGGCGTTACAAAATGCACCGCCCCGAGGAGGTTCAGGCCTTCTCGTTGACCCAGCTCATCAGCGAGCGCAGCTTCTTGCCGGTGGTCTCCAGCAGGTGGTCCTCGTCGGCCTTCTTGTACTCGTTGTACTTGGGCAGACCGGCCTTGTACTCGGCGATCCAGGTGTTGGCGAAGGTGCCGTCCTGGATCTCGGCCAGGACCTTCTTCATCTCGGCCTTGGTGTCGGCGGTGATGATGCGCGGGCCGGTGACGTAGTCGCCCCACTCGGCGGTCTCGGAGACCGACCACCGCATCTTCTCCAGGCCGCCCTCGTACATCAGGTCGACGATCAGCTTGAGCTCGTGCAGGCACTCGAAGTAGGCGATCTCCGGCTGGTAGCCGGCCTCGACCAGGGTCTCGAACCCGGCCTTCACCAGGGCGGCGGTGCCACCGCAGAGGACGGCCTGCTCGCCGAACAGGTCGGTCTCGGTCTCCTCGGTGAAGGTGGTCTTGATGACGCCGGCCTTGGTGGCGCCCAGGCCCTTGGCGTAGGACAGCGCGAGGGCGAAGGCGTTGCCCGAGGCGTCCTGCTCGACCGCGACGATGGCGGGGACGCCGCGGCCCTCCTCGTACTGGCGGCGGACCAGGTGGCCCGGGCCCTTCGGGGCGACCATGCAGACGTCGACGTCCGCCGGGGGCTTGATGAAGCCGAAGCGGATGTTCAGGCCGTGGCCGAAGAACAGGGCGTCGCCCGCCTTGAGGTGCGGCGCGATGTCGGCCTCGTAGACGTCGGCCTGGATCGGGTCCGGCACCAGGATCATGATGACGTCGGCCTCGGCGGCGGCCTCGGCGGGGGTGACCACGCGCAGCCCGGCCTCCTCGGCCTTGGCGCGGGACTTGGACTCCGGCTTGAGGCCGACCCGGACGTCGGCGCCGGAGTCGCGCAGGGACAGCGCGTGGGCGTGGCCCTGGCTGCCGTAGCCGATGACCGCGACCTTGCGGCCCTGGATGATGGACAGGTCGGCGTCGTCTTCGTAGAACAGCTCGGCCACGGGGGCACATCTCCTTGCGTGTGGGTGCCGGGTACGCGGTTTCCTACCGTATGCGCACCCGGCGCGGTGCGGTCGTTTTACTTCAGAAGGTGAGACAGCGCTGGGGTCAGGCGCTGCGGTCGAGGGCGCGCAGCGAGCGGTCCGTGATGGAACGCGCGCCGCGGCCGATGGCGACCAGGCCGGACTGGACCAACTCCTTGATGCCGTAAGGCTCCAGCATCCGGAGCATGGCCTCCAGCTTGTCCGAGCTGCCGGTGGCCTCGATGGTCACCGCCTCCGGCGACACGTCGACGGTCTTGGCACGGAACAGCTGGACGATCTCGACGATCTGCGACCGGGTCTCGTTGTCGGCGCGGACCTTCACCAGGACCAGTTCCCGCTGGATCGCAGCGGCCTGGTCGAGTTCGACGATCTTTATCACGTTCACGAGCTTGTTGAGCTGCTTGGTGACCTGTTCCAGCGGGAGGTCCTCGACGTTGACCACGATCGTCATCCGGGACACGTCCGGGTGCTCGGTCGGGCCGACGGCGAGGGAGTCGATGTTGAAGCCCCGACGGGAGAACAGCGCGGCGATGCGGGCGAGCACGCCGGGCTTGTTCTCGACCAGGACGGAGAGGGTGTGCTTGGACATGTGGTTCCTCAGTCGTTCTGGAGGGTTTCGGGGCGGTCAGTCGAGATCGTCGCCGAAGTCGGGCCGGACGCCCTTGGCGAACTGGATCTCGTCGTTGCTGGTGCCGGCCGCGACCATCGGCCACACCATGGCGTCCTGGTGGACGATGAAGTCGATGACCACCGGGCGGTCGTTGATCTCCATCGCCTGACGGATCACCGCGTCGAGGTCCTCGGGGCGCTCGCAGCGCAGGCCGACGCAGCCCATCGCCTCGGACAGCAGGACGAAGTCGGGGATCCGGGTGCCCTGGGCCGGCGGCTCGATGCCGTCGTGCTCCGGGCCGGAGTGCAGCACGGTGTTGGAGTAGCGCTGGTTGTAGAACAGCGTCTGCCACTGCCGGACCATGCCCAGCGAGCCGTTGTTGATGACCGCGACCTTGATCGGGATGTCGTTCAGGGCGCAGGTGACCAGCTCCTGGTTGGTCATCTGGAAGCAGCCGTCGCCGTCGATGGCCCAGACCGCCGACTCCGGGCGGCCCGCCTTGGCGCCCATCGCCGCCGGGACGGCGTAGCCCATGGTGCCGGCGCCGCCGGAGTTGAGCCAGGTGCCGGGCTTCTCGAAGCGGATGTACTGCGAGCTCCACATCTGGTGCTGGCCGACGCCCGCCGCGTAGATCGCCTCCGGGCCGACCAGTTGGCCGATCCGCTCGATGACCTGCTGCGGGGAGAGCTGGCCGTCCGGGGCCGGCTCGAAGCCCAGCGGGTAGGTCTTCTTCCACTCGTCGAGCTTCTCCCACCACTCGGCGTAGTCGCCCTTGTGGCCGGCGTCGAACTCGGCCTGGACGGCGACGATCAGGTCGGCCAGCACCTCGCGGGCGTCGCCGACGATCGGCACGTCCGCCGGGCGGTTCTTGCCGATCTCGGCCGGGTCGATGTCCGCGTGCACGATCTTGGCGTACGGGGCGAAGCTGTCCAGCTTGCCGGTGACCCGGTCGTCGAAGCGGGCGCCGAGGGTGAACAGCAGGTCCGACTTCTGCAGCGCGGTGACGGCCGGGACGGAGCCGTGCATGCCGGGCATGCCCAGGTGCTGCGGGTGGCTGTCCGGGAAGGCGCCGAGCGCCATCAGGGTGGTGACGACCGGGGCGCCGGTCAGCTCGGCGAGGATCCGCAGCTCGGCGGTGGCGTTCGCCTTGAGCACGCCGCCGCCGACGTAGAGCACCGGGCGCTTGCTGGCGACCAGCAGCTTCGCGGCCTCGCGGATCTGCTTGGCGTGCGGCTTGGTGACCGGGCGGTAGCCGGGCAGCGCGGTCTCGACCGGCCAGCGGAAGGTGGTGGTGGCCTGGAGGGCGTCCTTGGCGATGTCGACCAGGACCGGGCCGGGGCGGCCGGTGGCGGCGATGTGGAAGGCCTCGGCGATCACCCGGGGGATCTCGGCCGGGTCGGTGACCAGGTAGTTGTGCTTGGTGATCGGCATCGTGATGCCGCAGATGTCCGCCTCCTGGAAGGCGTCGGTGCCGATCGCCTTGGAGGCGACCTGGCCGGTGATGGCGACGATCGGCACGGAGTCCATGTACGCGTCGGCGATCGGGGTGACCAGGTTGGTGGCACCGGGGCCGGAGGTGGCCATGCAGACCCCGACCCGGCCGGTGGCCTGGGCGTAGCCGGTGGCGGCGTGACCGGCGCCCTGCTCGTGCCGGACCAGGATGTGGCGCACCTTGACCGAGTCCATCAGCGGGTCGTACGCGGGAAGGATGGCCCCGCCCGGGATGCCGAAGACGGTGTCGGCGCCCACGGCCTCGAGCGAGCGGATGAGCGACTGGGCGCCGGTCATGGTCTCGACGACGTGCTGGGGAGCCTGGGCGGCCGGGGTGTCCCCGCGGCGGGGGGATGCGGCGTGCTCGGTCATCTGCCTGTCTCTTCTCGGGTTTTGCCGGCCCGGTGCTGCGGGCCCCGGTGCTGCGAGGGTGGGGTCCCGGTCCGGGCCGATCGCCGGCTCTGCCTCAATCGTCCCGCCGATTCCGACAAGTCGGACGCTTCGGGGCGGTCGGGGCCAGGGGTCTTGCGGTGGGAACAGCGTCAGTGCAACAAAAAACCCCTCGTGCCCAAGGGCATGCGAGGGGTGGCGCGTCGGTCTGTCACGAGCGGGGCGTGCGAGCCCACTCAGCCGACGCGCCCGCCAAGTACGAGAATTCGGGTGCGCATGGCAACGACCTTCCTCCCGTCCGGGGTGGCGTGTCAAGCAGGTGGGATGACCGTCTCGCCATGCGGACCGGCTCCCGGACCGGCCACGGCCCGGTGTTCGGGCAGGTCGGGGGCCCCGTGGTGAGGTACGACACGTCCTCCCTGGGCGTCCGTGCGGCCACTCGTCCGGGTGTCCGGGGCGAGGTGGGCGCGGCGGGCGGAGAGCGGGCCGAGCGGCTTGGGCAGCGGATAGCCGCGGCGGGCCAGCGCCCGGCGCAGCCGGGTCTCGTCCAGCGGCGGGGCGAAGGCCGAGCCCTGGCCCAGCCGGCAGCCCAGCTCCTGGAGGACGGCGACCTGCCGGGGCAGGTCCACCCCCTCGGCGGCGGTGGCCATCCCGAGGTCCCGGCCGAGCCGCAGGGCGTGCCCGGCCAGGGTGCGGCTGAGCGCGGACTCGCCCAGGTCCTGGACCAGCGTGCGGTCCAGCTTGAGCCCGTCCAGCGGCAGTCTGCCGAGCGCCCCCAGCGAGCCGCTGCCCGCTCCGTAGCCGGCCAGCCAGGTGGAGACGCCGAGTCCGCGCAGCGCGGCCAGCCGGCGGCCGAGCTCGTCCGCGAGCTGGTCCGGGCCCATCCGGGCCACCTCGATCACCAGCTCGCCGGCCGGCAGCCCGCTGTCGCGCAGCGCCGCGGCCACCGTCTCGTACAGGCCGGGCGAGCAGAGCCGCTCGACCGAGAGCCGGACGGCCACCGGGACGGGCGCCGGGGCGCCGGGGCGCCGGCCGGCCGGGTCGCGGCGGTCGGCCGCGGCCGCCACCGCCTCGTGCACCAGCCAGCGGGAGAAGCGGGTCGCCGCGTCGCCGTGCTCGGTCGAGCGCATGAACTCGGCCGGGGTGAGCAGCAGCCCGCCCGCCGAACGCCAGCGGGCCTGGGCCTCGACGGCGGTCACCGCGCCGCTGGCGAGGTCCACCACGGGCTGGTGGAGCAGGGTGAAGCCGCCCTCCCGGACGGCCACCCGCAGCCGTTCCTCCAGCTCGGTGCGGCGTTCCAGGTCGGCCCGCATCGCGGGGGCGTAGAGCACCACCCGGCCCTTGCCCTCGGACTTGGCCCGGTACATCGCCAGGTCGGCGTTGCGCATCAGCTCGTCGGCGGCGGCCCTGGGGTCGGCGGCCGGGCCGCGTTCGGGGGTGCCGAAGGCGATGCCGATGCTGGCGGCGACGCCGAGTTCGACGCCGCCGATCCAGTACGGCTCGGACAGCGCGACCCGCAGCCGCTCGGCCAGTTCCTGGACCTGGAGCCGGCCGAGCGGGCCGCAGACCAGCGCGGCGAACTCGTCGCCGCCGAACCGGGCCACGGTGTCCCCGCAGCGGACGGCGCCCTGCAGCCGGCGGGCGGCCTGCACCAGCAGTTCGTCGCCGACCTGGTGGCCGGCGGTGTCGTTGACCGCCTTGAAGCCGTCCAGGTCGAGGAAGAGCACCGCGACGCCGGCGCCCGTCCCGCCCTGCTGGCCGCGGGTGCCGAGGGCGCCGCGCAGCCGCTGGGTGAACAGCGCCCGGTTGGGCAGGTCGGTGAGCGGGTCGTGGAAGGCGTTGTGCTGCAACTGGGCCTGGAGCATGACGCGTTCGGTGACGTCCCGGCTGTTCAGCAGCAGCCCGTCGCGGTGCCGGCTGACGGTCGACTCGACGTGCAGCCACTCCCCGATCCCGGAGCTGATCCGGCACTCCACCCGGGCCGAGGGCTCGACCGTGCCCGGGGTGCGGTGGGCGGCGAGGCGCACCCGCGCGAGGTAGCGGCGGACCTCGGCGAGCACCCGGTCCACGTCCTCGGGGTGGACCAGGTCCAGCAGGTTGCCGCCGACCAGTTCCTCCGGATCCCGCCCGTAGACGCCCAGCGCCGCCGGGGAGACGTACGAGAGCACGCCGTTGGCCCCGGCGATCATGATGACGTCGCTGGACCCCTGCACCAGGGAGCGGAAGTGCGACTCCTTGTGGGCGAGCTCCTGGGCCAGCGAGAGGTTGTCGAGCAGCATGACGCCCTGCCTGAGGATCAGTGCCAGCCCGACGGTGCACGCGGCCGCGGCCACCACGCGGTCCAACTGCCGCCCGCCGAGGGCGTTGTAGAGGATTCCGGCGGTGCACACCGCGGCGGCCGCGTACGGCGTGAGCGCACTGAACGTGGTGGCCACCCGGCGGCGCGGCAGACCGCCGGCCGAGGGGTGCTCGCGCAGCGGGCGGCGCCAGCGCGACGACCACGGCGCCCAGGCGAGCAGCAGGCTGCCGGAGAACCAGCCGGCGTCCAGCAGTTCGCCGGAGTGGTAGTTGCTGTGCAGCTCGGGGGAGGTGAACAGGGCGTCGCAGATGACCGTGACGGCGAGCGCGAGCATCGCGGTGTGCACCGCCGCCCGGTTGCCGTCCCGGCCGCCGAAGCGCAGCCCCACCACCAGGCTGACCAGCAGGATGTCCAGCACCGGGTAGGCCAGGTTGAGGGCCAGCCGCAGCGGGGAGCCGGCCTCGCCGGCCGCGATCCGGCCGAGCGCCAGGCTCCAGCTGAGGGTGAACAGCGAGCCGGCGATCAGCCAGCCGTCGAGCAGCAGGCACAGCCAGCCGGCCGCCGTCCGCGGGTGCTGGGCGAGCACCAGCACGCCGGTGATGGCGAGCGGGGCGAACAGCAGGAAGGCGTACGGGGCGAGCGAGTCCTGCGGCAGCGCGGTGCGCACCACCACCTCGTACCAGCCCCAGGTGCCGTTGCCGAAGGCCACCATGAGCGAGGAGAGGCCGAACAGCAGCCAGGCCGGGCGGGCGTGGCCGGCGACCGTGCAGCCGTACACCAGGCAGGACAGCGCGGCCGCCAGGGCCGCCGCGGCGAGCCCGAAGTCGCCCATGAAGGAGGCGAGTTGGCTGGATCCCCAGTTGGTGGCGGCGCCCAGCGCATAGGCCAGGCAGAGCGCACCGAGGACCAGTCCGGGCAGCGAGCGGCTCTCCCGGAGCCGGCCCAGCGGGCCGCGTCCGACCGGCCCCGGCGGCTCGGGCTCGGACGTGTCGGCGGGCGGTACGCCCGGTCGTCCGGATCCGGGCAGCACCGTATCGGTGGAGCTCACTCGGCCTCTCCCCCTCCGGCCCGGGGCCTGGCGCCCCGGCCACGGACCACCGGCCGCGCACCTCTCGACCGTACGCGGTGGCCTGGCGCCCCGTCGGGACGGCGGCCCAGGGGGTGGGCGGCCGTCCGGCCACCGCACCGCACCGATGCTCCCGTTCGGGACCCTACACCAATTCCGTCACTCAATGACACGCACACTCAACTTAGAGTAATGGCGACAGAGCGGGGAAAGGCACCCCATTCCGACCGATCGGCCCGGTTGGCGGCGGCGCGCGGACAGGGGCTCACGCGGCGCGCACGGGAGCACGCGACGGCGCCCGCCCACCCCGGCGGCACCGGTCGCCGACCGTCCGGACACGGCCGGCGACCTGCGGGTTCACCGCCCCGAGGGGGCCAGGTCGTCGGGGAACAGACGCAACCGGTGGGCCAGCGCGGCGGCCTCGCCGCGACCGCCGACCTCCAGCTTGCCCAGGATGTTGGACACGTGCACGCTTGCGGTCTTCGGAGAGATGTACAGCTCCTCGGCGATCTGCCGGTTGGTCCAGCCCCGGGCGAGCAACCGGAGCACGTCCCGCTCACGGGGGGTGAGCCCGAAGGAGTCCCCGACCGCCGGGGCCGGTCCGCCCGCGGCGGCCGGGCGTTCCACCGGGGCCAGGGTGAGCCCCGCGCGCTCCGCCAGCGCGGTGACCTGCGCCCCGAGCGGCCGGTCCCCCCGGGCGTCCGCCAGTTCGCCCGCCTCGCGCAGCAGTTCGGTCGCGGCCTCGCGCCGCCCCGCCCGTACCTGGGCCTCGGCGCCGCGCAGCAGGGCGAGCGCCAGCGGGTAGGGCAGGCCGGTCGCCCGCAGCTCGGTGGCCGCCTGCGCCCAGTGCTCGGCCGTGTCGGCGGCCGCGGCCCGGGCCAGCTCGGCCTCCAGCAGCCGGGCCCAGCCGTGGTGCAGCGGCGACTGGGGCCGCAGCTGGGTGGCCGCGGCGGCGATCGCGGTCAGCGCCTCGGCCCGGCCGGCCGCGGTCTCCGGCACGCCCAGGCTGTCCGCCTCCACTCCGGCGGCCTCCACCAGCAGCGGGTAGACGTCGGACTCGTAACCGAGCCGCCCCTCCTCCGCGAGCGCGGCGAGCAGTTCCGCCCGGGCGTCCAGCGGCCGCCCGGTGTGCGCGGCGATCCGCACCGCCAGCCGGCTGATCGGCACGCTGTGCTGCGCCTGGCCGGTCCGGTTGGCGGACCGGGCCTGGGCCAGCATGGTCGCCGCGGTCGCGAGGTCGCCCCGCAGCATGGCGAGGTCGCCGCGCATCCGGTCCAGGAACTCCGCGTGCGAGCCGGGCAGCCCGATCAGCTCGCTGGCGTCGAGCAGCTCCTCCGCCTCCCGCACCTGCCCGAGGTCGGCGAGCGCCTCCACCAGGTTGCCCGTCAGGATGTTGCCGATGTTGCGCTGCAGCCCGTTGCCGTCCGCGAACTCCAGCCCCTCCCGGGCCAGTCGGACGGCCTCCTCGGCCCGGCCCAGTCCGCGCTGCATGCTGGCCAGGTTGTTGATGCCGCGCAGCAGGAGGTCAGGAATGCCCAGCGCCCGGGCCCGCTCGACCGCGGCCGTCAGCTCGGCCAGCCCGCCCTCGGCGTCGCCCAGCAGGTCGTAGCGCAGGCTGCCGAGGGTCATCCGGGCGTGCACCTCGACCGAGTGGGCGCCGACCTGCCGGGCGATCCCGATCGCCCGCTCGGCCAGCTCCAGGTGTTCGGGGCGGGGCCCCCGGACCACCGACACGCCCGCGGCCAGGGCGAACACCTCGGCCTGGGTCGCGGACGGCGGCAGGTGCTCCACCAGCCGGTGGGCGCGGGTGATCTCCTCGTCGTCCCCGGAGCGGCGCAGGTTGCCCAGCATCCGGGCCCGGTTGATCCGGAACCAGGCCGCGCGCACCGGGTGCTCGGCCTCGTCGACCAGCCGGATGCCGCGCTTGGCCAGGCTCAGCCCGCGCTCGCGGTCGCCGCAGCGCCGGGCCGCGACCACCGCCTCGGCCAGCACGTCGACCAGTTGGATCCGGTCGCAGTCCGCGTCCGCGGGGCTGTGGTCGCAGGCGCCGGGCGGGTAGGTCTCGGCCCAGTCGTACGGGCGCAGGGTGTGCGCCAGAACGTCCTCGGAGACCAGGTCCCACAGCTCCAACGCCCGCTCCAGCATGCCGAGTTGCTCGGCGAAGGCATTGCGGCGGCGGGCCGCGCGGGCGGCGTCCAGGGCGGTCGGCAGGGCCCGGGCCGGGTCGTGGGCGTGGTACCAGTAGTTGGCCAGCCGGGCGGGCAGCGCGTCCGCCGGGACGAGCTGCGGCCGGGCCTCCACGGCGAGTGCGAACCTGCGGTTGATCCGGTGCCGTTCGCCGGGCAGCAGGTCGTCCGAGACGGCCTCGCGGACCAGCGCGTGCCGGAACCGGTAGCCCTCGCCCTCGCTGTCCGGGCGCAGGATGTTGGCGCCGACGGCCGCCCGCAGCGCCTCGATCAACGCCTCCTCGTCGTCGGCCAGGACGGCGGCCAGCAGGGCGTGTTCGACGTGCGAGCCGCCCTCGGCGGCGATCCGCACCACCTTCTGGGCCTCCTCGTCCAGGCTCTCCACCCGGACCAGCAGGATGTCGCGCAGCGAGTCGGTCAGACCGGCGCCGCAGCCGTCCTCGAAGGCGGTGGCCAGTTCCTCGACGAAGAACGGGTTCCCCTCCGAGCGGCGCAGGATCCGGTCCACCAGCTGGCGGTCGGGGGCGCCGGTGCCGAGGATGCCGGCCAGCTGGGCCGCGACCTCGCGGCGGCCGAACCGCTCCAGCTCCAGGCGCTGCACGGTGCGCAGCCGCTCCAGCTCGGCCAGGAAGGGGCGCAGCGGGTGGCGGCGGTGCAGGTCGTCGGTGCGGTAGGTGGCGACCAGCAGCACCCGGGAGCGGTGCAGGGTGCGCACCAGGAAGGCGAGCAGCTCGCGGGTGGAGCGGTCGGACCAGTGCAGGTCCTCCACCGCGAGCACGAGGGTACGTTCCGCGCCGAACCGTTCGAACAGTCTTGCGGTGTGCTCGAACAGTCGGGCCCGGCCGTACTCGTCGTTGGGTTCGCCGTCCCCCTCGCCGAACTCGGAGAGCAGCCGGGCGAGATGGCCCTCGCTGCCGGCCGCGGCCGCCTCGAACTCGGTGCCCAGCGAGCGGTGCAGCCGACGCAGCGCGGCGGCCAGCGGGGCGTAGGGCAGGCCCTCGGCGCCGACCTCCAGACAGCTGCCGAGCGTGGTGACCGCTCCCCCGTCGGCGGCCCGCTGCAGGAACTCCTCCAGCAGCCGGGTCTTGCCGATCCCGGCCTCGCCGCCGATCAGCACGGCCTGCGGGCTGCCGCTGCCCGCCCGGCGCAGCGCGTCGGTCAGTTCGGTGATCTCGCTGCCGCGGCCGACGAAGACGGGACTCACCGATATCTGCTGCATGGAGGCGAGCATGCCATAGCCGGAGCCACTGGTGAGAGGGGTTATCTCGCGGGGCGAACGCCCGGAGGGGGAGGCGCTCACCCGCGGCGCCTCCCCCTCCGGAACTGCATCGGCACCGTCCTGGTGCCGGGTCGTCAGCATTCCGTCTGACGCACGGGGCGCCGCTGGAAGCGGGCGGCCACCGGACGGCGGCGCAGCCGGGCGACCTGCCTGGCCTCGCGGACCAGACGCTCGTGCTCGGCGCGGGCTTCGAGCTCGTGGGCCTGCTGCTGGATGAGCTGGTACTCGATCACTTCGGGTTCCCCCTGGGGTTTCACCTTCGTTTCCCTGACATGTAAGAGCTTCCTCCCCCAGTGGGGGGTGCCACATCGGGAGCGTGCCCCATCTTCCGAAGGCCGAGTGCCTTAGATTCGGCGCCAGAAAAGGTTTAAGGCCCCGCCTCACCTAGATACGTAGGTGAGACGGGGCCTTAGGCCTTACTTAGAGGGCCTTAGATGCCTTAGGTGCCTTAGGAAGGCGGGCTTGACGACCTAGGAACCCATGAATGACTCAGCCGGAGACGCCGAGCCGCTCCAGACTGTGCCTACTGGCCTTCCACGCCGAGCCGCTCCAGGATGAGGTCCTTGACCCGGGCCGCGTCCGCCTGGCCACGGGTGGCCTTCATGACCGCGCCGACCAGCGCGCCCACGGCGGCGACCTTGCCGTCGCGGATCTTGGCGGCGATCGCCTCGTTCTCGGCGATGGCCTGGTCGACCGCGGCGCCCAGCGCGGAGTCGTCCGAGACCACGGCCAGGCCGCGCTTCTCGACGACCTCGTCCGGCTCGCCCTCGCCGGCCAGCACGGCCTCGATGACCTGGCGGGCCAGCTTGTCGTTCAGCTTGCCCTCGGCGACCAGCGCGGTGACCCGGGCGACCTGCGCCGGGGTGATCGGCTGCTCGCTCAGCTCGGTGCCGGTCTCGTTGGCGCGACGGGCCAGCTCGCCCATCCACCACTTGCGGGCCTGGTCGGCGGGGGCGCCGGCCGCGATGGTCTCCTGGATCGGCTCCACCGCACCGGCGTTGAGCACCGACTGCATGTCCTTGTCGGACAGGCCCCACTCGGCCTGCAGCCGGGCGCGCCGCACCCGCGGCAGCTCCGGAAGCCCGGCCCGCAGCTCCTCGACCCACTCCCGGGCGGGGGCCACCGGCACCAGGTCCGGCTCGGGGAAGTAGCGGTAGTCCTCGGCGTTGTCCTTGATCCGGCCCGAGGTGGTGGTGCCGTCGTCCTCGTGGAAGTGGCGGGTCTCCTGGACGATGGTGCCGCCGTCGGTCAGCACGGTGGCGTGCCGCTGGATCTCGAACCGGGCGGCCCGCTCCACGCTGCGCAGGGAGTTGACGTTCTTGGTCTCCGAGCGGGTGCCGAAGGTCTCGGTGCCGTTCGGGCGCAGCGACAGGTTGACGTCGCAGCGCATCTGGCCCTTGTCCATCCGGGCCTCGGAGACGCCCAGCGCCTTGATCAGCTCGCGCAGCTCGGCCACGTACGCCTTGGCGACCTCGGGGGCGCGCTCGCCGGCGCCGACGATCGGCTTGGTGACGATCTCGATCAGCGGGATGCCGGCCCGGTTGTAGTCGAGCAGCGAGTGGGTGGCCCCGTGGATGCGACCGGTGGCGCCGCCGACGTGGCTGGACTTGCCGGTGTCCTCCTCCATGTGGGCGCGCTCGATCTCCACCCGGAAGGTCGAGCCGTCCTCCAGCTGCACGTCGAGGTAGCCGTTGAAGGCGATCGGCTCGTCGTACTGCGAGGTCTGGAAGTTCTTGGGCATGTCCGGGTAGAAGTAGTTCTTCCGCGCGAACCGGCACCACTCGGCGATCTCGCAGTTCAGCGCCAGGCCGATCTTGACGGCCGACTCCACGCCGACCGCGTTGACCACCGGGAGCGAGCCCGGCAGGCCCAGGCAGGTCGGGCAGGTCTGGCTGTTCGGCTCGGCGCCCAGCTCGGTCGAGCAACCGCAGAACATCTTGGTCTTGGTACCCAGCTCGACGTGGACCTCAAGGCCCATCACCGGGTCGTACGACGCGAGAGCGTCCTCGTAGGAGACCAGGTTCATGACGCTCACAGCGTCCCTTCTCACTTGAAGCTTGGGAGGTACGGGCCCGGCCGCCGCGTCGCGCGGGGCCGGGCCGGGGCGTCAGCCCAGCAGTACGTCGTCGGAGGCGAGCTGACGCAGCTCGCGCACCAGCAGGGCGGTGCCGGTGATCAGCGCGGCGGCGCCGACCAGGGCGTTGACCAGCTTGAGGGTGTCGCTCTCCTCGCGCGCCTTGCGGACGTCCTTGACCACGGAGACCGCACCGAACGCGCTGGTGCCGATGGACAGCCACAGGCCGGGCTTGCTGTGCTTCCACCCCTTGAGGGAGCTCGGGGCCTTGGCCTTCTCGATCTTGCTCACAGTGCCGGTACCTCCTCCAGCAGGGTGTGCCCCCACTTGTCGTTGAGTGCGGCCTCGACGGCGCCGCCCACGCGGTACAGGCGGTCGTCCGCCATCGCGGGAGCGATGATCTGCAGGCCGACCGGGAGATTGTCCTCCGGCGCCAGGCCGACCGGCAGCGACATGGCCGCGTTGCCCGCCAGGTTGGACGGGATCGTGCACAGGTCGGCCAGGTACATCGCCATCGGGTCGTCGGCGCGCTCGCCGATCGGGAAGGCGGTGGTCGGCGTGGTCGGCGAGACCAGCACGTCCACACCGGCGAAGGCGGCGTCGAAGTCCCGCGAGATGAGCGTGCGGACCTTCTGGGCCGAGCCGTAGTAGGCGTCGTAGTAGCCCGAGGAGAGGGCGTAGGTGCCCAGGATGATGCGGCGCTTGACCTCGTCGCCGAAGCCGGCCTCGCGGGTCAGCGCGGTGACCTCCTCGGCCGAGCGCGAGCCGTCGTCGCCGACCCGCAGGCCGTAGCGCATGGCGTCGAAGCGGGCCAGGTTGGAGGAGCACTCCGACGGCGCGATCAGGTAGTACGCCGGCAGCGCCAGGGTGAACGACGGGCAGGACACCTCGACGACCTCGGCGCCCAGCTCGCGCAGCAGCTCCACCGACTCGGCGAAGCGCTGCATCACGCCGGCCTGGTAGCCCTCGCCCGCGAACTCCTTGACGACGCCGATCCGCATGCCGCGGATGTCGCGCATCTTCGCGGCCTCGACCACGGCCGGGACGGGCGCGTCGATCGAGGTGGAGTCCAGCGGGTCGTGACCGGCGATGGCCTCGTGCAGCAGGGCCGCGTCCAGCACCGTACGGGCGCACGGGCCGCCCTGGTCCAGGCTGCTGGAGAAGGCGACCAGGCCGTAGCGGGACACCGAGCCGTAGGTCGGCTTGACGCCGACGGTGCCGGTGACGGCGCCGGGCTGGCGGATCGAGCCGCCGGTGTCGGTGCCGATCGCCAGCGGGGCCTCGAAGGCGGCCAGCGCGGCGGCCGAACCGCCGCCGGAGCCGCCGGGGATGCGGGTGAGGTCCCACGGGTTGCCGGTCGGACCGTAGGCCGAGTTCTCGGTGGAGGAGCCCATCGCGAACTCGTCCATGTTGGTCTTGCCGAGGATGACCACACCGGCGTCCTTGAGACGGGTGGTCAGGGTGGCGTCGTAGGGCGGGATCCAGCCCTCGAGCATCTTGGACCCACAGGTGGTCGGGATGCCCTTGGTGGTGAAGACGTCCTTGAGCGCGAGCGGGACGCCGGCCAGCGGGCCCAGCTCCTCGCCCTTGGCGCGCTTGTCGTCGACGGCCTTGGCGGCGGCCAGCGCGCCCTCGGTGTCGACGTGCAGGAAGGCGTTGACCTTCTTGTCGACGGCCTCGATGCGGTCCAGGTGCGCCTGGGCGACCTCGACGGCGGAGACCTCACCCTTGGCGATGGCGCCCGCGGTCTCGGCCGCGGTGTACTTGATCAGCTCGGTCATCTCGCTCAGTCCTCCCCGAGGATCTGCGGCACACGGAAACGCTGCTCCTCGGCGGCGGGGGCGCCGGACAGCGCCTGCTCCGGGGTCAGCGACGGCCGCACCTCGTCCGCGCGCATGACGTTGGTCAGCGGCAGCGGGTGGGAGGTCGGCGGGACGTCCTGTCCGGCGACCTCGGAAACGCGGGCGACCGCGCCGATGATCACGTCGAGCTGCTCGGCGAAGTGGTCCAGCTCTTCGGGCTTCAGCTCAAGACGCGACAGCCGGGCGAGGTGGGCGACCTCCTCGCGCGTGATGCCAGGCATGCAGCGATCCTCAGGGTGAGTTCTGGTGAGACCCGGCGACGCCTGCGCGGTGCCGGGCCCGGGCAGGAGCAGCCGGGTTCGGCGCTCCGTCCTCGTGGTCTTTGGACCCCATCCTATGGGGCCCGGCCCGGCCACCGGCCAACGAGTGGAGCCGCGGCCCCGTTACCGCCCCCGTCGCCCCCGTCACCCCTGCGGCTACTGCGGCCCGGTCCGGGCCCAACCCTGCGCGCCCGGCGTCTGGAAGCCGACCTGCGCGGCGGGCAGCGCCTGGCCGCGCTGCCCGGCCTGCAGGGCGGGCGGCAGCACCGGCGGGAGGGTCGGCGGCAGCACCGGGGGCAACGTGGCCGGCCGGTCGGCCGGCTTGACCGCGGCGGACCGGTCGACCGGCTTGATGATCGACGGGAGCTGCGGCGGGGCGCCGAGGCGCTCCACCGTCGGGGCACCGGTGGTGCGGTGCACCCGCAGCCAGGCGGTGGCCTGCTCGGCGGGCAGGGCCGCGGACACCAGCCAGCCCTGGACGGCGTCCACGCCCATGCAGTGCAGCCGCTCCCAGGTCTCGTCGTCCTCGACGCCCTCGGCGACCACGGTCAGGCCGAGCGAGTGGGCCAGCTCGACCGAGCAGCGGACCACCGCCGCGTCGTGGTCGTCGGCGACCATCCGGGAGACGAAGGAGCGGTCGATCTTGAGCTCGCCGACCGGCAGGCTGCGCAGCCGCACCAGCGAGGAGTGCCCGGTGCCGAAGTCGTCCAGGGACATCCCGACGCCGTAGCCGCGCAGCTCCGCCAGGGTGTCGGCGGCGCGCCGGGAGTCGTCCAGCAGCAGCCGCTCGGTGATCTCCAGCTGGAGCGCGTGGGCCGGCACCTGGTGGCGGACCAGGTGCCCGGCGACGCGCTGGGCGAAGCCGGGGTTGAGCACGTCGCGCGGCGAGACGTTGACCGCGACCTGCACCTGGAGGCCCTGGTCGCGCCAGTAGGCGAGCTGGCCGACCGCCGCCTCCAGCACGTAGTCGGTGAGCCGGGGCATCAGTCCGCTGGACTCGGCGAGCCCGACGAACTCGTCCGGGGAGACCTTCCCCTGCCCCGGGCGCTCCCAGCGCAGCAGCGCCTCCAGGCCGACCACCCGGCCGTCGAAGGCCACCTTCGGCTGGTAGTGCAGCTGCACCTCACCGGTCTCCAGGGCCCGGCGCAGGTCCCCGAGCAGGCCGATCCGGTACGGGGTGTCGGCGTCCTGGGTCTCGTCGTACTGGGCGACCCCGCTGCACTCGCGCTGGGCGTGGCCCATCGCCACGTCGGCGCGGCGCAGCAGCGACTCGGCGTCCTGGGCGCCCTGCGGGTAGACGCAGACGCCGGCGCTGGCCTCCAGCACCAGCAGCAGGCCGTCCAGCCGGATCGGCGCGGCGAGTTCGGCGATCAGGGCCTTGGCGACCCGCTCCAGGCTGTCGGGGCAGTTGATGCCGGGGAGCAGGACGGCGAACTCGTCGCCGCCCATCCGGGCCACCATGGGGCGTCCGCGCCGGTAGTGCCGGGGCAGACCGGCGAAGACGTCGTCGATGGACTCCCGGGTGGCGCTGCCGGCCGGGCCGCCGGAGCGCAGCGCCCGATGGAGCCGGCGGGCGATGTGAACCAGGAGGCGGTCACCGGCCGTATGACCAAGTGTGTCGTTGAGTGATCGGAAGCGGTCGAGGTCAAGCAGGATGAGACCGACGCTGTAACCCTCCTCGCGCTCGACGATGGCCTCCTGGGCGGCCAGCAGTAAGGCCTGACGGTTGGGCAGATCCGTCAGGGGATCGGTCAGCTGGTCGCGGGCCCGGTCCCGGGCGATCCGCCAGGCCGCCACCAGGACGGCCAGCGGTACCGCGAACAGTGGCAGCAGTTCGGGTTCGAACCGGTAGACCAGGACGGCCAGCGGGATGAGCGGCGCGGCTCCGGCCAGCAGCACGCCGAGCAGCAGGACCGCACCTGCCACCCCCTGCGGCGGGCGTGTGGGCGCGCCGCCGGTCGAACGATCCATAAGCCCTGTCCTCCGTCGGGCCCGCCCCGTCAGGCCGCCTTACGGTGAGGCACCGTGCCGGTACCGACAGCTGCCGGGCATGGAGCGACCCCGAGGAGCACCGGCTCAGCCGGTGCCCCCACCCCTGCTGACACTCTGTTGCGCTCCAGGGTATGCCGGGGTCTCCCCGGTGGGCAGACTTTCGGACAACCGGAAACGCGCCACCGCGCCCGGGTGCCGCACAGTGACACAATGCCCGCTTTCACTGGACGGCACCCGGTGACGCCGCATCAGGACGATAACAACCCGGATCCGGCCGGCGGCCGCTCGGGTCCGCCCGGGCTCAGCCCTCCGCGGGTGCCTCGACGGCCGCCTCCGCCCCCGCGGGCTCCGGAAGTCCCAGGTGGGCACGGGCGGCAGACGGTCCGTCGGCGAGCAGCACCGCGAAGCCGGCGTCGTCCAGGACCGGCAGGCCGAGCTGAACTGCCTTGTCATACTTGGACCCGGGATTGTCACCGGCGACCACGAAGTCGGTCTTCTTCGAAACCGAACCGGTCACCTTCGCTCCACGCGAGGTCAGCGCCTCCTTGGCGCCGTCCCGGGTGTGGCCGGCCAGCGTCCCGGTGACGACCACGGTCAGGCCCTCCAGCGGACGCTCCGCCTCCTCCTCGTCCGCGAACTCCTCGACGAAGCGGACCCCGGCGGCCCGCCACTTCTCCAGGATCTCCCGGTGCCACTCCTCCTCGAACCACTCCCGGATCGAGCGGGCGATGGTCGGTCCCACGCCCTCGACCGCCGCCAACTCCTCCTCGGTGGCCGAGAAGACCCGGTCCAGGTCACGGAACTCACGCGCCAGCTCCTGCGCCGCCACCGGACCCACGTGCCGGATCGACAGGCCGTTCAGGAAGCGCCAGAGCGGACGGTCCTTCGCCGCCTCCAGGTTGTCCAGCAGGGTCTGCAGCGACTTCTTCGGCTCGCCCTTGGTCGTGGCGAAGAAGAAGACCTCCTTCTCCTTGCCCGTCCGGTCGTCCAGCTTGGGCATGCCGGTCTTCTGGTCGCGCACCAGCACCTTGATCGGCAGCAGCTGCTCCGCCGTCAGCCCGAAGACGTCCCCCTCGTTGTGCACCGGGGCCTCGGCCGGCTCCAGCGGCTGGGTCAGCGCGGTGGCCGCGACGTAGCCCAGACCCTCGACGTCCAGGCAGGAGCGCCCGCCGAGGAAGGCGATCCGCTCCCGGATCTGGGCCGGGCAGTGCTGGGCGTTGGGGCAGCGCAGGTCGATGTCCCCCTCGGACATCGGGCGCAGTTCGGTGCCGCACTCCGGGCAGTGCGAGGGCATCACGAAGGCCTGCTCGGTGCCGTCCCGCAGGTCGTAGACCGGGCCGAGGATCTCCGGGATGACGTCACCGGCCTTGCGCAGCACCACGGTGTCCCCGAGCAGGACGTCCTTGGCCTTGACCACGTCCTGGTTGTGCAGCGTCGCGTACTGCACCATCGAGCCGGCCACCTTCACCGGCTCGGCCAGCACCGCGTACGGGGTGGCCCGGCCGGTGCGCCCGATGCCGACCTTGATCTCGGCCAGCTTGCCGGTGACCTCCTCCGGCGGGTACTTCCAGGCGATCGCCCAGCGCGGGGACTTGGAGGTGGCGCCGAGCCGGCCCTGGAGGGCGATCTCGTCCACCTTGACCACGACGCCGTCGATCTCGTGCTCGACCGAGTGCCGCTGCTCGCCGAAGTGCTTGATGAAGGCCCGCACCTCGGCCAGCGTGCCGACCACCTTGTTGTGCCGGGCGGTGGGCAGGCCCCAGTCGTGCAGCAACTGGTAGGCGTGCGACTGGTTGTCGATGTCGAAGCCGACCCGGGCGCCGATGCCGTGCACCACCATGTGCAGCGGGCGGGAGGCGGTGACGTGCGGATCCTTCTGGCGCAGCGAACCGGCGGCGGCGTTGCGGGGGTTCATGAACAGCCGGATCATCGCCCGGGGCCGCTTGCCCTCCTTGGCGCGCTCCTCGTTCTCCTGCCGGCGGCGCTCGTTCTCCGCCGCGAACGAGGCGTTGAGCGCGTCGAACTCCTCGGTCGGGAAGTAGACCTCGCCGCGGATCTCCACCAGCTCGGGGACGTTCTCGCCCTTGAGCCGGTGCGGGATCTCCTTGATGGTGCGGACGTTGGCGGTGATGTCCTCGCCGACCCGGCCGTCGCCGCGGGTCGCCGCCTGCACCAACTGGCCGTTCTCGTAGGTGAGGTTGACGGCCAGGCCGTCCACCTTGAGCTCGCACAGGTAGTGGTACTCGATGCCGTGCAGCTCGGTGGCGACGCGGTCCGCCCAGGCGCCGAGCTCCTCGTCGTCCATCGCGTTGTCCAGGCTGAGCAGCCGCTCGCGGTGCTCGACGGCGGCGAACAGCGCGGTGGGGGCGCCGCCGACCCGCTGGGTCGGCGACTCCGGCGTCACCAGGGCCGGGTGCTCGGCCTCCAGCTCCTCCAGCTCGCGCATCAGCGCGTCGAACTCGGCGTCGCTGACGACCGGCGCGTCCTGCTCGTAGTACCGGGCGCGGTGGTCGGTGATCTCCTGCGCCAGCTCGGCGTGCCGCCGGCGCACCTCCGCCGGGACGTCCTCCCAGCCCTCGACAGCCGTCACCGCAAGCCCTCCTACGTTCTCATTCCGGGTTGTCCACCAGGCTCTGCGCCGCCCGCGCGGCGAGCGACAGCGCCTTGCGCGCGTACGCCGGGGAGGCCCCGGCGAGCCCGCAGGTCGGCGTCACCAGCACGCGGCGGCCCAGCAGCTCCGGAGCGAACCCGAGCCTGCGCCACAAGGTCCTGATCCCCTGGACACTACCGGCCGGGTCCGACACCACCTGGTCAACGGAGGGGACGACACCAGCGAGGATCGCCGTGCCGCCCTCCACCGCCTCGCCCAGGTCCTCGTCCTGGCGCTCGGTGAGGAGGGAGAAGTCCAGCGAGATCCCGGCGGCACCGGCCCGGCGCAGCAGCGGAATCGGGACGTCCGGCGCGCAGGAGTGCACCACGACCGGCGCGTCCAGGCCGCGGACCAGCTCGCGCAGCACCTCCTCGGCGACCTGCCGGTCGACGGCGCGCAGCCGCTGGAAGCCGCTGGCGGTCTTCACCTGCCCGGCCAGCACGGCGGGCAGCGAGGGCTCGTCCAGCTGGAGCACCACCTCGGCCCCCGGGACGCGCTTGCGGACCTCGGCCAGGTGGCGGCGCAGCCCCTCGGTGAGCGAGCCGGCGACGTCCCGGCAGGCGCCGCGGTCGGCGAGGGCCTTCTCGCCGTGCTTGAGCTCGATGGCGGCCGCCAGCGTCCACGGGCCCACGGCCTGGACCTTGAGCGCCCCCCGGTACCCCTGGGTGAACTCCTCCAGGGCGTCCAGGTCCTCGCCGAGCCAGGAGTGGGCGCGGCGGGTGTCCCGGCCGGGGCGGTCGGCGAACCGCCAGCCGCTGGGCTCGGTCTGTGCGAAGAGTTCCACCAGCAGGCCGGCGCTGCGGCCGATCATGTCGGCGCCCGGCCCGCGGGCGGGCAGCTCGGGCAGGAACGGGAGCTGCTCCAGCGCGCCGGTGGAGGTCTTGGCGGCCTCCCGGGCATCGGTGCCGGGCAGCGAGCCGACGCCGGTGGCGGCGCCGCGCAGGTCGGGGAAGGCGTTCGGAGTGCTCACCCGTCCGAGCCTAGTGCGCGGCGCCGGGCCGGTTCGTCAGCGGCCCTCGGCGGCCCTCAGCTACCCTCGGCAGCCCTCAGCGTCCCGGGCGGACCGTGATGTCGGTGATCTCGGCGTCCCGGGAGGCGTCCAGGGCCGCGAGGACGGCCTTCGCGACGGACTCCGGCTCGATCCAGCGGGCGGGGTCGTACTCCTTGCCCTCCTGCTGGTGCACCTTGGCCTGCATCGCGGTGGCGGTGCGGCCCGGGTAGACCGAGGTGACCCGCACGCCGTTCGCGTGCTCCTCCTGGCGCAGCGCGTCGGCGAGCGCCTTGAGCCCGTGCTTGCTGGCCGCGTACGCCGACCACTCGGCGTGGGCGGTCAGGCCCGCGCCGGAGTTGACCAGCACCACATGGCCCTTGGCCAGCCGCAGCGAGGGCAGCAGCAGCCGGGTCAGCTCGGCGGGGGCGACCAGGTTGACGTTCAGGGTGTCCTGCCAGGCCTTCACCGGCAGGTCGCCGACCGTGCCGAGCTCGACCATGCCCGCGACGTGCAGCAGCGAGTCGAGGGTGACGGGCAGCTGCTGCTGCCCGAAGGCCCAGGAGAGCTTGGCGGGGTCGCCGAGGTTGCCGACCAGGGTGCGGGCGCCGGGGAAGCGGTCCCGCAGCTCGCCGGCCCGCCGGGCGTCCCGGGCGAGCAGCCAGAGCTCGTCCCCGCGCTCGGCGAGCTTCTCGGTCAGGACGGCGCCGATGCCGGAACCGGCACCGGTGATCAGATGTGCAGCCATGGCCCCGATCCTCTCAGGCCTTGAGCAGCGTGAAGACCTCGGCGGGCGTGTCGGCGAAGCCGACCAGCTCGGAGAGCGGGCGCGGCAGGAAGCCCTCGGCGTCCATCCGCTCCAGCTGGGTGCGCAGGCCCGCGTAGAAGCCCTCGGTGTCCAGCAGGACGACCGGCTTGTCGAAGATCCCGTGCTTCTTGAGCTCCAGCACCTCGGTGACCTCGTCCATCGTGCCCAGCCCGCCGACCAGCACCACGACGGCGTCCGCCCGGGCGGCCAACTCCCGCTTGCGCTCGGCCAGATCGGCGGTCATCACCAGCTCGTCGGCGCCGACGTAGCCCTTGTGCTTGAGCATCTCGACCAGCACGCCGACCAGCCGGCCGCCCGCCGCCTTCACCTCGTCGGCGAGCAGGCCCATCAGGCCGGCGTTGGAGCCGCCCCAGACCAGGGTGTGCCCGCCCTCCCCCAGGAGCCGGGCGAACTCGGCGGCGGGGGCGGTGTAACGGTCGTCGAGCGAGTACGCGGAGCAGAAGACGCAGATGTTCATAATGCCGACTGGTCTATCACGTCCGCCCGCCGCCGCTCACCGGGTTTGGCCGCCGGGTCACAGCAGGTGGCGGCCGTCGTGGGTTCGGATGCTCGGTGCCGTGTCGTCCCGGAACGCATCCAACAGGCGCACGGAGTAGACCTCGGCCATGCGGTCGGAAACCTCGGCAGGTGTGAGCCAGTCGACTTCGACCGACTCGTCGGAGAGCCGCTCCGCCCCGGTCTCCGGTCGGCAGCGGAAGACCAGGGCGACGATTCCACGGCTCACGTTCTTGTAGACGCCGGTCAACCGTTCCACCCGAACCTTGATCCCGGTCTCCTCGTAGACCTCGCGGCGCACGCCGTCCTCAACCGACTCGGTCAGCTCCAGCACCCCACCCGGGGGCTCCCAGGTCCCGTTGTCGGCCCGGCGGATCGCCAGAACCCGGCCGTCCTCCCGCACCACCGCCCCGGCGACGGACACCGAGTGGAGCGGCGTTGACTGGGGATTCCCGGCGCTGTTACTCATGTGCAGGAGGATAGGAGCCCTGAAAGACTATGGCGCTGAACGGGCCCGGCCGTCCGCACCGGACGGCCGGGCCCCGAGAAACACGCGCGATCACGGGTGCTGGAAGAGCACCTCCGGGTTCGCCGTCGACGGGCCGTCGAGGAGGGGCCGGTCGAGGCCCTTGAGCGTCCGGTCGAAGAAGGCTCCGACGTACTCCCGGGTCAGCTGCATCCCGCGCTCCGGGGAGGTGGTCGTCCCCGGAGGGAGCGGCATGCCGATCTCGGCGGCCAGCAGGGTGACGTCCGTGAAGCTGGCGTGGTTGGTGCCCGCGACGGTCAGCCAGGGCTTGTAGCCCTTCCAGCCCGCCCAGGTCTGTCCCCAGGACGTGTCCCCGCCGTTCGAGGAGTGGTCGCTGTCCTTGCCGAGCAGGAGGAACGAGCGCCCGTCGAGCTTGTCGGTCGGAATCGGCGGCCAGAACGTGCCGTCCATGTTCACCCCGGCCAGGATCCGCTGGTCCTCGGCCATCGCGTTCAGCGTGGACGCGCCGCCGATCGAGTGCCCGGCCATGCCGATGCGGTCGCGGTCGATCAGGTGGGACAGGCGCCAGGCCGGGTGCTGCCCGGTCAGCTGGTCCAGGACGAAGGAGACGTCCTTCGCCCGGCTGTCCGGGAGTGAGTCCGGTGCGCCGCTGTCGCACAGCGCGCAGCCCGGGGTGCTGCCGTCGGCGAGCGTCTCGCCGGAGTCCTCGTAGGTGTGGCCGACCAGGGCCACCACGTAGCCGTGGCCGGCCAGGTCGGTCGCCAGGCCGGTCAGCGTGGCGCGGGGGTTCTCGAAGCCCGGGGAGAGCACCACCAGCGGGAACTTCCCGCCGGCGGCCTTCGCCCCGGTGTAGGCGTGGGTGTCGACGTCGACCAGATCCTGCGCCGTGAGCCCGGTGCCGGCCGGGACCCGCGTCGCCAGGAAGCCCTGGGCCTCGCCGGGGGTCATGTACGGAGCGGGCTCCCCGGTGCCCTGCCGGGCCGGGTAGAACATCGACACGGCCAGCTGCCGCGGCCCGGCCGAGGGCACCCACGGGTCGGTGCGGCCCTGGTCGGTCAGGTGCAGCACCTCCTCCCCGGCCTCGTACCGCCCGGTCGGGCGGGGCAGCTCGCCGTGGAAGGCGGCCGGATTGCTGGAGACGGCGGTGACGGCCGCGGTGGCGGAGCGCGACGGCGTGGCCATCGCGGCCCCGGCCAGCGGGAGCGGAAGGGCGAGAGCGAGCGCTGCGACGGCCGCGATGCGGCGGATTCGGGTCATGTCCCAGACGGTAGGTCCGCGGCCCGGACCCCCGAATCAGCCGGACGAATGCCCTGTCGGGCCGTGGTCATCCGGGCGATTCAGCGGCGTCATCCCTTCGGATGACGCCGCCATGGCCCGCTCAGACCCGCGCAGCCGGGCGTTCGGTGGTGGCGATGGTGGCGGAGCCGATGACGCGGGTGCCGTCGTAGAGGACGACCGCCTGGCCGGGGGCGATGCCGCGCGCCGGGGTGTCGAGGCGGACGTGGAGTTCGCCGTCGACCATGGCGGCGGTGACCGGCACCTCCTCGCCGTGGGCGCGCAGCTGGGCGGTGTAGCGGCCCTCGACCAGGGGCTCGGTGCCGCACCAGCGGGGGCGGATGGCGGTCAGGGCGGTGACGTCCAGGCCCTCGACCGGGCCGACGGTGACGGTGTTGTTCACCGGGGAGATGTCCAGCACGTAGCGCGGCTTGCCGTCGGCCGCCGGGCGACCGATCCGCAGGCCCTTGCGCTGACCGATGGTGAAGCCGTACGCGCCGTCGTGCTCGCCGAGCTTGGTGCCGTCCACGTCGAGGATGTCCCCGGTGGCGGTGCCGAGGTGCTTGGCCAGGAAGCCCTGGGTGTCACCGTCGGCGATGAAGCAGATGTCGTGGCTGTCGGGCTTCTTGGCGACGGCCAGGCCCCGGCGCTCGGCCTCCGCCCGGATCTCTTCCTTGGTGGTGTCGCCGAGCGGGAAGAGCGAGTGGGCGAGCTGGTCGGCGTCGAGCACGCCGAGGACGTAGGACTGGTCCTTGGCGGCGTCCACGGCGCGGTGCAGCTCGCGCGAGCCGTCCGGCAGGTCCACGACGCGGGCGTAGTGGCCGGTGCAGACGGCGTCGAAGCCGAGGGCGATCGCCTTGTCCAGCAGCGCGGCGAACTTGATCTTCTCGTTGCAGCGCAGGCAGGGGTTCGGGGTCCGACCGGCCGCGTACTCGGCGACGAAGTCGTCGATCACGTCCTCGCGGAAGCGCTCGGCGAGGTCCCAGACGTAGAACGGGATGCCGATCACGTCGGCCGCCCGCCAGGCGTCCCGGGAGTCCTCGATGGTGCAGCAGCCGCGCGCGCCCGTACGGAAGGACTGCGGGTTGGCGGACAGCGCCAGGTGCACGCCCGTCACCTCGTGCCCCGCTTCGACGGCGCGGGCGGCGGCGACGGCGGAGTCGACTCCGCCGGACATCGCCGCGAGCACGCGCAGGCGGCCGGTGGACGGAGTGGTCGGGGCACCCGGGAAGTCAGTCATGGTGACTACAAGAGTACGGGGCCGTCGAACATGCCCGGCCCGTACCGGAGCTACCGGCGGACGGACGCCAGCCCCGCGTTGCGGGCCCGCTGCACCGCCGGGCCGATGGCCGCCACCAGTGCCGTGACGTCCTCGCGCACCGAGGTGTGCCCGAGCGAGAACCGCAGCGAGGCACGGGCCAGCAGCGGGTCGACCCCCATCGCCAGCAGCACGTGGCTGGGCTGCGGCACCCCGGCCGAGCAGGCCGAGCCGGTGGAGCACTCGATGCCCTGGGCGTCCAGCAGCATCAGCAGCGCATCGCCCTCGCAGCCGGGGAAGGAGAAGTGGGCGTTGGCGGGCAGCCGCCCCTCCCCCGCCGGGTCGCCGTTGAGCACCGCGTCCGGGACGGCCGCGGCCACCCCGGCGACCAGTTCGTCGCGCAGCGCGCCGAGCGTCACCGCGTGCTCCGCCCGCCGTTCGACGGCCAGCGCGGCGGCGGCCGCGAAGCCCGCGGCGGCGGGGGCGTCCAGGGTGCCGGAGCGCACGTCGCGCTCCTGGCCGCCGCCGTGCAGCAGCGGTACGGGCGTGGCGCCGCGGGAGAGCAGCAGGGCGCCGATGCCGAACGGGCCGCCGATCTTGTGCCCGGTGACGGTGAGCGCGGTGAGGCCCGAGTCGGCGAAGGAGACCGGGACCTGACCGAGCGCCTGCACCGCGTCGGCGTGCATCGGGATGCCGTACTCGGCCGCCACGGCGGCGAGTTCGCGCACCGGCTGGACGGTGCCGACCTCGTTGTTGGCCCACATCACGGTCACCAGGGCGACCGAGCCGGGGTCGCGCTCGATCGCGGCGCGCAGCGCCCCGGGGTGCACCCGGCCCAGTGCGTCCACCGGCAGGTACTCGACCGTCGCGCCCTCGTGCTCGGAGAGCCAGTGCACCGCGTCCAGCACGGCGTGGTGCTCGACCGGGCTGGACAGCACCCGGGTGCGGGCCGGATCGGCGCCCCGGCGGGCCCAGTAGAGGCCCTTGACCGCCAGGTTGTCGGACTCGGTGCCGCCGCCGGTGAGCACGATCTCGCTCGGGCGGGCGCCCAGCGATTCGGCCAGCGACTCGCGGGACTCCTCGACCACCCGGCGGGCCCGGCGGCCGGCCGCGTGCAGGGACGAGGCGTTGCCGACCACCCCCAGGTGCGCCGACATCGCGGCGATCGCCTCGGGCAGCATCGGCGTGGTCGCCGCATGGTCCAGGTATGGCATAACCATCCGATTGTAGAGGGCATGCTCCGGGGCCCCAGCAGGCCCGGGCCCGGGTGCGCACCGATCCGGCCACGGCCGTGGCCGGCGGACGGCGGCGTCCGGCACTGGTTTGTACCACTGCGCCGCCCAGCGGTTAGCCTGACGACCACTTCTCCATCGGGTTCCAGCGTTCCAGGGGGCGCCATGTCGCAGTCGGTCGACCGCGCGCTGACCCTGCTCGGCTCGCTCGGCGACGGGCCGCTCTCGCTGGAACAGGCCGCGAGCAGCCTCGGGGTGCACAAGTCCACCGCGCTGCGGCTGCTGCGCACCCTGGAGGAGCACGGGTTCGTCCGGCGCCAGCCCGACCTGCGCTACCGGGTCGGCGGCCGGGTGCTGTCGCTGGCGCACCGGGCGCTGGAGGACTTCGACGTCCGGCAGGTCGCCGCGCCGTACCTGGCCGCGCTCAACGCGCGCTGCGGCTACACCGTCCAGCTGGCCGTGCTGCACGACGGCGAGGTGCTCTACCTGGACGAGGTGGCCGCGCCCTCGGCGGCCCGCCCGCCACGGATCGGGCGCCGCGCCCCGGTGACCGGGACGGCCGTCGGGCGGGTGCTGCTCGCCGGGCTGCCGGAGGACGGCGTCCGCGAGGAGGAGCTGCCGGCCGAGCTAGCGGCGGTGCGCCGCCGGGGCTGGGCGGCCGAGTCGGCCGAGCACCGGGAACCGGTGACCTGCGTGGCCGCGCCGGTGGCGGGCAGCGGCGGACGGACGGTCGCGGCCTGCGCGCTGAGCGCCCCGGCCGGCCAGGTGCCGCCGGCCGAGCTGGCCCGGATGCTGCCGGAGCTGCTCTGCACGGCCGAGGCGATCTCGCTCGCCTGCGGCGGCTCGCCTACTCCTCGCTGGTGCGAGAACCGTTGCGGTGCCAGGCCCGCGGGGCACGCCAGCCGTACCTCAGGGCGAGCATCCGCAGCACGAAGGCGGTGAGCGCGGCCGCGGTGCCGGTGGCGCCGGTGAGCCGGTCGGCCCCGATCAGCACGGCCACCAGGGCTGCGCCGACCAGCGCCGGGACGGCGTAGATCTCGCGGTCCCAGCGCAGCAGCGAGGGGATCTCCCCGGCCAGCACGTCGCGGATCACCCCGCCGCCGGCCGCGGTCACCATGCCGAGCGCGATCGATGCGACCGCGCCCAGCCCGTAGTCGTGCGCCTTGGCGGTGCCGGTGACGCAGAACAGGCCGAGGCCGAGGGCGTCCAGGGTCTGCACGGAGCGGTTGATCCGCTCGACCTCGGGGTGCAGGAAGAACACCACGAGGCCGGCGGCCAGCGGGGTGAGGAAGTAGCCGAGGTTGGTGAAGGCGGCTACGGGGGTGGCGCCGATCACCAGGTCGCGCATCACCCCGCCGCCGAGGGCCGTGACCTCCGCCAACACGCAGATCCCGAAGATGTCCATGTTCTTGCGGACGGCGAGCAGCGCCCCGGAGAGGGCGAAGACGAAAATGCCGACGAGGTCCAACGATTGCTGCACGTCGGAGGGGAAGATCTGCGAACTCACCGTCCATGTGTACCCGATCCACCCGGTCGTTCCCGACACCGGTCACAGTCCGGATGAAACCGTCTCGCGGACGGGGCAGTCCCCGCCCGGGCGGGTGCACCCCCGGCCCACTCCGCTAACCTCCCGCGTGTGAAGCTCACCGGACGCGCATTCCCACGCCGCCAGAACACCCGTGCCGCCGCGGGTGCCGCCCCAGCAGCCTCGGCGAGGCTCGGCTGGCTCGACGCCCTGCGCGGCATAGCCGCGCTCTCCGTGGCGATCTACCACTTCGCGCTGCCGTTCTACTGGCTCCACATCGACCACGCGCCGCGCAACTTCGGGGATCCGGGCATCTTCGGCGTGATGCTGTTCTTCCTGGTGAGCGGGTACATCATCCCGGCCTCGCTGGAGCGGCGCGGCGATGTGCGCTCGTTCTGGGCGGGCCGGTACTTCCGGATCTACCCGGTGGTGATCGTCACCGCGCTGCTGAGCCTGCTGCTCCTGCCCCGCAACCACTCGGTCATCCAGGGCTTCGCCTTCGACCACCCGCTGCTCTCGGTGGTGGGCAACGCCCCGATGGTGCAGGACCTCACGGGCGTCCCGAACCTCATCGGGGTGATGTGGACGCTCACCTACGAGATGATCTTCTACTTCTTCGTGACGGCCCTGTTCGTCAACGGCAAGCACAAGAAGAGCGCCCCGCTCGCGATCGGCTTCGCCGGTGCCGCGCTGCTGCTCGGCTCCTGGCTGCCGCTCGGCCTGCTCACGGCGGACGGCGGCCTGCCCGCCAACCGGCACCTGACGGTGGCCGTCCTGGTCATCGTGATCACCGCGATGGTCTGCTTCCTCACCGGCCGGGTCGACCTGACCCGCTGGGGCGGGACGATGCTCGGCGGGCTGGGCCTGGTGCTGGTCGTGCTGAACGGCCGCTCCGCCGCCTTCGAGACCCTGCTGATCTTCGCCACCATGTTCTCCGGGACGGTGCTGTACCGGCTGGAGCACGGCCAGATCGACCGGCTGCCGGCCCTGCTGTGCTGCGGCTTCGTCCTCACCTCGGGCGTCCTGTGCGGCTTCATGTACAACCGCGACAACGCGCTCTGGCGGACCTGGAGCGAGTCCTGGCAGTCGTTCTCCGGCGCCTACCTGGGCGCCTGGGTCGTCTTCGCGATCGGGATGCTGCTGCGCCACCGCCGCTTCCCGCGCTGGCTGACCTGGACGGGCTCGATCAGCTACTCGGTGTACCTGCTGCACAACCCGATCATCCACTTCATGAACTGGAAGCTGGAGGGCCGTCCGGCCTTCACCTCCTGGCAGGACCGCAGCCTGCAGTTCTTCGGCCTGATGGCCGCCCTGCTGCTGATCAGCTACCTCAGCTACCGCCTGGTCGAGATCCCGTTCCAGAACCTGGGCCGCAAGGTGATCAAGGCGCTGAACCGCCGCTTCCCGGCGGAGCTGCCGTCGGCCCGGCCCGCCGCCCCGGGCACCCCCGCCGCGCGCGAGCCGCAGCCGGCCGGCCCGGCCGCGGAGGCCGAGGCGCAGCCCGTCCTGGACGGCGCCGGGCGCGGCTGACGCCCGCCCGCCACGACGTGAGGCCGCCCGCCCCCGGAACACGGGGGCGGGCGGCCTCTCTTTCGTCGGTACTGGGCGTTCTCAGGGCTGCGCCTAGTCGGTCCCCTCCGGGAAGTGGCACGCCACCTGGTGCCCCGTCCTCGCCACCGCCAGCGGCGGCTCCTGGCTCGCGCACACGTCCTGCGCCTTCCAGCAGCGGGTGCGGAACCGGCAGCCGCTGGGCGGGTTGATCGGCGAGGGCACGTCGCCCTTGAGCAGGATCCGCTCGCGCCCGCCCTGCTGGCGCCGGCGCGGGTCCGGCACCGGGACGGCCGACATCAGGGCGGTGGTGTACGGGTGCATCGGGCTGCGGTAGAGCGAGTCGCGGTCGGCGATCTCGACGATCTTGCCGAGGTACATCACCGCCACCCGGTCGGAGACGTGCCGGACCACCGAGAGGTCGTGCGCGATGATCAGGTAGGTCAGGCCGAGCTCCTGCTGGAGGTCGTCGAGCAGGTTGACCACCTGCGCCTGGATCGACACGTCCAGCGCCGAGACCGGCTCGTCCGCGATGATCATCTTCGGCTTGAGCGCGAGCGCCCGGGCGATGCCGATGCGCTGGCGCTGGCCGCCGGAGAACTCGTGCGGGTAGCGGTTGTAGTGCTCGGGGCTGAGCCCGCACAGCTCCAGCAGGTCCTGGACGGCCTTCTTGACGCCGCCCTCGGGGTGGACCCCCTGGAGCTTGAACGGCGCGCTGACGATGGTGCCGACGGTGTGCCGGGGGTTCAGCGAGGAGTACGGGTCCTGGAAGATCATCTGGATGTCTCGGCGCAGCGGCCGCATCGCCCCGGTGCCGAGGTGGCTGATGTCGGTGCCCTCGAACTCGATCGTCCCGCCGGTGGGTTCGTCGAGCCGGGTGACCAGCCGCCCCATCGTCGACTTGCCGCAGCCGGACTCGCCGACGACGCCCAGCGTCTCGCCGGCGTTGACGGTGAAGTCGATGCCGTCGACGGCCCGCACCGCGCCGGTCGGGCGCCGCAGCAGTCCGCCGCGGATCGGGAAGTGCCGGGTCAGGCCGGTGACCTTCAACAGCGGCTCGCGCTCGGGGGCGGGCGCCGGTGCAGGGATGGTGGCCCCCTGAGTGTCCGTCATCGGTTCTCTCCAGAATGGTGGTACGGGGCCGGGCTCACAGCCGGGGCGCGATCTCTTCGGCGAAGATGCGGTGCCGCTCGTCGGCCGCCAGGTGGCAGGCCGCGAAGTGCCCGGGTGCGGCCTCGGTGAGCACCGGGACCTCGCCCGTGGAGCGCCCGCCGGTCAGGGCGGCGTACGGGCAGCGCGGGTGGAAGGCGCAGCCGGACGGCACGTTGATCAGGCTGGGCGGGGTGCCCCGGACCGGCACCAGCCGGTCCTGCAGTTCCCGGTCCAGTCGCGGCATCGAGCCCAACAGGCCCCAGGTGTAGGGGTGTTCGGGCGCGTCGAAGAGGGTCTCGGCGGGCCCGCGCTCGATGCACTTGCCGCCGTACATGACCAGGATGTCGTCGGCGAGCTCGGCGACCACCCCGAGGTCGTGGGTGATGATGATGACGGCGGAGCCGAACTCCTGCTGGAGGTCCCGGATGAGGTCCAGGATCTGCGCCTGGACGGTGACGTCCAGGGCGGTGGTGGGCTCGTCGGCGATCAGCAGCGAGGGGTCGTTGACCAGGGCCATGGCGATCATCGCGCGCTGGCGCATGCCGCCGGAGAACTGGTGCGGGTAGTCGTCCACCCGGCGGTCCGGCTGCGGGATGCCGACCCGGTCGAGCATCTCGATCGCGCGGGTCCTGGCCTGCTTCTTGGAGGCCTGGGGGTGGTGCACCCGGTAGGCCTCGACGATCTGCTGCCCCACTGTGTAGTAGGGGTGCATCGCGGTCAGCGGGTCCTGGAAGATCATCGCCAGTTCCCGGCCGCGCAGTTGGCGCACCCGGTCCGGTCCGGCGGCGATCAGGTCCTCGCCGTCCAGCCGGATCTCGCCGCTGATCCGGGCCCGCTTGGAGCGGTGCAGGCCCATGATGCCGAGCGAGGTGACGGACTTGCCGGAGCCGGACTCGCCGACGATGCCGAGGGTGCGGCCCTTGTGCAGGTCGAAGCTGACCCCGTCCACCGAGCGGACCAGGCCGTCGTCGGTGTCGAAGTGGATCCGCAGGTCGCGCACGGACAGGAAGGGGTCGCCCGGAGAGCTGGGCGCGGCGTCCGCCGGGTTCTTCTGGAGGTCGGTCACGAGAGCCTCACGCGGGGGTCGACGAGGGCGTACAGGAGGTCGACCACGAGGTTGCAGGCGACGATGAAGAAGGCGGCCAGCAGGGTGACGCCGAGGATCTTGGGCAGGTCGTTGTCGGAGATCGCCTGGACGGCGAACTGGCCGATGCCCTTGAGCGAGAAGACCTGCTCGGTGATCAGCGCACCGCCGAGCAGCAGGCCGAGGTCCATGCCGAAGATGGTGACGATCGGGGTGAGCGCGGAGCGCAGGCCGTGCTTGACCACCACCTTGCGCTCGACCAGGCCCTTGGCCCGGGCGGTGCGGATGTAGTCCTCGCTCATCGTCTCCAGCATCCCGGCGCGGGTGAGCCGGGCGTAGAGCGCGGAGTAGAGGAAGGCCAGCGAGATCCACGGGAGGATCAGGTTGCGGGCCCACATCAGCGGGTCGGCGGTGAAGTCGACGTACTCCAGGTTGTCCAGGATCGGCCACTCGTAGCTGAACACGGTCAGCAGCAGGGCGCCGGTGAAGAAGACCGGGAGCGAGACGCCGGCCAGCGCGATGCCCATGGAGAGCCGGTCGAAGATCGAGCGCGGCTTGAGGGCGGAGATCACGCCGGTGGTGACGCCGGAGACCAGCCAGAGCACCGCCGCGCCGATGGCGAGCGAGATGGTGACCGGGATCCGGCTGGTCATCTCCGGCCAGACCTCCAGGTGGTTCTTGAAGGAGTAGCCGAAGCAGGGCACGTGGCAGGTGGCCGGTTCCGGGCCGAACTTGTACTCGGCGCCGCTGACCAGCGCCTTGAGGAAGTTCCAGTACTGGGTGTACAGCGGCTGGTCGAAGCCGAGGTTCTGCTTGACCGCCTGGATCGCCTCGGGCGAGGGGTTCTTCCCGATGTACTGCGCGGCCAGCTGGTCGGTGGTCTCGCCGGCGATGCGCGGGAGCAGGAAGAAGATCGCGAAGGTGACCGCGCTGACGACGACCAGCAGTGCCGCGGCCGCGAGGATCCTGCGGATGATGTAGGCAAACACAGTTGGGCGGCTCCGGCGGCCCGCCGCCGTCCGGGGTCTTCCGGACGGCGGCGGGCGCCGCTGCCTTCACCTGCCTTCAGGGATGCGGAGCCAGGCTCTTTACTTGGTGGTGCCGATGTTCAGGTAGTCGTACTCACCCGAGAAGGCCGGGGTGGACGCCAGGTTGGTGGCGCTGTCCGGGCGGTACAGGAAGACCTTGAAGTCGGTCAGCGGGACGTACACCGCGGACTCCATGACCTTCTTGTCGATGTCGCCGTAGATCTTCTCGCGGGCGGCCCGGTCCGGGTTGACCGCGGCGTCGTCCAGCAGCTTGTTGACGGCCGGGTCGTTCAGCTGGGCCAGGTTGCTGTTGCCGGAGGCCTTGATCGCGCGGCCGTCGACGATCTGCTGCAGGAAGCCGTAGCCGGTCGGCCAGTCGGCGCCCCACTGCATCATCATCAGACCGATGTTGTGGTCCTGGGTGTACTGCGGCGCACCGGCCGAGTCGGTCAGGTACTTGCCCTGCGGGAACTGCTGGATCTCGGCGTTGATGCCGATGTTCTTGAGCTGCGCCTGGATCGCGGTGGCCGCGGCGACCTCGGTCGCGCGCTCGGTGCGGGCGGACAGCACGGTGGTGAAGCCGCCGTCCTTGCCGCAGGCCTTCAGGGCGTCCTTGGCCTTGGCCTGGTCACCCTTGTTGTCCTTGGTCTCGAACAGGTTGAAGTCCTGGTGGCCCGGGATGTCCGGCGGGAGCACGGTGTTGGCCACCTGGCCGCGGATCGGGCCGCCGAGCGCGGTCTGCACCGCGACCTTGTCGACCGCGAACTGGACGGCCTTGCGGCACTCGATGTTGTCGAACGGCGCGACCTTGGTGTTGATCGCCATGTAGACCAGGCGGCCGCCGTAGGCGTTGTCGGTCTTCGCCTTGAGCTTCGAGTCGCGCAGGATCTGCGCCTGGGTCTGCGGGTCGACGCCGCCGCCGACCAGGTCGACCTGGGCGTTGCCGGCCAGCAGGTCCTTGTCGATGGTGGCCTGGTCGATGTTCATCTTGAGCACGATCTTGTCCGGCAGCTGCTTCCGGATCGGGTCGGTGCTCTTGTCCCAGTTGGTGTTCGGGACCAGGACGGCCTGCTTGCCGTCCTCGTAGGACTCGAACTTGTAGGTGCCCGAGGACGCGATGTGCTTCACGTAGTCGGCACCGGTGTCCTTGGCCTGCGGGACGGGCACCGTCTGCGGGGCGCTGACCAGGTAGTCGAAGTCCGCGAACGGGTGCTGCAGGTGGAAGACGATCGTGGTGTCGTCCGGCGTCTCGATCGACTTGAGGTCGCCGGTCTTGTCCTTGTACGGGCCCTGGTACGGCGTCGGGTTGTCGACCAGCAGGTCGTGGAAGTACGTCGGGCCGTTGGAGTTCACCTCGGGCGCGAAGTTCGAGCGCTCCACGGCGTACTTGACGTCCTTGGAGGTGATCGGGGTGCCGTCGTCGTACTTGAGGCCGGCGCGCAGCTTGTACGTCCAGGTCAGGCCGTCCGTGCTGGGCTGGCCCAGCGACTCGGCGAGGTCCGGGACCAGCTTGTTGCCGTCCGCGCCGGCGGCCGGGTTGAAGGTGGTCAGCGGACGCCCGTACAGGCGCGAGAAGTTGTAGATGTAGGCGTAGTAGGTGTTGCCCGGGTCGAGGGAGTCCGGGGTGCCCTTCATCTCGTAGGTGACCGTCCCGCCCTTCTTGTCCGAGGCGTTGACGATCTGCTTGGTGGCCGCGTCGGCGCCGCCACCGTTGGAATCGGCCGAGTTCGAGCTTCCGCCGTTGTTCTTGGTGCTGGACGAGCAGCCGGTGACGACCAGGACCGCGGCTGCGGCCACGGCGGTCAACGCGACGGTACGGGACCTACGCATGGGTGAGATCAACCCCTTGAGGATGTGGAGGAGGAAGGGCCTGGCGCCTGCGCATTGACGCAGGCTCAGTTGCTCTTGGGATCGAGGGCGTCACGCAGCCCGTCGCCGAGCAGGTTGAACGCGAGCACGGTGATGAAGATCGCCACACCGGGGACCACCATGTACTGGGGGTCGACCTGGTAGTAGTTCTTCGCGTCCGCCAGCATGCCGCCCCAGGAGGACTGCGGGGGCTGGATGCCGACGCCGAGGAAGCTCAGCCCGGCCTCGAAGAGGATGTTGGTCGGGATCAGCAGGGTCGAGTAGACCAGGATCGGGCCGACCAGGTTGGGCAGCAGCTCCTTGAACAGGATGAACGGGCCGCGCGCACCGAGGCTGCGGGCCGCGAAGACGAACTCCCGCTCGCGCAGCGAGAGGGTCTGTCCGCGCACGATCCGGCCCATGTAGGGCCAGTTGAAGAAGCCGATCACGAAGATCAGCACCAGGATGTGCAGCGGCAGGCCGTGCAGGCCGAACGCGCCGCCCTGGAGCGAGGCGGAGATCGCGATGGCGAACAGCAGCAGCGGGAACGCCAGGAAGACGTCCATCAGCCGGCTGATCAGGGTGTCCACCCAGCCGCCGTAGTAGCCGGCCATCACGCCGAGCACGGTGCCGATGGTGTTGGAGAGCACGGTCGCGCCGAAGGCGACCAGCAGGGAGACCCAGGAGCCGTCGACCACGCGGGCGAGCAGGTCGCGGCCCTGCAGCGGGTCGATGCCGAGCAGGTGGTCCCCGCTCATCCCGCCCCAGTCCCCGAGCGGGAGTCCGCCGAGGTTGGCGTCCAGCAGGTCCGGGTTCGGCTGGTCGGGGTCGAGCCCGAACAGGGCCTCGATCGGGCCGGACAGGACGGCCAGGAGGATCAGCAGGATCACCACGACGCCGCCGGCGACGGCGGCCTTGTCCCGCTTGAAGCGGGTCCAGGCGATCCGACCGAGGGAGCGGCCCTCGATCGTGGTGGCCGGGCTCGGGGAGGCGGGCGCCTCGGGTTCGTTCCCGGCGGTAGTGATGGGTGCGGTCATGGTCAGTTGGTCCCCTCGCCGACGGTGGCCGGCCCACGGGTGCCGGGCGCCGGCTTCGGCGGTACGGCTGCGGACGTGCGGAGGTGCTAGGAGCAGGTGGTCGCGGCAGTGCGTCGTGCACGGGCACTGCCTCCACGCGGGATGGGCTTCGCGTGGATCGAGCGGTCGGCGTGCGCGTTCACCTTCGTGGGGTTTCCAGTACGCGCGATGCGTTGCGCAGAACTCTCTGTCATCCGAACTGGCTTGCGCCAGCCCTGACAACCGACAGATGCCCAACTGTGATCTGCCTGCATGCACGCCTCCGATCTTCGGCATATACCTCTTCACACGGGTGTAACTGCCATGTCAAGATGCCTCTGCGGAGAGTGCGGAAATTCGTCCGGAAAGCACCGAAGCCGACCTGTTGGTGAATCAAGTCGGCTTCGGGTGAGCGATTTTGGCTATTGGGTCTACCGGTCAGCGCCCGGGGTAGCCGGGCCACTGCGGCTGGGGCTGCTGCCCCCAGCCCGGCGCGGGCGGCTGGGTGCCGTACGCGTAGCCCGGCATCGACTGCCCGGGCACCGGCTGCCCCGGCACCGGCCGGCCCGGCATCGGCTGCCCCGGCATCGACTGGCCCGGGTACGGCGGCGGCACCGGCGGGTACGGGCCGGTCGGCGGGCGCCCGGCCTCCCGGTCGAAGAACGGCCGCGCGTTGGCGCGCATCCACAGCGCCACCGGGTCGAACTCGTCCGCCATCGCCACCGTGGACACCGCGAGCCCCTCCGGGGCCACCGCGATCGCGCGCTGCATCAGCGCCCGCACCGCCTCCACGGCCGGCGGCGAACTCTCGTACAGGTCCAGACCGATCGCCAGGTACGGCTCCCCCACCGCCGGCTGCACCCAGGCCCGGCGCAGCGCCCGCACCGCGCGCACCTCACCGGCCTGCCGCTCCAGCAGGGCGAAGAACTGCTGCGCGTCGACCTGCGGCTCGCTCAGCTTCAACGGACCGGCCGGCAGCCGGTCCAGGCCCGCGGCGACCCGCCGCAGGTCCGCCCAGGGCACGCCCACCCCGCCGCCCGGCGCGTGCGGGTTCAGCCACAGGCCCCAGCGGGTGCGGTACAGCGAGGCGGCGATCTCCCGCCCCGAGATGACCTCGTGGGCCCGCGCCCAGCCGGAGGCCGTCAGCTGCTCGGGCGAGGTCACGGCCGGCGCGTAGCCGTGGCCGCTGATCTCCATGTTCCCGTACTGCGCGTCCGGGCTGCCCGGCGTACCGTGCCAGAGCAGCATCCAGACCTGGCCGTCGGCCAGCGCGTGCAGCAGCCGCTCGTACGCGTCGAAGCGCTCCGGCGCGACCTCGCGCAGAGCCTGCTCCAACCCGCCCGGGTCCGCGCCCGGGCGCCCGGCCGGTGCCTGGCCCCAGGGCCCCGGCGCCCCGCCCGCTCCCGTTCCCGCACTCATGCGCCCACCTCGCCGCGCCTCTTTCCTGAACCCGCCGGCCCGTCAGCCGCCTGCACGCACCCTATGGCGCGGCACCGGCCGCCGCCACGGCGACGTGCCTGTGAAGGATCCCCGCTCACACCCGCGAGTAGAAGGGCATGACCCGGGTCAACAGCCACTCGACCACCGGGTCGTCGGCGAGGTCGAGCAGCACGAGGTGGACGCCGCCCGGCAGCGGTGCGGTTCCCAGCGCCCGGCCGAGCGCCTCGTTCACCGCCCCCGGGTCGGCCGGGGCGGCCGGATCCAGCTGCACGCCCACGAACATCACGGTCGGCTCGCCCTCGATGCTGGCCAGCGCCCGGCGCGCGGTCAACACCCCCGGCAAGGCCGACAGTTCCGCCCGGCAGGCGGCCAGGAAGTGCTCCGGGTCCTCGCCCGGCACCGGCTCGCGCAGGGCCACCCGGCCGCCGGTCGGCCCCTCCGGCGCGTTCTCGGTGTGCTCCCACCGAGCGGCCTCTCGGGGCCCGCGGCGCAGCTCCGCCACGCCCTGCGGCGGCACCGGGATGCCCACCGCCGCCTCCGGGTTGACCGCGATGCCCACGCCCAGCGGCAGCCCGCGGGCGAACTCCCAGGCCGGCGCGACCGCGAAGGCCATCCCCGGCGCCTGCTGCAGGAACACCTCCTGCGAGGAGAACACCGGCACGTACGGGGCCCCGGCCAGCTCGACGGTCGGCAGGTCCAGCGACTGCCCGGCCGGGTCGCCCCCGGCCGGCAGCGGGATCCACACCTGGCTGCGGGCCAGCACCTCGATCACCCGCGGAGTCGCTCCCGGGTCGCCCAGCGCGGCCGTCAGCACCTGCTCCAGCTCGTTCGCCGGCCACGTGCCGCCCGCCGGCGCCGCCTGCGGCCCGCCCCACCCCTGCTGCTGCTCCACCGGGTACTCCATGCGCCGCCGATCCGGCCCACGGCCGGGTCGGCCGCCCACTGCTGCGCCGACGCGATGATTTTAGGGCCCGGGTCCGCCCAGCCGTGGTGTGACCGGGTCCCCTCTCCCCTCCTCCGCGAGGACGTGCCATGATGTGCGCGTCCGACGGCATGCGCCGCGGGCCCCCACAACTCCACACCGGCCGCTCGAACCCGCGCGGGAGAGCCCGGAGTGCCCCTCAGGGAGCACAGCCGGCGCCGAAGGAGCAAGTCCTCCCCGGAATCTCTCAGGCCCCCCTACCGCGCGGGTTAGGCACATCTGGAAAGCGGCGCACGACCGTGTCGCGCGCCCACCCACGGTGCAAGCCGCCGTCCTGTCCCCGATGCTGGAACCAGCCGACGCTGGTGCCGGCTGCGGGCAGGTGGGCGGTGAAGCTCTCAGGTTCGACGACAGATGGGGAGACCCACGCCGCCGCATGCCCGCGCGCGGGGTCGGTCCCCCAGCGGTCCGGTCCGGCGCGTGCACCCCTGAGTGCCCCGACCGAGGAGTTCCTGGCCATGTCGTCCCTCCGCCTGACCGCGCTCGACGCGCTGCACCGCGCCCTCGGCGCGACCATGACCGACTTCGCCGGCTGGGACATGCCGCTGCGCTACGGCAGCGAGCGCGAGGAGCACCTCGCGGTCCGCACCAAGGCCGGTCTGTTCGACCTCTCGCACATGGGCGAGATCACCGTCACCGGCCCGCAGGCCGGCGAGATGCTGGACCACGCGCTGGTCGGCTTCGTCTCCGCGCTCGGCGAGCTGCGCGCCCGCTACACCATGATCTGCGCCGAGGACGGCGGCATCCTGGACGACCTGATCGTCTACCGGCTGCGCGAGGACGCCTTCCTGGTCGTCGCCAACGCCTCCAACGCCCAGCTGGTGCTGGACGAGCTGATCGCCCGGGCCAAGGGCTTCGACGCCGTCGTCACCGACGACCGCGACACCTACGCGCTGATCGCCGTCCAGGGCCCGGAGGCCACCGCGATCCTGGCCGACACCACCGACGCCGACCTGCCCGGTCTCAAGTACTACGCGATCCTCCCGGCCACCGTGGCCGGGAAGGACGTGCTGCTGGCCCGCACCGGCTACACCGGCGAGGACGGCTTCGAGATCTTCTGCGCCCCGGCCGACGCCGAGCCGGTCTGGCAGGCGCTGACCGCCGCCGGCGAGGGCCGCGGCCTGGTCCCGTGCGGCCTGTCCTGCCGCGACACGCTGCGCCTGGAGGCGGGCATGCCGCTGTACGGGCACGAGCTGTCCACCGACCTGACCCCGTTCGACGCCGGTCTGGGCCGGGTGGTGCGCTTCGACAAGACCACCAACGAGGGCGCGTTCATCGGCCGCAGGGCGCTGGAGCAGGCCGCCGCCGCGGCCGAGACCAACCCGCCGAAGGTGCTGGTCGGCCTGGTCTCCGAAGGCAAGCGGGTGCCGCGTGCTGAGTACACGGTGGTCTCCACCGAGGGCGCCCCGATCGGCCGGATCACCTCGGGCGCGCCGTCCCCCACGCTGGGCAAGCCGATCGCGATGGCCTACGTGGACGCGGCCCACTCCGCCCCCGGCGGCACCGTCGCGGTGGACGTCCGCGGCAAGCACGAGCCGGTCCAGGTCGTGGCGCTGCCGTTCTACAAGCGCGCCCGCTGAGGCCGTCGGCGCCCCTCGTTTTCCCATCCGCGCACGTCGGAGCCGTCCGTGCGGCGGCCCGCTGCGTCGTACCCGCTTCCCATCCTGGAGAATGACGCCATGAGCAACCCCCAGCACCTGCAGTACACCAAGGAGCACGAGTGGCTGACCGCCGCCGAGGACGGTGTCTCGACGGTCGGCATCACCAAGCACGCCGCCGACGCGCTCGGTGACATCGTCTACGTGCAGCTGCCCGCGGTCGGCGACACGGTGACCGCCGGCGAGACCTGTGGCGAGCTGGAGTCGACCAAGTCGGTCAGCGACCTGTACTCCCCGGTGACCGGCGAGGTCACCGAGGTCAACGAGGACGTCCTGGACGACAACAGCCTGGTCAACAGCGCCCCGTTCGAGGGCGGCTGGCTGTTCAAGGTCCGCGTGGAGGCCACCGACACGCTGCTCAGCGCCGCCGAGTACGACGCGCTCACCCACGCCGAGGGCTGAGCCACCCCCGGGACGGACCGCAGCACGGCGGTCCGTCCCACTCCCACCGTCCCTCCGCTCTCCTCCCCGGGAAGACCACACCATGACGGTTCTCAACCAGTCCCTGCACGCCCTCGACCCGGAGATCGCCGCCGCGGTCGACGCCGAGCTGCACCGCCAGCAGACCACGCTGGAGATGATCGCCTCCGAGAACTTCGCCCCGGTGGCGGTCATGGAGGCCCAGGGTTCGGTGCTCACCAACAAGTACGCCGAGGGTTACCCCGGCCGCCGGTACTACGGCGGTTGCGAGCACGTCGACGTGGTCGAGCAGATCGCGATCGACCGGGTGAAGGCCCTGTTCGGCGCCGAGCACGCCAACGTCCAGCCGCACTCGGGCGCGCAGGCCAACGCCGCCGCGATGTTCGCGCTGATCCAGCCGGGCGACACCATCCTGGGCCTGAACCTGGCCCACGGCGGTCACCTGACCCACGGCATGAAGATCAACTTCTCCGGCAAGCTCTACAACGTGGTCGCGTACCACGTCGACGAGAAGACCGGCCAGGTCGACATGGCCGAGGTCGAGCGCCTCGCCAAGGAGCACCAGCCGAAGCTGATCATCGCCGGCTGGTCCGCCTACCCGCGCCAGCTGGACTTCGCCGCGTTCCGCCGGGTCGCCGACGAGGTCGGCGCCCTGCTCATGGTGGACATGGCGCACTTCGCCGGCCTGGTGGCCGCGGGCCTGCACCCGAACCCGGTGCCGTACGCGGACGTGGTCACCACCACCACCCACAAGACCCTGGGCGGCCCGCGCGGCGGCGTCATCCTGTCCAAGGCCGAGTGGGCCAAGAAGATCAACTCCGCGGTCTTCCCGGGCCAGCAGGGCGGTCCGCTGGAGCACGTGATCGCGGGCAAGGCCGTCGCCTTCAAGGTCGCCGCCTCGGAGGACTTCAAGGAGCGCCAGCAGCGCACCCTGGAGGGCGCCAAGATCCTCGCCGAGCGCCTGCTCCAGGCCGACGTCGCCGAGGCCGGCGCCACCGTGCTGTCCGGCGGCACCGACGTCCACCTGGTCCTGGTCGACCTGCGCAACAGCCAGCTCGACGGCCAGCAGGCCGAGGACCGGCTGCACGAGGTCGGCATCACGGTCAACCGCAACGCCGTCCCGAACGACCCGCGCCCGCCGATGGTCACCTCGGGCCTGCGGATCGGCACCCCGGCCCTGGCCACCCGCGGCTTCGTCGCCGAGGACTTCCGCGAGGTCGCCGACATCATCGCCGAGGCGCTCAAGCCCGCCTTCGACGAGACCGTCGCCGCCGCGCTCAAGGCCCGGGTCACCGCCCTGGCCGAGAAGTACCCGCTCTACCCGAACCTGGCCGACCAGGGCTGATCCGGAGCGGCCCGGTCCGCCGGGCCGTCCGGCTCCGGGTGACCGGCCTCACTCCGCCGGCGTACCGGGGACCCCGGGGCACCGCGCACACTGGACAGTGCGCGCGGTGCCCCGTCCCTTGTCAGCCCGCCCCGCCCGCCGCCCTGCCCGCAAGTCCTTCCACGAGACCAGACAAGGACGTCCTCCGTGGCCATCAGTGTCTTCGACCTCTTCTCCATCGGCATCGGCCCGTCGAGCTCCCACACCGTCGGCCCGATGCGCGCCGCCCGGATGTTCGCCCGCCGCCTGCGTTCCGAAGGCCTGCTGGAGCAGGTGACCGGCCTGCGCGCCGAGCTCTACGGCTCCCTGGGCGCCACCGGCCACGGCCACGGCACCCCGAAGGCCGTCCTGCTGGGCCTGGAGGGCAACTCGCCCCGCACCGTCGACGTCGACCAGGCCGACAAGGACGTCGAGCGGATCACCGCCGAGAAGCGGATCTCGCTGCTCGGCGAGCACACCGTCGACTTCGACCCGGACGACCGGCTGATCCTGCACCGGCGCCGCTCGCTGCCGTACCACGCCAACGGCATGACCCTGTGGGCGTACGCGGCGGACGGCTCGACGCTGCTGGAGAAGACCTACTACTCGGTCGGCGGCGGCTTCGTCGTGGACGAGGACGCGATCGGCGCGGACCGGGTCAAGCCCGACGACACCGTGCTCAAGTACCCCTTCCGCACCGGCGACGAACTGCTGCGGCTCAGCCGGGAGACCGGGCTGTCGATCTCCGGCCTGATGCTGGAGAACGAGAAGGCCTGGCGCACCGAGGAGGAGA
This sequence comes from Kitasatospora sp. NPDC028055, assembly GCF_040637885.1. NCBI lineage: Bacteria > Bacillati > Actinomycetota > Actinomycetes > Kitasatosporales > Streptomycetaceae > Kitasatospora > Kitasatospora sp. NPDC028055. The sequence goes on along the minus strand of NZ_JBEZXE010000011.1, from coordinate 10,196 downwards.
TCCGCACCGGACTGCTGGAGATCTGGCGGGTCATGCAGGAGTGCGTGCGGGCCGGCATGTCCCGTGAGGGCATCCTGCCGGGCGGCCTCAAGGTGCGCCGCCGGGCGGCGGCCGCGGCCCGGGCGCTGCGGGCCGAGGGCATCGGCCCGGCCAACGCGATGGAGTGGGTGACCCTCTACGCGATGGCGGTCAACGAGGAGAACGCCTCCGGCCGCCGGGTGGTCACCGCGCCGACCAACGGCGCGGCCGGGATCATCCCCGCCACCCTGCACTACTACCTGAACTTCATCCCGGGCGCCGACGACGACGGCATCGTGCGCTTCCTGCTCGCGGCCGGCGCCATCGGCATGCTCTTCAAGGAGAACGCCTCCATCTCCGGCGCCGAGGTCGGCTGCCAGGGCGAGGTCGGCTCCGCCTGCTCGATGGCCGCGGGCGGCCTCGCCGAGGTCCTCGGCGGCACCCCCGAGCAGGTCGAGAACGCCGCCGAGATCGGCATCGAGCACAACCTCGGCCTCACCTGCGACCCGGTCGGCGGCCTGGTCCAGATCCCGTGCATCGAGCGCAACGGCATGGCCTCGGTCAAGGCCGTCACCGCGGCCCGGATGGCGCTGCGCGGCGACGGGCGCCACCACGTCTCGCTGGACAAGGCGATCAAGACGATGAAGGAGACCGGGGCGGACATGAAGATCAAGTACAAGGAGACCTCGCGCGGCGGCCTCGCCGTGAACGTCATCGAGTGCTGATCGCGGCGCGCTGACGAGCGGCCCCCGGGTGGATCGGATCCACCCGGGGGCCGCTCGTGCATCGAATTCTCCCTGGACACTCCCCGGACCCGTCCTCGACGGCATCGCCACCCACTTCGCCATCTGCGCCGCAGGCCTGGGGCCCGGCCCTCAGGCCCGGCCCTCCAGGCGCGCGGCCACCGCGCCCAGCCGCCCCATCGCGTGGGCGACGCCGAGGCCGTCCATGTAGTCCCGGACGTGCACCAGCAGCCCGTCCCGGGCCCGCAGCACCAGCAGGCCCGGGAGGGCGAACGGCGCACCGGTGGTGGCGACCGTCCCGATCACCACCTGCTCGACGGTGAGCACCTCGGGATCCGCCCCCGGATGGACGGCCACCTCCCTGATCTCCCGCGGCCGGGCCTCGCTCGCCCCCCACGCGGCCCGGTACCCGGCCCGGACCTCCTCCCGCCCCCGGTAGCACTCGGGCATCCCCGGGAACAGGAACGGGAACTCGTGCACCCCGTCCTCGGCGTACAGCCCGGCCAGCGCGTCCGCATCCAGCTCGAGCATCGCCCGCCGGTAACGGGCCAGCAGCTCCACCGGACCGGGCACAGCGGATTCCGACATGACGAGCGCCCCCTTCGACGGCAGAGGATCAGTCAGGACACCGTCACAGCACCAGACTTGGCCCCCACAGCTCATTCGGTCCGCCCCACCCTACCCAGCACCGGCCGTACACCGAGACACGCCTCAGCGCCGGCCGGGGAGCGTGAGTACTGCCAGGCCGCCCGCGAGGACGGCGAGGCCGCACCAGGAGAGGGCCGGGAGGCGCTCGCCCAGGGCTGCGACGCCGAGGACGGCGGCGACGGCGGGTTCGGCGAGGGTGAGGGTGGTGGCGGTCTGCGCCGGGGTGTGGCGCAGGCCGTGGCCGAAGAGCCGGTAGGCGAGGAAGGTGGTGACCACCCCGAGGTGCAGCACTGTGCCCGCGCCGCGCGCCGAGAGCAGCCAGCCCACCGGGCCCAGGGCGAGCACCGGCAGCACCAGCACCGCCGCCCCGCCGAACATCGCGCCCATCACCCCGCCGGCCGGGCGCCCGGCCGCGATCAGCCGCCCGGCGATCAGCGAGTACACCGCGTACGAGAGCCCGGCGAGCGCCGCCAGCAGCACCCCCGGGAGGTCCACCGCCGCACCGCCGCCGAGGAGTTCGGGCCCGAGCACCAGCACCGCGCAGCCGAGCACGGCCAGCGCCGTCGCCCCGGCCCACCGGGCGCCGGGGCGGCCCTGCCGGGCGAGCCGGCCGAGCAGCCCGGTGAACACCGGCGCGCTGCCGAGGGCGATCACGGTGGAGACCGCGACCCCGGTCCGGGTCACCGCCGGGTAGAAGGTGACCGGGTACCCCACCACGGCCACCGCCCCGACCAGCAGCAGCCACCGCTCGCCCGCCCCGCACACCCGGGGCAGCGACCAGGCGGCGCGGTCGGTGAGGAACAGCAGCATTCCGCCGAGCATCAGGGCCGCCGCCCCGATCCCGGCCGCCGGAGCGCCCGCGGGCGCGAACGAGGCGGCCGTCCCGGTGGTGCCCCACAGCAGCGCGGAGGCCAGGATCGGCACCGGCCCGTCGATCGGACGGGTACGGCGGGGGGCGGGGGTCAGTCGAGCGCGCGCGGACGTGGGCGCAGGCGCTGAGAAACGATTCGGCACAGTCGTGAACTTCCGTCGTCGAGGACCGTCGAGGGGACTGGTTCCGAGAACGGGCGCACGCCGCAGGGCCCCTGGAGGGGGCTGCGGGGATCAAGCCACCGGAGCGGGCGCCCGATCAGGCGCGGAGCGGTGGCAGTGCGACGTGCCAGTAAGGGTTCACGCCCCCGAGGTTACCGGGGCCGGAGCCGGTGCCGCGCGGGAAGTCGGCCGGGCCGACTTCCCACGCACCGCGGAGGAGCGGTCAGAGGAGCTGGAAGGTCCACTCCTGCTTCCAGCCGCCCTCACAGGTCCACACCCCGAGCTGCTTGAAGTCGGAGTCGTGGGTGAGGCAGTCGTCGTCACCGATCTGGATCCGGTACTTGCCGTCGCCGAGGCTCTTGAACTGCCACTTCTGGTTTGAGGTGTCGCCCCAGGCCTGCTGCTCGGCGACGTAGGTCGCCGGGTTCTCGGTGAGGTTGAACCCGAGGTCGTTGACGATCCGGTAGCGGTCCCCGCCCAGCGGCTTGATCGTCCAGCGGGACCCCTTGGCCCCCAGGATCCCGCCGACGATCGGCGAACCCCAGCTCGCGGTCTCGTTGGGCGCGGTCGCGCCCAGCCCGTTGGCGAGCTTGAGGAACAGCGGCCGCTCGGTCGGGACGCCGGCACCGCCCCCGCCACCACCGCCGCCGGTCGTCGGGGGCTTGGTCGGCGTGGTCGGGTCGGTCGGCGTGATCACGCCGCCGGAGTAGCCCTCCAGCACCCACTCCTGCTGCCAGCCCGACTTGCACGTCCACACCCCGAGCTGCTTGAAGTCGGCGTCGTGGGCGAGGCAGTCGTCCCCGGAGATCCGGATCCGGTACTTGCCGTTGCCGACCGGGACGAGCTGCCACTTCTGCTGGGAGGAGTCGCTCCACGGCTGGAGCTCGGCCAGGTAGCCGCCGCTCTCGGTGAGTTCCAGCCCGTAGGAGCTGGTGATCCGGTAGCGGCCGCCACCCACCGGGGTGAGCTTCCACTTGGATTCGCTGCCACCCCGGATCCCGGCGACGACCGACGCGCCGGCGGAACCGCTGACCGGAACGGCGCCCAGCCCGTTGTCGAGCTTGAGGGTCACGTCGGCGCCGTTGGCGGGTGTGGTCGGGGTGGTGGTCGGCGGGGTGCCGCCCCAGGCCCAGTTCTGGTTGGGCGCGTCCCGCTTGTCCTCGGAGCCGCAGCCCCAGGCCACCACCGGGCTGCCGTTGCCGGTCCGGCCGCTGTAGTCGTCGATGCAGACGTCCTTGGAGCGGTCCTCCTGGTCCACCAGGTGCCGGAACCCGCCGCTGGCCGACATGTTCCAGCGCTGCCCGGGGTTGTCCAGGCAGTCCCAGACCTGGAGCTTGTTGCCGTTCGCGGTGTTGTTGCCCGGCAGGTCGAGGCACTTGCCGTTGGCCGCCTGGAGCCGGTAGCCGTTGTAGGTCCACTTCTGCGCGTCGCCGCCGTTGCACTCCCACAGCTGCACGGGGGTGCCGTTCGCGGTGCCGTTGCCGCTGACGTCCAGGCAGGCGTGGTAGCCGGGGCGACTGGAGTCGGGGGTCAGGCTGCCGGTCCTGGTGCCGTAGCCGGACCGCCCGGGGAAGTGGATGCTGCGCACGTCGCCGTCGCACTTGTAGGGCCGCGCGGTGCCCGACCGGCAGGTCCACGACTCCTTCTTGACGCTGTCGCCGTCGTTGCCGACGAACGCCCAGTTCATGAAGCCGCCGTCGGTCCGGTTCCGGAACGTCGAGTCCCCCTGGAAGACCCAGATGCGGAACACGTCGTAGCCGGAGGGATCCTTCTTGTCCTTGTCCAGGAAATGATTGAGCTTGTACGTGGTGTCGAGCAGCACCCCGCGCATGTCGGCCTTGTACTCGCCCTTGAACCATTCGGTGTCGTACAGGTCGGTGCCCACCGTCTTGTACACCAGAACGTTGAACCCCGGGAACTTCTGGCTCAACTTGCTCGCGGTGCTCTGGGTGAACTCCGCGTTGTCCAGCTTGTTGTTGTTGGCCGCGGCACGCATGCCCCTGATCATGTCGAAGGCCGAACTGATCAGCGCAGTCATGCAGTTGCCGCCGCCCACGGCGGCCGGGGTTCCGCAGGTGGTGTCCACGGGGGGCGCCGCCGACGCCGTCGGGGCCTGTACGGACAGGCCGCCGAAAACGGCGACCGCGGCGAGCCCGCAAGCCAGGGCGCGTTTCAGGCGGGACAGGGATTCCACGTCAAATCCATCCTTCTTCTCGGTAAAGCTGGATGGTAGGGCCGGAAATCCCGCCGCAGTGCGGCCGTTGACGACATCCATACGTCCCGGGCGAAAAGGACCGACACATTTTTACGCGCCGCCCGGAAATGCCGGACGGTTATCACGAATCGATATCTTCCGGGCCGGGCCCGCCGTCCCCCCTCGCGGCCGCCCCCTCGCGGCCGTCCCGCCCGCGACCCGCACCCTCGGCCGCCCTGGCCGTCACACCCCCGAGCCACGCACCCGCACGCGTCCACCGAGCAGTGATCAGGAGCGGTGACCACCGACAGGATCGTGAATATTCACAGGCCGAAGCGTGAACCTATGCAAAATCCAAAGGTGAAGTAGGTTACAAACCTTGCAATCCAAGACGCCCGGTTTGCCCACATGCTGAGACTCGTGCGATAGTCGAGACATCGAGAACTTCGGCGGGCCCGACCTGGCACTGCCGACGCCCATCGCGCGACACGCACCCCCTTGGCCGCGCGATGACTTGCAGGGGCCCCCACCGCCGACCACGGCGAACCTGGGGGCCCTGCGCGTATCCGCAGCCGGAACGGACCGGCGGCCTCAGCCCCGCTCGCGGACCCTCAGCTCGAACCACACGCCCTTGCCCCGCGGCAGCAGGTCGGCCCCCCAGCGGTCGGCGAGGTCGTCGACGATCTTCAACCCGCGGCCGCGCTCGTTCACCGGCCGGGGCTCGGCGAGGATCATGCAGGGCAGCGCGCGGGAGGAGTCCCGGACCTCGATCCGCAGCCACCCGGGCTTGCGGCTGACGTACAGTCCGATGGTGCGCCCGGCGGCGTGCCGGACGGCGTTGGAGACCAGCTCGCTGGTCAGCAGTTCGCCCGCCTCCAGGTGCTGGTGGAGCTCCCAGGACTCCAGGACGTTCAGGACCAGCCGACGGGCCACCGGGCCCGACTCCGGCCGGGACGGCAGCCGCGCCTCGTTGGGCGCGGACTGGTCGCACAGTCTGCCGGTGTACATCTCCTGCAGCTCCTCGGAGCTGAGCCGCTCCAGCGCCGAGAGCGCACCCTGGACGTCGATCCACGACGCCTGTGCGACCACGCCGGCCGCGGGAACCGATGACTGATCTGTTTCGCCCCAACCCGCCATGCGGTCCATCATTGCGGAACGCAAGCGGCCGCGTACGGACAATGAGCAAACGATCTCCCCCGAGTCGGCATATGCCTCCAGCAACCCGACCCCGGAAAAGCGTCGACCCGGGCCGACCGAAGTCAAGCCCGGGTTGACGACGAACCCCGCCTACCAGGCGGTTACCACTTGCTCCACGGCAGGTTCCAGCCGCTCAGCCCGTTCGCCGGGTCGAGCGGCTCCTTCTTGATGGAGTTCTTCACGGTGACGACGTCCCCGACCAGCGTGCCCGCGTAGAACTTGCCCATCGAGGTGCCCTCCCCGCCGCCCTTGACGTCGCGCAGGCCCACGCAGCCGTGGCTGACGTTGTCCTCGCCGAAGGCGGAGCCGCTCCAGTAGTTGCCGTGCACGTACGTCCCGCTGGTGGTCAGCCGGATCGAGTGCGGCACCTGGAGGTCGTACGGGGCGCCGGTCATGCCGGGCAGGGTGCTGGACTGCATCCGCACCGTGTCCTCCTTGGCCATGACCACCATCGTGCCGTTCCAGGTGGGGTGTTGGTCCGAACCGGAGGTGATGTCGATGTCGCTGGACTGCCCGTCCCGGACCACCGTCATCCGGTGCGCGGCGGCGTCAACCGTCGAGATCTGGGATCGCCCGATCGTGAAGGGCTCGTCCCGGTCCGCGCCGTACACCCCGGGGGCGATCTCCACGCTCTTGAGGCGGTAGTGCACCGTCACCTTGGTGCCCGGCTTCCAGTACTCCTCCGGGCGGAAGTCCAGCCGGCGGTCGTCGAACCAGTGGCCCTTGACCACGGTGCCGTTGTCGGTCTCGAAGGAGATGCCCTTCAGCACGGCGTCCTTGTTCTGGACGTCCTTGCTGAAGTCCACCGAGACGATCATGCCGACGCCGTACGTCGCGTTGTCGTCCACGTTGTCCACGGCCTTGGCGAGCGCCGCCGGGGTCAGCGTGGTGAAGCTGCTGTCCGCCTCGGCGACCGCGCCGTTGGCGTCCGCCGCCATCGCGCTGACCTGGTAGGCGGTGCCCACCGCGAGGCCGGTGGACGGGGTCCAGCTGGCGCCGTCGGCGGCGATCGTGCCGGGGACCTCCTTGCCCGCCTTGTCGCTCACCTTGACGGTGGTCAGCTTGCCGCCTGTCGCGCCGATCTTGAGCGCGCCCGGCGCCACGTCCACCGCGCCGTTCTTCGGCTCTATGCTCACCGCGGCCGTGGACACCTTCGGCACCGAGCTGCTGGGCGCCGCGGCGGACGCCGAGGCCCCGGCACCGGCCCCCAGGTCGGCCTTGGCGGCGCCGCTCCCGCTGCCGCCCCCGTTGCCGCCGCCACAGGCCGCGGTCAACGTCATCGCCCCGCCGACCAGTCCGACGGCCACCACTCTGCGTATCGACCTCATCGCCGATTCCCTCCCTTGCTCCCCGCGGTCACGACGGACCCGCCCCATAGATGTGTCGAGCCACCGGAAAGGTTGCGCCATTCGAGGGTCTTTCGCCCCGAAAACCGAGCGGCCCGACCCCAACGGGTGAGGTCCGGGCCGCTCGACGACAAAACCTGCGGGCCTACCAGTTGACCCAGGACACGTTCCAGCCGCCCAGCCCGTTGGAGGGCGAGACGGTCTTCTCCTTGGTGTTCACGATCTTCACCACGTCGCCGACCATCGAGTCGTTGTAGAACTTGCCCGCGACCGAGGAGTCGCTGCCGCCCTTCACGTCCTGCATCGAGATGCAGCCGTGGCTGCCGTTGGACTTGCCGAACGGGTTGGACCAGTAGTTGCCGTGCAGGAAGGTGCCGGAGGTGGTCAGCCTCATCGCGTGCGGCACGTCCTGGATGTCGTACTCGCCGCCCAGACCGACGGTCTGCGAGTTCATCCGGGTGACCGGCTCCTTGTCCATGATCACCATGGTCCCGCCCCAGGACGGCGTCGCGTCCGCGCCCAGGGTGACCGGCAGGACGGTGCTCTTGCCGTCCCGCTCGACGGTCATCTTGTGGGTCTTGGCGTCCGCGGTGGAGACCATCGACCGGCCGATGGTGAACGGCTCGTCCTTGTCCACGTCGCCGTAGACGCCCGGCGCGATCTCGACGCTCTTCAACCGGTACTTGATGGTCACCTTGGTGCCCGGCTTCCAGTACTCCTCCGGGCGGAAGTCCACCCGGCGGCTGTCGAACCAGTGCCCCTTGACCACGGTGCCGTTGTCGGTCTCGAAGGAGATGCCCTTGAGGACGGCGTCCTTGTTCTTGACGTCCTTGGTGAAGTTCACCGAGACGATCATGCCGACGCCGTAGGTGCCGCCGTCGGCGATGTTGTCGTTGGCCGAGGCCTTCTTCTCCGGCGTCAGCGTGGTGAACGAGGTGGTCGACGCGGCAACCAGCCCGGCGTCGTCCTTCGCCTGCGCGTTCACCTTGTACGTCATGCCGACGGCGAGCGCCGCCGCGGGCTTCCAACCGGCGCCGTCCGGGGTGATCGCGCCCTCGACCGGCTTGCCGTTCTTGTCGGTCACCTCGACCGCGGTCAGCTTGCCGCTGGCGACGGAGACCTGGAGCCCGTTCGGCGCGACGTCCTGGGCGCCGTCCTTCGCCGACACCGAGAGCACGGCCGCCGAGGTCTTCGGCGAGGCCGCGTTGCCGCCGCCGGGGGCGGTCGTCCCACCGGCGTCCGCCGGGGCGGTCGCCGCCGCGTCCGCCGAGGTGCCGCCCTTGTCGTCGTTGCACGCCGCGGTGAGCAGCAGCACGCTGCCCATGACCAGTGCCATCGCGCCCCTGCGCCGGTATCGCCCACCGGTGCGTATCGCAGCGCCGGCCGTGTTCCCCGTCTTCACGGAATCTCCCCTCCAGGTACTCACTCACTTGACGCGACGGGCGACCGGAAGAGTTGCACCGGGTCCCGATCTTTCGCGTCGGGCCCGACGCGCCGGAGCAGGATAACCGGGGGGTCTGAGGGGGTCCCGGGGAGGTGGCCTACCGCAGCGCGCTGCCCGCCACCCACTGGTCCCACGGCAGGTTCCAGCCGTTCAGCCCGTTCGACGGCGGCACGACGTCCCCCGCCGAGGCCCGCACCTCGACCACGTCCCCGGGGAGGGTGTGCTCGAACAGCCACCCCGCCGGAGTGTCCTTGCCGGCGCCCCCCTTGGCGTCCGCCAGCCCGATGCAGCCGTGGCTGGTGTTCGCGGTGCCGAACACCCCGGGGTCCGTCCAGTAGTTGCCGTGCAGGAAGGTGCCGGAGGCGGTCAGCCGCATCGCGTGCGGGACGTCCTTGATGTCGTACTCGTCGCCCATTCCGACGGTCTGCGAATTCATCCGGGTCAGCTTGTACTTCTCCGACACCACCATCACCCCCCGGTAGGTGGAGTGCTCGGGGCTGCCCCCGGAGACCTTGAGCACCCGCACCACCTTGCCGCCCGGCCCGGACCGGACCGTCAGGGTGTGCGCGTCCAGGTCCACCGTGGACACCTGCGCCCGGCCCACCGTGAAGTGCAGGTCCCGGTTCTGGCTGCCGAGCTCCCCCGGCGCCCCCTGTACGTCCTTGAGCCGCAGCGCCACCGTCACCCTGGTGCCGGCCGCCCAGTACTGCCGCGGACGGACGTCCAGGCGCTGGTTGCCGAACCAGTGCGCCGCCACCGGCACCGGCGGGTCCGCGGTGACCTGTACGGCCCGCTCCACCGCCGCCCGGTCGGCGATCGGCCGGCTGAACCGCAGCGAGACCGGCATCCCCACCCCGACCGTGGACCCGTCCTCCGGCGTGAAGAACGCCACGAAGGTGTGCGCCCGGGCCGCCGTGGAGAACTCCGAGTGCAGGGCCGCCCGCTGCCCCTGGTCGTCCTCCGCGACCGAGTCCAGGGTGAACGCCGTCCCCAGCGGCAACGCCCCCTCCGGCGCCCAACTGGCACCGTCCGCACCGATCACCCCCGGCAGCTCGACCCCCTTCGCATCGGCCAGCCGCACCGACACCAGCCGCCCCTGCGTCACACTCACCCGCACCGGCCCCTCCGACGGCACGTCCTGCGCCCCGTCCGCCGGCACCACCGCCAACACCGCCCGCGACACCGCCGGAGGCGGCATGTGCACCCCGCCCCCCGCCGACCCCCCACCCGACCCACCACACCCACTGACCACAGCCAGACAGCACACCACCGCCGCCACCCAGCGCCGCATCCCGGGGCCTCCCACTACTCGGATCCGACACCTGGAACACCGGACTCCGGGAACAACGACCCCCAACCACCCCAGGACACGCGCCCCCAACCCGCAGCACCCACCCACCCACCGGCACTCACCCACCCACCCACCGGCACCCACCCACCCACCCGCACTCACCCACCCCCACCAACCCCCCACCCCCTCACCCACCCCAGGCGAGAGGGACGCGCTGCGGGAGGGGGCGGTGGAGGGGGTGGGTGCGGAGAGGGGCGTGACGGGTGATTTTCAGACCGCCAAC
>NZ_JBEZXE010000010.1:0-193286 GCF_040637885.1 Kitasatospora sp. NPDC028055 | reverse complement strand
GAGGGAGTCCATGCGGAGCATCGGCGACCGACGACAACGCGGCGAGGTGCGTGCCCTGGCGTCGCGGGCCTGGCCTGATCCACAAGACACGCCCTGGGCCGGGAGGAACTAGGCCGGGAGGAAGAAGCCGGTGATGTCGGCGAGGCGCCCGTCCTCGTGGTGGCGGGCGGTGCTGATGCCGGTCGACGCGGTCTCGCCCTGCCCGCCGAGCTGGGTCCAGCGGGCGAGGGAGCGGTCGTGGTGCTCCAGCACCTCGTCGATGCGGAACCGGTGGCCGGGGAAGGCCGTGGCGAATCCGGCCATGTAGGCGGCGAGTTCGGTCAGGCCGGCAGCCTCGGCCCCGGGGTCGCGGTAGGCGACCTCGTCCACCGCGACCGCGCCGAGGGCGGCGATCCGGTCGGCGGGGTCGGCCGACCAGCAGGCGGCGTAGTCGTTCCAGAGCCGCTGGGTGTCACTCATGGTCGTCCTGCTTTCGTACGGTTCTCAGAGAGCCGATCGACGCCATCGCGCCGTCGGTGACGCTGTGCAATGTGGTGCGGGGCAGGCCGGCCCGGACGAGCACCAGCAGGCCCTGGTAGAGCGCGAGCAGGTGTGCTGCCGTGGTCGCGACGTCGAGGTCCGGCGGTGTGTCGCCGCGGTGCCGGGCGCGGGTCAGCGCGTCGGCGAAGCCGCCTTCGATCACTGCCAGGCCGTGGTGCACGCCGGCGGCGGTCGCAGGGAGGGTGAAGGACTCGACGGCGGTGTTGGTGAGCAGGCAGCCCGGGTCGGGCTCGGCGCCGGTCTCGATCGCCGAGGTGAAGAACGAGCGGATGCCGGCCAGAGGGTCCGCCGGCTCCAGCAGGTGGACCCGGACCCGGTCCTGCACCACCCGCTCGTTGTAGGCGTCCAGGGCGGCGTGGAACAGGCCGTCCTTGCTCTGGAAGGTCCGGTAGAGGCTCCCCGGGTGCAGTCCGGTGGCCTCTTCGATGTCCCGCAGTGAGGCGCCGAGGTAGCCCCGCTGGCGGAAGAGCCGCATGGCCGAGGCCAGCACCTCGTCCTGGTCCCAGAGCTGTCTGCGCCCCATCGCGGCCTCCGTAGTTGAACGACTGCTCACAAAAATAGCACGACCTGGTCCAATGCGGTTTTCCATCACTACGGTCGACGGGTCGAACACCGTCGTCCAGACGGGCTCCTGGAGGACCAGCGCGGCATCAACGTCGGGATTCCGTGCGGCGCGCGGGGCCCGGGATGTCGGCGTGCCGGGCCTGACCTCGCCCAACTCGGCGGCGGCGCCCCGGCCGATGTGCGCGGGTGGCCGTCGACGATGCGCTCGCGCTGCCGCGAGGTCGCGGTGCGCGCCGCCGAGCTGCCCCCGGCGACCTGATCAGGGCCGTCACGTTCGTGTTCGAGAGGATCTTGTTCGCTAAGATCTTGATCTTCGAAGTCACGGCACATCGGGGGTGGGGTCCATCAACGGGAGCAAGGGCGCGTTGCGTGCGCTGAGCACGGACGAGCCGAGGGAGATCGCCGGGTACCGGCTGCTCGCGCAGATCGGCGAGGGCGGAATGGGGTCCGTCTACCTCTCGCGCACGCGCGGCAACCAGCCGCTCGCGATCAAGGTGATCCGCCGGGAGTACGCCGGTGACCCCGAGTTCCGTCGCCGCTTCCAGCAGGAGGTGCGCGCGGCCGAGAAGGTGCGGGGCTACCACCTGGTGCCCGTGCTGGACCATGACGCCCACGGCGAACAGCCGTGGCTGGCCACGGCGTACGTCCCCGGCCTGCCGCTCGACGAGGCGCTCGACGCCCACGGTCCGCTGCCGCTGCCCGTCGCCCTCCAGCTGGTCGGTTGCGTGGCCCGGGCGCTGGACTCCATGCACTCCGCGGGGATCGTCCACCGCGACCTCAAGCCCGGCAACCTCCTGCTCGGCCCGGACGGGCCCTGGGTGATCGACTTCGGGATCGCGCGTGCCGCCGAGGCCACCAGGCTGACGCAGAGCGGGGGCTTCATCGGCACTCCGCAGTTCATGTCGCCCGAGCACGGCATCGGGAGTGAACTCACCCCCGCCACCGACGTGTTCGCGCTCGGTCTGATCGCCGCCGTCGCCGCCACCGGCCGCCACCCCTACGGGACGGGCGGGGCGCTGACCGTGGCCACCCGGATCGCCAACACCGCGCAGCGACCGGCGGACCTGTCCGGCTACCCGGACGGGCTGCGCCCTCTGCTGGAGCGCTGCCTCGCGGCGGATCCGGCGGCCCGGCCCACCCCGGCCGAACTGGCGGAGCTGTGCGAGCAGGCGTCCGGGCGCCCGTCGCGGGACCTGGGGGACTGGCTGCCGGCCTCCCTGGCGGCGGCGGTCGCCGAACGCCGGCGCCAGGTGGAGCAGTTGCTGACGGGAGCGGACGCGCAGGCCCCCGGTGCGGCGGAGGCCCCGCCCCGGCCGACGGCCACGTACGTGCCCACCCAGGCCTCGGGGAACGCCCGCGCCCCGTACGGGGACCAGGTGCACAGCGCGCCCACGCAGACGGCGGGTGCGCCCGGGCCGGCAGGTGCGGGAGAAGCGGCGGGGTCGGCAGCGGGGTCGGCGGCGCAGGCGGCGGCAGCTTCGCGGCGCAGGCGGGCCCTGGTGGCCGGTGCGCTCGCCGTGGTGCTGGCCGCCGCGGCCGGTACGGCGTGGGCCCTGTCCGGCGACGGGAAGTCCGGGTCCGGTACGGCCGCGGCTGCGCAGCCGGAGGTGAGCGTGAGCCCCCGGGCGAGCGGGCAGCCGGGCGCCACCGGCCCGGCAGACGCGGCCTCGGGATCGGGGGCGGGACCGGGGGCGGGACCGGGATCCGGCGCGGCGTCCCCGAAGGGCGGTTACACCGCGGTGTTCACCGACCGCCCCCTGATGATCGGGACCCCCGCCGTAGGCGAGCTGATCTCGGTGGACCTGGACGCCCCGAAGGTGAACCCGCGCGGCGAGGTCGGCGACCACGAAGCCGAGCTGACCTACATCATCCAGTACCTGACCTTCGGCACCCCGGTCGCCAAGAGCGCGGGAACGTCACCGGAGGCGTGCCGCCAGGCTGTGGACAGTGCCCCGCTGCCGTCGGAGCTCAGCAACACCGCGCTGATCGAGCGCCACGCGATCGCGAAGGGCGACGTGCTGTGCACCGTCACCTCGAAGGGCAACCTCGCCATGCTGAGGATCACTGACGTGCGGCCGGCCGGGACGCCGATGGACCCGCCCGCGTTCGCCGGGCTGGTCACCCTCTGGAAGCCGCCTTCCTGATCGCCCCGCTCCGCGCACGGGCTTTCCGCCTCCCGCCCCTTTCTCGGGGCGGGGGGCGGTTTCGATTTCCCTGCCAGAAACGAACCTTGACGGTTCGGCAGCCACTTCCACGGCCACTGGTGTCACCGTGCGCGACATGATCAGTGCATTGAGTGATGTGGCCAGGGTGTCCCGGTCCGTCGGCGGCGACGGTTCGCCGGTTGCCAAGTTTTGGCAATGATTTCCACCTAGCCCCCGGATCCTCTAGGTATGAAAATCATTTCCATCTATGGTGAAGGCGTCCAACGGAGCCGGACCCGCCCAGACGGCGGTACCGGCAGGTTTCGAGGAGCAGTCCGCCATGCGTGTCGTCCCGTCCAGCAAGCCCCGCCGCCTTCCGAGAATCGTGCTCGGCCTGACCGCGGTCGCCGCCCTCGCCGCGACCAGTGCGTGCTCCACCGGCTCGTCGGCCAAGAACACGTCCGGTGCGTCCGGCGGCGCGAGCAGCGGCAGCGGCTCGAAGGTGATCCAGGTGACGGCCGCGGAGAACTTCTGGGGTTCCATCGCCACCCAACTCGGCGGTGACCACGTGAAGGTGAACAGCATCATCACCAACCCCGACACCGACCCGCACTCCTACGAGCCGACCGCCGCCGACGGCCGCACCATCGCGGGCGCGGACTACGTGATCAGCAACGGGATCGGCTACGACGCCTGGTCGGACAAGCTGCTGTCCGCGAACCCGGCGCAGGGCCGGACCGTGCTCAAGGTCGGCGAGCTGCTGGGCAAGAAGGAGGGCGACAACCCGCACCAGTGGTACTCCGCCGAGGGTGTCACCAAGGTCATCGACCGGATCACGGCCGACTACAAGAAGCTGGACCCGGCCGACGCGGCTTACTTCGACAGCCAGGAGAAGGCCTTCACCACCCAGACCCTGGCCACGTACAACAAGCTGGAAGCCGACATCAAGACCACCTACGCGGGCACCCCGATCGGCGCCTCCGAGTCGATCGTGACCCCGCTCGCGGAGAGTGTCGGCCTCAAGCTGCTCACCCCGGAGACCTTCCTGGACGCCGAGAGCGAGGGCACCGACCCGACCGCCGCCGACAAGGCCGCCATCGACCAGCAGATCGCCGGCAAGCAGATCAAGGTCTACGTCTACAACTCCCAGAACTCCAACCCCGACGTGGTGGCCCAGGTCAACGCCGCCAAGGCGCAGGGCATACCGGTCGTCGAGGTCACCGAGACCCTCACCCCGGCGGGGGCCAGCTTCCAGGACTGGCAGGCCCGGCAGCTCCAGGGCCTCGCCGACGCGTTGAAGCAGGCGACGGGCAAGTGAGCGAGCGGAGCGAGCTCACCGTCAAGAGGTGCGCACGGGCGAATGCCCCTGGCGAGCGGAGTGAGGCGGGCGCATGAGCATCCACCCGACCGAGAAGGTCCGTACCGAGGAGGTCCGTGCGGAGGAGGTCCGTACGGAGACGGAGCGCACCGCGCCCGGCGGGGAGCCGGTGCTGTCGCTGCGCGGGGCCGCCGTGCGGGTGGGCGGGCGGACCCTCTGGTCGGGTGTCGATCTGACCGTGGGGGCCGGGGAGTTCACCGCCGTCCTCGGCCCCAACGGGGTCGGGAAGTCGACCCTGGTCAAGGTCCTGCTGGGCGTCCTCCCGGCGGCCGCCGGTGAGGTACGGGTGCTCGGCGCGGCGCCCGGCGGGCGGAACGCGGCGATCGGGTACCTGCCGCAGCGGCGCAACTTCGACGCCACCGTCCGGATCCGCGGGATCGATGTGGTGCGGCTCGGGCTGGACGGGGATTCGTGGGGGATCCCCGTTCCGTTCCTGAACCGCGCGAAGCGCGTGGCCGCCCGTGAACGCGTGCGGGAGGTCATCGAGCTGGTGGGCGCGTCGAAGTACGCGCACCGGCCGATCGGGCAGTGCTCGGGCGGCGAGCAGCAGCGGCTGCTGATCGCCCAGGCGCTGGTCCGCCGTCCCCGAGTGCTGCTGCTGGACGAGCCGCTGGACAGCCTGGACCTGACCAACCAGGCGGCGATCGCCTGCCTGCTGGGCAAGGTGTGCCACCTGGAACGGGTGTCGGTGGTCATGGTCGCGCACGACGTCAACCCGATACTCCACCACCTGGACCGGGTGGTCTACATCGCCGAGGGCGGTGCCGTCTCCGGTGTCCCGGACGAGGTGATCACCACCGCGACGCTGAGCCGCCTCTACCGCACGCCGGTCGAGGTACTGCGCACCGGCGACGGGCGGCTGGTCGTGGTCGGCCAGCCGGAGGCCCCGGCGGTCCACTCCGACCGGCACGTCGACAGCGACCGGCACCTCCACTCCGACCGGCACGGGAACGGGGGCGGCCGTGCTGCTGGCAGCTGACGCGACCCCGCCGGCCTTCGGCTGGGACCTGGTCGCCGACTTCCAGGACATGTGGTCCTACGCGTTCATGGTGAACGCCTTCCGGGCCGGCCTGGTCGTCGCTCTGGTGTGCGCCGTGGTGGGCTGGTTCATGGTGCTGCGCCGCCAGACCTTCGTCGGGCACACCCTGTCGGTGTCCGCGTTCCCGGGCGCCTCGCTGGCCGTGCTGCTCGGCTTCGCCACCACGCTCGGCTACTTCGGGTTCTGCGTCGCCACCGCGCTGGTGCTGGCGGCGCTCGGCCGCCGGGGCCGGGGGAGCGGCGCCGAGGAGTCCGCGGGCACCGGTACGGTGCAGGCCTTCGTGCTGGCTTGCGGATACCTGTTCATCAGCCTGTACAAGGGCCTGCTGGAGGGGCCGACGGCGCTGCTGTTCGGCAGCTTCCTGGGCATCACCACCGGCCAGGTGGTGACCCTGGCGGTGGTGGGCGGGGTGGTGCTGGCCGCCCTGGCGGTGATCGGACGGCCGCTGCTGTTCGCCTCCGTGGACCCGGAGGTGGCGGCCGGGCGCGGGGTGCCGGTACGGCTGCTGGACACCCTGTTCCTGGTGCTGCTGGGCGCGGCGACCGCCGAGGCCAGCCAGATCACCGGCACCCTGCTGGTGTTCGCGTTGATGGTGATCCCGGCGGCGACGGCCCAACAGTTCACCGCCCGGCCGGGGTTGAGCCTGCTGCTGTCGGTCGCCCTCGGGCTGGCGGCCTGCTGGGCGGGCCTGGTCGCGGCCTACTACCGGCCGTACCCGCTCGGCTTCTTCGTGACCGGCTTCGCCTTCGCCGGCTACGTCCTGGCGCACCTGGTGCGCTTCGCCCGGGACCGCCTGCCCGGCGGCGCCCGTACGGCCGTCGCGATCGGAGCTGCGCCATGACCGCCGTCCTGTCCCAGCCGTTCTTCCAACACGCCCTGCTCGCCGGGACGTTCATCGCGCTCGCGTGCGGGCTGGTGGGCTGCTTCCTGGTGCTGCGGGCGCAGATCTTCACCGGCGACGCGCTCAGCCATGTCGCCTTCACCGGCGCGATGGCCGCGTTGGCGGGCGGCTACGACCTGCGGCTCGGGCTGTTCGCGGCGACCGTCGGGGTGGGCCTGCTGATCGGCGGCCTCGGCCGGCGGGGGCGGGCGGACGACGTGGTGATCGGCAGCGTCTTCGCCTGGATCCTCGGCCTGGGCGCCTTCTTCCTGACCGTCTACACCACCTCCCGCAGCGGCGCCCAGGGCGGCGCCGGGACGAGCGTGCTGTTCGGCTCGATCTTCGGCCTGCACGGCAGCCAGACGACGGTGGCCGTGGCGATCGCGGGCGCGATCTGCGTCGTCCTGCTGCTGATCGCCCGCCCGCTGCTGTTCGCCACCCTCGACGAAGCCGTGGCGGCCGCCCGGGGCGTGCCGGTGCGGGCGCTGGGGCTCGGCTTCCTGGCCCTGGTCGGCGCCTGCGCCGGGGAGGCCACCCAGGCGGTCGGCTCGCTGCTGCTCCTGGGCCTGCTCGCCGCTCCGGCGGGCGCGGCGCTGCGGCTCACCGACCGGCCGTTCCGGGCGCTGGCGCTGTCCGCCGGGCTCGCGGTCGCGGAGATGTGGGGCGGGCTGCTGCTGAGCGCGGCGGCGCCGAAGCTGCCGCCGAGCTTCGCGATCATGGCGACGGCCACGGTCGTGTACGCGGCCACCTTCCTGGTCCGGCCGCGCCGTGCGGCCGATCCGCGGCCGGCTCGCACCGCAGCCCCCGGGACGGGCTGACCCGTGGCCGAGACCCGCAGCCGGGCGCTGACCACGGCCTTCCGGCGGGCCGCCGAGCGGCGGAAGGACACGGACGCGCAACCGGACAACGACCACGACGGGCTGGGCCGCCTCACCCCGCAACGCGCCGAGGTGCTGCGGGCCCTGCGGGGCTGCGAGGACTTCGTCAGCGCCCAGGTGCTGCACGCCGGCCTGCTGATCACCGGCTCGCGGGTGGGTCTGAGCACCGTCTACCGGACCCTGACCGCGCTGGCCGAGGTCGGCCGCGCCGACGTCGTCCGCGACACCAACGGCGAGCGGCTGTTCCGCTACCGGCCGGGCGCCGACCACCGGCACTACCTGATCTGCCGTGCGTGCGGCCTGAGTTCGCCGGTGGACTCGGCCGCGGTGGAGGCCTGGGCCGAGCGGGTCGCGGAGCTGTCCGGTTTCGCGGACGTCCAGCACACCGTCGAGCTGGCGGGCGTCTGCCCGGACTGCCGTACCGCCGACTGACCCGGCCTGCCTGGCCCGCACGGCCCGCCCCGCCCTGCCCTGCCCGGCCCTGACCGGACCGGCCCGGCCCTGCCCTGCCCTGCCCGGCCCTGACCGGACCGGCCCGGCCCGGCCCGGCCCGGTCCGGTCAGGGCCGGGCGCCTTCGGGCCTGCGGCGGGAGCTGGAAGGAGTGACCGCGGGGGCGACTGCGGCTCTCTTATTGAAAAGCATTATCGTTTCAATTTAGGGTTTGGGGCGTCGCCCAAGAGTGAGGACACCATGCCGCTACGCCCGGATGTGGCACGCCCAGCTGGCGGCCCGCGAATGGCACCTCGGCCCGTCGGCGCCCCTGGATGGGCTGCGTCCCTTGCGGGATCCGGTCACCGTCGATGAGGGATGAGCGCTGACGGACGGCATTTGGGAACCCGTTGACGGGCATCCGCTCGACATTTCGCTCGCTACGCGGTGTGCTCGCGAATGATTTCGCCGATCTGCTGGGGAAGTCCAGGAGAGAACAGTGTGTGCCCCATGCCGGAAATCGGCTGGAATCGGGAATGCGGGATTTCCTCGGCGAGGGCACGGCCGTGCGGTAGCGGGCGCAGCGGATCCTCCGTGCCGTGCACGACCAGTGTCGGGGCCTTGATCGAGGACAGCGGTGCGAGGCGGTCCTCGGTCATGTGACGTCCTGCCAGATCGTGGTTGAGGGCCGCGCTGTGGTTGGCGGTCCGGTCGAAGGAGGCTTCCACGAAGCGGCGAGCGGCAGGCTCGTCGAAGGGAAGGACGTCGCCGTTGAGCACTCGCCACGTCTCCAGGTTCGCCATGACGTACTGGTCGCGAGTCCCCTGCGGGAGCGCGGCGCGTTGCGCGAGGTGCGCCAGGAAGCGCGCTGTGGGTGGCGGTAGGTCGCTGGGGTCGGGTGCCTGGCCGGCCATGGCGCGTGCCCAGGCCGGGCCCGCGCTGTGGCCCATCGGGCCGGCCATCATCGCCGTCAGAGTCAGTACGCGTTCAGGGCGGTGCACGGCCAGCCACTGGCCGATCGCACCGCCCAGGGACGCCCCGACGATGTGCGCGGCGGCCACTCTGTGGCCGTCGAGCACGGCCGTCGCATCGGCGGCCAGGTCTGCCAGCGTGTAGGGGTGGGTGGCGAAGTCCACGCAGGCGGACCGGCCGGTGTCCCGGTGGTCGTAGCGGATGACCTGGCGACCGCCGGCTGCCAGCACGTCCACCAGCTCGTCCGGCCATCCGATGCCCGGTGCGGCGGTCCCCATCGCCAGCAGGACCGCCGGGTCGTTCGGGTTGCCGAGCCGTTCGGTCCACAGCTGCAATTCGCTGGATTCGCCAGATTCGACAATTAATTCAGTACTCGCCGTCATGGGCGCCAACATAGCGAACAAGGCACCAATTTTCCATATCCCCAGCGGATATGACTTTCCATCGCTATTCTGGTAAAATACTGAATAGTTCGCGGGACTCCGGCAATCGACCGATGCCTCCCGCTGTCACTTCCTGATTGCGGTCGCAGTCGCGCCGAAGGTGAGCGCGCCCGTCAGTAGCGCGAATGCGAGGGTGGCGGCCGCCCACTGTCCGATGGAGTCGACCTGGTCGCCGAGCCCGAGCAGCTGCCAGGCGGTGTCCCGCAGTGCCAGTGCGACCGGCAGCGTCAACGCGCCTGCGGTGGCCGCGATCCGGGCGGCCCGGCTCGTTGTCGATACGGGAGGAGGCGCGGCGAACCGCAGGACGCTGTTGCAGATCATCACAAAGGCGAAGGTGCCGCCCGCGAAGACCGCGGTCTCCACGGTGAAGAGCAGTACCCCTGGCCAGCCCTCGCCGGAAGCCATTCCCGTGGCGACCAACAGGCCGGCGGCGACGGCGGCTGCGGCGGCGAGCAGGGTGAACCGGAGGCGCACGAAGTCGAGCACCTTGGCGCGGCCGATGAGCGCGGCGAGCGCGCGCCAGGTGCGGGAGCGGGGGTCGGCGAGGAGAGTCGCGAGGGGTGCGAGGTCGTCCAGCCAGTCCCCGCCCGTGTCCTCGGTCCCGCCCGTGTCCTCGGCCCCGCGCACCGGCTTCGGTAGCCGTCGGATCGCCCGGCGGTGCAGCAGCAGGTTCCCGGCCGTCACCCCGGTGAGCGGCAGCAGTGACGCGATCAGCCAGGGGGTGTCGCCGTCCCAGGACGCGCGGTCCGCCCGCGCGGCCACCGCCGCCCAGTCGGTGGCGAGCGTGGCGGCGACGAGCAGCGTGCAGACCAGCCCGGCCCGAAGTACCTGCTCGATCCGGTAGTGCGGCAGTGGTCGGTCGCGGCGGCACAGCAGCGCCCTAGCCGCGCCGAGCGCCCCGAGCAGGGGGACGAAGAACATGGTGAAGGTCACCACTGCGTCGTACGGATCGCCCTGCCAGGGACTGCCCGCCCGCACCGGGCGAACCTGCGTCGTCAGGTAGGCGAACAGCGTGAAGGCGGCGGCGCCGGCGGCGGACGTCGACAGCGCCGCGGCCGCGGCGGGCCGAGCAGGGTGTCCGACGTCCAGCTGATCGATCGTCAAGTCATGTCGCATGGCGGCGATAGTACACATCGCGTACTACGTGGCGCGTACTTCGTGGCACGTAGTATGGTGCTCCGTCAGATCGAAAGGAGCGACATGCAAGCCAACGATGCCCAGACGCTGGTGCTCTGCGCGCTGGCCGACGGACCGCTGCACGGATACGCCATCAACACGGCGATCGAGGAGCTGACCGGGGAGCGGCTGGGCCCCGGCAGCCTGTACGGGGCGCTGGCCAGGCTGGAGTCGAAGCGGCTGATCGAGCCGCTCGACGGGCAGGGCCGCCAGCGTCCCGTGCAGCTGACCTCCCTCGGCCGCGAGGTCCTGGAACGCGAACTGCGCGCCATGGCCCGGGTCGCGAACGCGGGACTGCGGCGCCTGGGGGTGAACCCGGCATGAGCAGGCGCAGCGAGCGAACCGAGGAGCGGGCATGAGCGTCGTCACCCGCAGCCTGGTCAGGCTCTACCCGGACGCCTTCCGCGAGCGCTGGGGCTCGATGGTGGAGGACGAGGCCCGTGGCGCGGGCTGGAAGTCCTGGCCCAACCTGATCGCGGGCATCGTGGACATGTGGCTGCACCCGGCCCACTGGCCCGCCGACTCCCCGGCCCAGCGCCAGCGACGGGTGGCCACCATGGGCATCACGGTCGCCCTCGCCGCCTGGTTCCTGAGCCACCTGGCCGCCGAACAGGCCGGCCCGCTGCCCGCCGACGCCGTCCGGGAGCAGGTCACGCACGGCTGCACCGCCCTGCTGCTGCTCGGCGTCGCCCTCGTCGCACCCCGGCCCCGGCCCACGCTGCGCGCCACGGTCACCTTGCTCGGCTGGGCGCTCCGTCGCCTCGCCGTACCGACGCTCCTCGGCACCACGGTGGTGGTCCTGGTGCACGGCGGCGTCGACGCGGACGCCTCACCGCCCACCCTGCGCACCGCCGTACTCGCGGCCTGGTGGATCTCCCTCGGCCTCGGCGCGATCCAGATCCCCCGCATCTTCACCGGCGTCGGCGCGGATGCCGTCGTGCCCCCCGGCACCGACCGCCTCCGGGCCGGTGTGTGGACCCTCGCCGGCGCCAGTGCCACCGGCGGCGCGACCATCCTCGGACTCTCGCTCACCGGTGCCGGATTCCACCCGCTCGGCGTCGGCATCGGCGTGGGTCTGCTGCTACTGACGGCGGTGTGCGCGGGCACCCTGCGCGACCTGCGCGACCTGCCGTCGGCCGGGTGAGCCACGCGACACCCGCCTGCCCAGGGCCCGCCCGAACCGGCGGGCCGCTCCCATCCCACTTGGACGGTGCCCATGCCCGACCTGCTCCGCTCCCTCTACACCCGCCGCCTGCGCCGCGAGGTGATGGCGGGCCCACTGCCCCGGCATGTCGGGCTGATCATGGACGGCAACCGCCGCTGGGCCCGGCAGATGGGCATGGCCAACCCGAGCCTCGGCCACAAGGTGGGCGCCGAGCACGTCGAGGAGGTGCTCTCGTGGTGCGAGGCCCTGGGGATCAAGCACATCACCGTCTTCGTCTGTTCGACTGAGAACCTCCAGCGCCGCGGCGACACCGAAGTCGCCTACCTGATGCGGCTGATCGAGCAGGTGGTCGTCGATCGCCTCACCCGCCCGGACGCCCGCTGGCAGGTCCACCTCGCCGGAATGACCGACGCCCTGCCCGACAGCACCGCCCGCGCCCTCAAGGAGGCCGTCGAGGCCACCCGGACCTGCACCACTGGCGCTCACGTCACCCTGGCCATCGGCTACGGCGGCCGCCAGGAGGTCGTCGACGCCGTGCGCGACCTGATGTACGCGCGAGCCGAAGCGGGCGTGTCACTGACCGAGGCCGCGGACGCCCTGACCGTCGACGACATCGCCCCGCACCTGTACACCGCCGGCCAACCCGACCCCGACCTGGTCATCCGTACCAGCGGCGAACAACGGCTGTCGAACTTCCTGCTCTGGCAGAGCGCCTACTCGGAGCTGTACTTCTGCGAGGCCTACTGGCCCGCGTTCCGCGAGGTCGACTTCCTGCGCGCCGTACGCAGCTTCGCCGCCAGGCAGCGGCGATACGGCGGCTGAGCCCCGGTCTCGTAGGTTCTCCTGCCCGGTCCCCGGCCCGGTCCCGGCCGGCTGGCAGGACCGCCTCGGGGCTTCCCGGCCAGTGGGCGCCCGTGCCAGGCACCCCGTCGTCCGGCGAGCCGATCGGGCGTCGAGGCGCCACGATGGGCCGGTAGGAAGGCGCGGCTCCACCGCATCCGAGCGGGCCGGGCCGCCGTACCCCGGCGACAAGGCGAGGTCCTCCGCCATGCCCGTGCACCGACTCGGTCTGGTCGTCCACCAGGGCCGCGAGGCCGCTCAGGAGGCCGCGCGTGCCGTGCACGCCTGGTGCGCGGCACACGGCGTCCGCTGCACCGAGATCGACGTCTGGACGCCGGAGCACCGGCGCCGCTCCGGCCGTGAGGAGGCCCGCGCGGCCGGTGACCCGGACCTGGTGGTCACCCTGGGCGGGGACGGGACCTTCCTGCGCGGGGCCCGGATCGCGGTGAAGACCGGGGCCAGCGTGCTCGGCGTCGACCTCGGCAGCGTCGGCTTCCTCACCGAGGTGCCAGTCCGCGACCTCGCCGCCGCCCTGGACGCCGTCCACGCCGGGAACGCCCCGGTGGAGGAGCGGATGACGCTGACCATGCGGGCCTCCAGGCCGCCGGGGATGCCCGCCGAGATGGAGGCCTTCCTCTGCTACGGGCGGGGCCCCGCGCCCCTGCCACCCCCGTCGGTGCGGCCCGGCGACGGCGCCGGAGACGGCTGGGGCCTGGCCCTGGACGTCAACGCGCTCAACGACGTGGTGGTGGAGAAGCTCGCCCGGGACCACCAGGTCAGCGCCGGGGTCTACATCTCGGGCCGGCTACTGGCCGCATACTCGGCCGACGCGTTCGTGGTCGCCACGCCCACCGGCTCGACCGCCTACAGCTTCGCGGCCGGCGGCCCGGTGCTCTCCCCGCACATGGACGCGGTCGTGTTCACCCCGATCGCCGCCCACATGACCTTCAACCGCACCGTGGTCGCGGCCCCCGACGAGCCGGTCGCGCTGCGCGTCCTGCCGCACTCCGGCCGGGCGGCGGTCAGCATCGACGGCCAGCTGCGCGGCGTCCTCGACCCGGGGGACTGGATCGGCGTCTACCGCGCCCCGCAGCGGGTGCGGCTGATCCGCCTCCGGCCCACCGACTTCTACGGCCGGCTGCGGGAGCGGTTCCGGCTCACCGACGCGCCCGCCACCGCAACGGACGGTGAGTCCGCCCCGTTCTTCCGCCCGGGCTCCGACTCCGGCGCCGCCGTACCGCCGGACCTGGCCGCCCTGCGGCTGACCCCGCCCACGGCGGCCCGCTGACCGGCGGCCGGAGCCGACGGGTACGGGAGGCGGGCGGACGTTCCCTTTGACGGCACGTTGACGGACCCTAGGCCTTCGTCGGTGCGACGGCGAAGGCCGCCAGGACGGCTGCCGTGACCTGGGCGGAGACCGCCTCGGGGGAGGTCGCGTCGAGCTTGCCGTCCAGGTGCAGGAAGGCCAGGCCGTGGACCAGCGCCCACACCGCGGTGGAGAGCGCCTCCGGGGCGGCGCCGGGGAACACGCCGTGGACGATGCCGTGGACGTACTGGCGGACGGCGGCGGTCGCGGCGGCCCGTTCCTCGTTGGCCGGGTCGCAGGGCTCGGCGAACATCGCCCGGAACAGTGCCGGGCGGTCCAGGGCGAAGCGCACGTAGGCGACGGCGACGGCGGCGAGCTCGTCGGGGGTCGCGGGCGCGGGGTGGGCCGCGGTGAGGACGGCGGCGAGTTCGAGGTAGCCCTCCGAGGCGACGGCGGAGACCAGGGCCTCGCGGTCGGCGAAGTGGCGGTAGGGGGCGGTCGCCGAGACGCCGGCCCGCCGGGCGACCGCCCGCAGGGACAGGCCGGAGCCGCCGTCCTCCTCCAGCAGTTCCCGCGCCGCGCGCAGGCAGGCGGCGCGCAGGTCGCCGTGGTGGTACGAGCCGGTCGTCGGCTGTGGCATGGGTCACCCTCCCTGATGTATGCACCGCTCACATTTCTCGCCTAATGTGAGCGATGTACACATCCTAGTCGACGGAGACATCGAGGAGAGGAGACCCGAATGGCCAGCGAGCTGTTCTCGCCCCTGCACCTGCGCTCGGGGGCTGTTCTGCGCAACCGGATCGCCAAGGCGGCGATGGAAGAGAACATGGCCGGCGACGGCCAACTGCCCGACCGGCGGATGCTGGAGCTGTACCGGCGCTGGGCCGCCGGCGGCACCGGCCTGCTGATCACCGGGAACGTCATGGTCCACGCCGAGGCGCTGACCGGCCCGGGTGGCGTCGTACTCGACGAGGCCGCGCCGCTGGAGCCGTTCACCGCCTGGGCCGAGGCCGCCAAGTCCGGCGGCGGGGCGGTCTGGATGCAGATCAACCACCCCGGCCGCCAGGTCGCCGCCGACATGCCCGGCGTGGTGTGGGGCCCGTCCGCGGTGGGCGTCGACCTGGGCCGGCACAGCGGCCGCTTCGGCCGCCCCACCGCGATGACCCCCGAGCAGATCGGCGCGACCGTCGAGCGGTTCGCGACCACGGCCGCGCGCGCCGCCCGGGCCGGGTTCGACGGCGTGGAGATCCACGCCGCGCACGGCTACCTGCTGTCGCAGTTCCTGTCGCCCCTGGTCAACCGGCGCACCGACGCCTGGGGCGGATCCCTGGAGAACCGGGCCCGGATGCTGCTGGACGTCGTCCGCGCCGTGCGGGCCGCCGTCCCGCCCGCCTTCGCCGTTGCCGTCAAGCTCAACTCCGCCGACTTCCAGCGCGGCGGCTTCGACGCCGACGACGCCCGGCAGGTGATCGCGATGCTCGCACCGCTCGGCGTCGACCTGGTCGAACTCTCCGGCGGCAGCTACGAGAGCCCCGCCATGACCGGCCGCCCCGCCGACGACCGCACCCGCGCCCGCGAGGCCTACTTCCTCGACCTCGCGGAGGAGTTGGTCACCACCAGCCCGCTCCCGCTGATGCTCACCGGCGGCATCACCCGGCGCGAGACCGCCGAACGGGCCCTGGCCGGCGGCGTCGAGCTCGTCGGCATCGGCACCGCCCTCGCCGTCACCCCCGACCTGCCTGACCGCTGGGCCGCCGGGCGCGAGGCCGACCGCGGGATACGACCGGTCACCTGGTCCGACAAGGCCCTGGCCTCGGCCGCCACCATGGCCCAGGTCCGCCACCAGCTCCGCCGCCTCGCCCGCGGCCGCGCCCCGAGGCCCGGCACCCACCCGGCCGTCGCCCTCCTCGCCGAGCAGCTCCAGCAGCGCCAGGCCCTGCGCCGCTACCGCACCTGGCTGCCCATGGCCCGCTCCGCGCAGCGGTGACCCCCGGCCCCGGCGGGTCGCCGGTGCTGCGCCCGCGCCGTAACGTCGACCCCGACGGGGTGGACGTGGCAGCCGGAACGACGAGCCTCCGGGAGGGCGCGATGGCGAAGATGCAGGTCCTGTGCGTCGTGTCCGCGGCGGACCGCTGGACGTTGAAGGACGGAACGGCCCACCCCTCGGGCTACTGGGGCGAGGAACTGGCGGTGCCGCACCGGGTCTTCACCCGGGCCGGGTGGGACATCACCGTCGCCACGCCGGGCGGAAGGCCCCCGACGCTCGACCGCCTGAGCATGTCCTTCACCGCGGGCCGCCCCGCCCGGCTGCGCGCGGTGGCCCGCTACCTGGAGTCGATCGAGGACCGGCTGAACAGCCCGGCCACCCTGGCGAAGGTCGACCCCGACGGGTACGACCTGGTGTTCTACCCGGGCGGCCACGGTCCGATGGAGGACCTGGCGGTCGACCCGGTCTCCGGTGCCCTGCTCACCCGGGTCCTGCACTCCGGCAAGCCGCTGGCCCTGCTGTGCCACGCCCCGGCCGCCGCACTGGCCGCCGAGGACGCGGACGGCTCCTGGCCGTTCGCGGGCTACCGGATGACGGCCCTCTCCAACCTGGAGGAGCGGCTCAACCCCTTCGGCTGGAAGGCCGCCTGGCTGGTCGAGGACCGCCTGCGCGAGAACGGCGCCCGGTACGTCAAGGGCCTGGTGCCGCTGCGCCCCTTCGTGGTGGTCGACCGCAACCTCTACACCGGCCAGAACCCGGCCTCCTCCGAGCGCCTCGCGACCCGGCTGGTGGCCGACCTCGGCGCGCAGCCCGGGTAGCGCGACCGCAGCTGTGGCGGTCAGCCGCAGGCGCACCCTGCGTCGGCGGGCGCCGGTTCGGTGCAGCAGGCGGCCGTGGAGCTGTCGTCGGTGCTCCTGCCGAGGGTGTCGGCGTCGGCCTTGACGACGTAGACCTCCCAGGGTTCCCGGCCGGGGCCGTGGACCCAGACCTTGTCCTGGAGGGCGTAGCAGCAGGCGGTGCCGATCTCCTCGAAGGTGGCCAGGCCGGCGTCCCGGAGGCGGGCGGTGGCGGCGCTGACCTCCTCGGTGGTCCCGACCTCGACGCCGAGGTGGTCCAGGCGGGTGGGGGAGTCGGCCTCACCCTGGAGGAGGACGAGCTTGAGCGGCGGGTCGGTGACGGCGAAGTTCGCGTAGCCGGGGCGGCGCTTGGCGGGTTCGACGCCGAACAGGCGGGAGTAGAAGGCGACGGAGCCGTCGAGGTCGGCGACGCGGAGGGCGAGTTGTACGCGGGACATGGTGGGTCTCCCCGGTCCGTGGTCTTGATTCGACAGGTGTCGATATGGGCGAGGTTGGCACCTGCATAGATGGCTGTCAACATAGATGCATATCGAATCTAGGAGCCGAAGGTGCTCGACCAGGACGAGGCGGCGGCCGCGGCCTGCTCGCCGACCTCGGCGTCCAGCCCCGGGCCTGACCGGCCCACCACTCCGCCCGGCCGGAGGTGTCCGGGGCACGGCAACCGGGCAGTGGGCTGGTGGCGTCCCCGAAGGGGCGGGGGTGGAGCGTGGGTGGGGAGGGGACGATGGGACGGCAGGAGTTGGAGCCGGAGCTGGCCGCGCTGGTGCGGGCGGGGTTCGCGGCGTCGGGGTGCGAGGTCACCCTGCACGGGGACGTCGCCCGGGACGCCCAGGGGCGCGACTACGGGCTCGGCGGGCTGCTCGACCTGGTGGGTCGGCGGGCGGACGTCCCGCTGCCGGAGCTGGTCCTGGCCCACGTCCGGGAACTGGTCGCCGCCGTGCGGGGCCCGGGGGCGGGCGGCGGCCCGCCGGAGGAGGTGGCCGCCCGGCTCTATCCGCTGCTGCTGGACGCCGCGTCGCTGGCCGAGTCCGCGCGGCACCCGCACGCGCTCGAAGTCGCCCCGGGAGTACTGGAGTTCCTCGCCCTGGAGTCGCCCGTCGGCTGGCAGGTGCTGACCTCGGAGGCGGTCACCGAACTGGGGGTGGTGCCGCGGTTGCGGGAGGCCGCGCGGGCGCGGCTCGCCCGGCTGCCCGTCGAGCAGCACGAGGTGCTGCCGACCGGGCAGGGCGGCGGCCTCCACGTCGTCACCGGGGACTCGGCGCTGACGGGGAGCCGGGTCCTCGCCCTGGACGCCGTCCACCGCGAGGTCACGGGCCGGGAACTGCCCCCGGACGGCGCGGTGGTGGCGTTCCCCACGCCGTTCCGGCTGCTGTTCGCGCCGTTCGACCTCCAAGTCCCGGGTGTGCTGGAGGTGTTGATCGAGAGGGCCGCCCGGGAGTACGACGCGTCCAGCGCGCCGCTGTCCGTGCACACCTACTGGTGGCGCGACGGGGAGCTGACCCCGCTCACCCGGGTGGCCGAGGGCGGACTGCTGGAGCTCGTGCACGCGGACGAGGTGATCGCCGCCGTCACCCGGCTGGCCGAGGGGGAGGGGGACCTGCCCGCGCCGCGCCCGCACCACTACCGCTTCGCGCACCGGGTGCTGCGCTCGCAGACCCACCTGGGGTCGGTGCCGGGGGAGCGGATCGACGCCGAACTGCTGCGGCTGTGGGAGGAGTACGGCGCGAGCCTGCCCGCGGAGCAGCGGGTGGCGCCGGAGGGCCTCCAGGGCGGGTTCGTCCAGGTCGGGCAGCACCGGCTGCTCCTGGTCGTGCTGCCGAGGCCACGGGCGGCGACCGAGGCCTTCGCGGTGGTGGTGGCCTGGCCGGGCGACGGCTCGGCGCAGCGGTTCTTCACCCTGGAGTACGGGATCGACCCGATCACGGGCGAGCGCGGGGCGGTGCTGGGCGAGTGGGAGGGGGAGGGCCGCCACCGGCTGCACCGGACGGGCATGACCGCCCAGGCCCGGCCCTTCCTGCACGCCGTCACGACGCTGCTCGACCCGCCCCCGCCCCCGCCACCGGCGCCGGCGAAGCGCCGCGGGCTGTTCCGTCGTCGCTGACCGCTGCCGCTGATGGCCGTCGCTGATTGCTGCCGCTGACCACCGTCGTTGAACGCCGTCTCCGAAACGGGGCGGCCCGGCCGGGAGGGTGATCCCGACCGGGCCGCCCCGGGCCGCCCCGGATCATCAGCTGGCGGGGAGCCTCGGGGTGCGCGAGGGCTCCGTGCGGCGCTGCCCGGTCGCCTCGAAGGCGGCGGCGAGCCGCAGGAGCGCGGTGTCGTCGTAGGCGCGGCCCGCGAAGGTGAGCCCCACCGGCATGCCGATGTCGGCCATGGTGCCCATCGGCACGGTCACGGTCGGGATGCCGAGGTGGCGCGGCACGAGGTTGCCGTTGGCGACCCAGACGCCGTTGCGCCAGCCGAGGTCGGCGGAGGCCTCGTTCACGTCCATGTCGGCCGGGCCGACGTCGGCGACGGCGGGGAAGACCACGGCGTCCAGGCCGAGTTCGTCCATCCACACCTCCAGGTCCACCCGGCGGGTCTCCTCCAGGCCGCGCAGGCCCGCCTCCAGCAGCGGGATGTCGGTGAGGGAGGCGTACGGGCGCTCCCGCACGAAGCGCGGGTAGTCGGCGACGCTGTCGCCGAAGCCCTCGTAGCGGCCCGGGAGTTCACCCTCGTGCACAGGGAAGATGCGCTCGCCGTCGACCTCGGTCAGGGTGGCGAGCGCCGGGTCCCCGTTCGCGCGCAGGAAGTCGTCCCAGGACCACGCGGACAGGTCCTCGATCTCGACGGTGAGGAAGTCCCGGCCGACCAGGCCGCGGGTGAACACCGAGGGCGCGCCGGGGCGGTCGGCCTCGTAGTTGGTCACCACCGGGAAGTCGACCTCGACGACCTCGGCGCCGGCCGCCTCCAGGTCGCGGCGGGCGGCCTCCCACAGGGCGATGACCGAGGGGCGGGTGTCGATCCGCTGCCCGGTCTGGCCGCCGATGCCGCCCTCGGGGTTGGTGCCGGCCTCGGGGTCGGCGTTGATGTACATCCGGGGCACGCCGACGCGCCGGCCGGCGAGGGTCGAACCGGCCGCCGCCGCGTCGGCGGGCGCCAGCGCGGGGTACGACGCCGGGCGGACCTCGGAGGCCGCGGGCAGCTTGATCCAGGGCTGGGAGCGCCACAGGTCGCCGCGGGTCTCCGCGTCGTCGGCGACGATGACGTCGAGCAGTTCGAGCAGGTCGGCCATGGTGCGGGTGTGCGGGACCACGACGTCCATGGTCGGCACCAGCGGCCAGTTGCCGCGCACCGAGATCACGCCGCGGCTGGGGGTGTAGGCGCACAGGGCGTTGTACGAGGCGGGCGCCCGGCCCGAGGACCAGGTCTCCTCGCCGAGGCCGAAGGCGCCGAACGAGGCCGCCGTGGCGGTGCCCGAGCCGTTCGAGGAGCCGGAGCCGTACGCGCTGGTCAGCCAGTCGGCGCTGTACGGGCTCTCGGCCCGGCCGTAGACGCCGCGCTGCATCCCGCCGTTCGCCATCGGCGGCATGTTGGTCAGGCCGATGAGCACGGCGCCGGCGGCGCGCAGCCGCTCGATCGCGAAGGCGTCGCGCTGGGCGACGAGGTGCTCGAAGGCCGGCGAACCGGCGGCGGCGGTCAGGCCCTTGGCGAGGTAGCTGTCCTTGGCGGTGTACGGGATGCCGTCGAGCGGGCCGAGGGTGCGGCCCTGGGCGCGGCGGGCGTCGGAGGCCTCGGCCTCGGCGCGGGCCTCCGGGTTCATCACGACGAGCGAGTTGAGCGCGGTGGCGGTGCCGGGCCGGTCGTAGGCCTCGATCCGGGCCAGGTAGGCGTCGAGCAGGCCGACCGAGGTGGTCTCGCCCTTCTCCAGCGCGGCGCGCAGGTCGGCGATGCCCGTCTCGACGACGTCGAAGGGGTGGGTCATGCGGGTTCCTCCAAGGGTGTTCGGTCTCGCGTCGGAAGCGGGTGGTCGGAAGCGGAGAGTCGGAAGTTGTGAGCCGGAGTCTGTGAGCCGGAAGCGGAAGGTCGGGGGCGCCGTCCGGTGGGTCGACCGGGTCGACCGGGTCGACTACACGACGGCGGGGGCGAGTTCGTCGCCGTGCGGGCGGTCCTCGCCCGGGTCGGGCATCCGGCGGTCGGGGCGGCGCGCGAGCAGGTAGCCGAGGCCGGCCAGGGTGACGGTGCCGACGCCGAGCGGTGCCGCCCAGATCTGGTACCACGGCGCTCCGGCCGGTGCGAGGATGGCGCGCGGCCAGCAGATGTTGACCACCTCGAAGCCGGTCCACAGCACCGCCAGGACGTTGAGCGGGGTGCCGAGGCGACCGTAGCCGACGGCCCCGGCGGGCTTCCAGGTGCCGCGCAGGCGCGCGGTCAGGGCGACCACGGTGAGCAGGAAGAACGGCACGAAGGTGGCGGCGCTGCCGAAGGTGATCAGGCTGCCGATGGCCGAGGTGCTCAGGCCCAGGGGCAGCGCGGCGGAGCTGATCACCGTGGCGGCGACCAGGCCGCCGATCGGTGCCCTGTGCCGGTTGACCTTGCGGACCTGCCGGGAGAACGGGAAGACGTCGTCGCGGGCGAGCGAGTAGAGGCCGCGGGCGGCGCCGCCCTGGGAGGCCATCAGGCAGGCGGTGAAGCTGATCAGGACGACGAGGACGAAGGGCTTGTCGGCCCAGCCGCCGAAGGCGTGGGTGACGGCGGTGGTGACCGGGTCGAGGTCCTTGAGGGCGACGACGTCGGCGGGGTCCGGGTGGGCGAGCTCGACCGAGACGGCGTTGAGGACGACGACGAGCCCGACGCTGAGCAGCGACCACCACATCGCCCTGGGCACCTGCCGGGCGGCGTCCTTGGTCTCCTCGGCGGTGGACACGCAGGCGTCGAAGCCGATGAAGGCCCAGCCGGCCACGGCGACGGCGGCGAGCAGGGCGCCGGTGTCGCTGACGCCCAGCCCCTTCGGGGCGTCGAGGAAGTCGGTGAGCAGGGCGAATCCGTGCTGCCGGAAGACCAGCAGCAGGGTGAGGCCGACCAGCACGGAGGCGACGGCCTCGGCGGCGATGCCCAGGCTGACGACCCGGCGCAGCAGGTTGATGCCGTAGGCGTTGACCAGGGCGCAGCCGAGCATGAAGCTGACCGAGACGAGGACCTGCTCGGCGGGGGTGGGGACGGCGCCGAAGAGCGCGAAGAGCCAGGGCGAGGCGAGGTAGGCGACGGTGGTGTTGCCGAACATCACGGCGAACTGCCACATCCAGCCGCTCAGCCAGGCGACCGCCGGTCTGGACAGGCGTCTGCTCCATTGGTAGGCGCCGCCGGCCAGCGGCCACTGCGAGGCGAGCTCGGCGTAGACGGCCACGACCAGGCACTGCCCGAGCAGGCAGAGCGGCAGGGCCCAGACCCAGGCGCCGCCCGCGACGCTCATGCCGACCTGCACGGCGGCGTACAGCCCGACGACCGGGGAGACGACGGCGAAGCCCATGGAGATGTTGCCGAGCACGTTCAGGCTGCGTCGTAGCTCCTGCCGGTAGCCGAGCGCGGCCAGCCGGTCGGAGTCCGCGGTGCCGGTGGCATCGGCGGCGTCGGTGGCGTCGGTGGGGGTGTGCTCGACCACTGGCTGCGCCCTCTCGATAAAACTAACTTTGTTAGCGACTGCTGTCGGTCTGGCACGATAGCCCCCGGACACGGAGAGCGGAAGAGGGGATTTCGGTGGGCCGACCGAGCAGGGCACTGCTGACCCGCGAGCGGATCGCGCGTGCCGCGCTCCAGGTGGTGGACGAGGAGGGCCCCGACGGGCTGACCATGCGGGCGCTCGCGGAGCGGCTCGGGGTGAAGGCGGCGTCGCTCTACAACCACGTACCGAGCAAGGACGCCCTGGTCGACGCCGTCTCCGGGCTGGTCAACGACGAGATCGACCACGGGCCGCTGGGCGACCCCGACTGGCGGGCCGGCCTCGCGGCGTACGCGCGCGGTTACCGCGCGGTCTTCCGGCGGCACCCGAACGCCCTCGCCCTGCTGGCCCGTCGCCGGGTGGAGGCCGACAGCGCGCTGACCGGCTACGACGCCCTGCTCGCCCTGCTCGGCCGGGCGGGCCTCGAACCCGCCGACGCCGCCGAGGTCGCCGCGGCCGTGGACTACCTGGTGCTCGGCTCCGCGATGGAGACCTTCGCCGCGGGCTTCACCCGGGAGCCGGCCGCCTACCGGCCGCAGTACCCGGCGCTCGCGGACGCCCTGGACGGCTCCCTGGCCCGGGGCGGCGGCGCGACGGAGCTCGACGACCGCGGGTTCGAGGTGGGGCTCGGCCTGCTGCTGGACGGGATCGAGCGCCGGACGTCGTAGGGCGTGTCCTGGCGCGTCGTAGGGCGCGTCCTGAGGCGTCGTACGGCGAGCCCTTGGAACAGGTCTCCCCGCAGCGAAGCGGCGGCCCGCCACCCCCGGAGAGGGTGGAGGGCCGCCGGTCGGGGGCGCTGCCGCGCCCCGCGGAGGGGTCGGGGATCAGCCGGCCGTGGTGCTCCGGACGAAGTCCCTGAACGCCGTCACATCGGTGTAGATCGAGGGGTCGACCGCGCAGGTGGAGGAGGTGCCGCCGGCCCGGCTGGTGGCGCCGAGCAGCCGCCACTCGCCGTTGACCTGCGCGATCGCCGGGCCGCCGGAGTCGCCGTAGCAGGCACCCTGGTTGCTGCCGTCCGGGCCCTGCGGGTTGTTGACGCAGAGCTCGGAGGCGGGGTCGAAGCCCTCGGCGCAGCCGCTGGGGAGCAGGCTGGTGTCGAGCTCCTTGAGCTGGTCCGGGCCCCCGTCGCCGCCGGGCTGCGGGGTCTCCTGGCCCCAGCCGAGCAGCTTGACTGCGGTGCCGGCCGGCGCACCGTCGGCGATGGCGATCGGGGCGGCCTGGACGGGGGCGCTGAGCTGGAGCAGGGCGATGTCGTTGTTGGTGCTGTAGTTCGGGTGGGGGACGACCTTGGCGAGCGAGGCCACCTCGCCGCCCGAGGTCCGGTCGTTGGAGCCGACCCGGACGGTGAACTGGTCGGCCGTGCCGCCGGCCACGCAGTGGGCCGCGGTGACCGCCCAGGTGGGCGAGATCAGCGAGGCGCCGCAGAGGTGCTGGCCGTTCTGCTGGAGCGAGACGATGAAGGAGTAGCCCTGGGAGGCGCTGCCGCCGCCGATGATGGGCCGGCTGGGCAGGGGCGCGGCGGAGGCGCCGGTCGCCGGTGCGGCGAGTACCAGCGCGGTGGCCGCGGCGGCGGTGGCGAGGATTCCGGGCAGGGGGAAGTGCCTCATGACGTGTCCTTGTCCGGCGGTGTGGGGGCCGCCCGTGGGGGATGACGTGAACCTGTCGAACTGCCCGTAAGGCTGGCCCCTGACGGCCCGTCGGGAACATCCGCCACTCGGCGGGGAGAAGGCCGACGATCGGAGGCTTGCGTAAACACGCAAGTATGAGCGAGGATCGCTCGCCTCTCCGCCTCCTGGTGGCACCCCGACTCTGGGCTCCGCCGTCGGGGTCGGCTCCCGGTCTAACGACCCGACAGCAGGCTCTCCAGGAACTGGCCGTGGGCGGGGGCCGGGAGGCTCCGGGTTTCGGCAGGCTCCGTCGCTTCCGTGACCGGGCCCTCCGGGCTCCCGCCGCGTACCTGGAGGACGCGGGTCGGCTGCTCCGCCCGGCCGGAGACCAGGACGCCGACGACATCCGCGATGCGGGTCATCGACTGGGGCTGACTGGTGGTCACCACCGGTGCCCGCCCGGCCGCCGCGGCCTCGCCCCGCAGACGGTCGACCTCCGCCTCCAGCGTGGCCACCCGGGCCCGCAGGTCGTCCAGCTCGCTCTTCTTCCCCATGCCCCAGGCCCTTCCCGGCCGCTCCCGGCCCTCTGACGTGCCGTTCCACCCTATCCGGGCGGCTCCCGCGCGCTCACGGGGTGGCACGGAGGTGCGGGGGAGGGGCGCTGTGCGGTACCGGCGTTCCGCGTTGACCGCCTGTCTACCGGTGCCGCATAGCGTCCCTCCCCGTACCCGGCCCGATCCCGGGCCGGCACCGAAGGGAGAACACAAGTGCTCCGTAGAACTCGTGCACTGCTGACCGGATCGGCCGTCGCCCTGGCCCTGACCATCAGTTCGACGGGCTTCACCGCCCACGCCTCCGGGGACCAGAGCGGCATCGACGCCTGCGCCCGGGAGGCGAAGCTGGCCGGCTTCGCCAAGGACAGGTCCGGCGAGGGCCGCAACGACGACGCGATCTACGCCGTCGCGATCGCCATGGCCGAGTCCGGCTGCAACCGCCTGGCCGTCCACACCAACCTCCCCACCGACCCCGACCCGGGCACCAAGGACCTCGGGGCCTGGCAGATCAACGAGCGTTGGTACCCCGACGTCCACTACCACGATGCCGATGTCGTCACGGCCGAGAACTGGCAGGACATGGGCTGGTCGGCCCGCAAGGCCTACCGGATCGACAACGACGGCACCGGCCGGGGCTGGGCCTCCTGGGCGGCCTGGAACCTCGGCACCTACCAGCAGTACCTGGGCCAGGCCCGCGACGCGGTCAACCGCGCCTGGCAGTGACGGCCCGTCGCCGGTGACGCCCCGTCGCCGGTGACGCCCCACCGCGGGTGACCCCCGCTCCGGCCCCCGGCCCGAGGTCCTCGAACCTCGGGCCGGGGGCCGCCGCGTTGCGGTCGGCCGGCCCGGACGCGTCCGAAGGGGTCTCGGTCACCCGGGGAAGACCTGGCCCAGCAGCCGCTGGAAGGTCCGCCGGTCCGCCTCGTCCAGCTGGGCCAGTCCGGTGAGGCTGGACATCAGCTCCACCCGGATCTGCCGTACGGTCCGCTCGCCCTCCTCGGTGAGCACCACGTTCTTGACCCGCCGATCGGCCGGGTCCATCTCGCGGCGGACCAGTTCGCGGGCCTCCAGCCGGTCGACGATGCCGGTGACGTTGGAGGCGTCGCAGGCCAGCAGCTCGGCCAGGGTGCGCATGGGGCGGGGCTCGCGCAGCAGGCTGAGCGTCTTGCCCTGCATGAGGGTGAGGCCGCGTTCGGCCGCCAGCGCGGCGAAGTGGCGGTAGTAGGCGGCCGCGGCGCCGGCGACCTGGTCCATCAGCTCGACCGGCGTGGGAGCGGCGGCGCCGGTGGAGGGTGGGGCGGCAGGCGGGGTGGCGGGCTGGGTCATGCGTCGAGTGTAGGCAGGATTGCTTGACTTCATCAATCTTTCAGGTCTACCTTCAATGCATTGCTTGAAGACATCAACCTTGCAGGCTTCAACCGTCCAGGTTTCCGCCCGCTGCCTTCGAGCGCCGGCCGGCCCATGTCCCCGCGCGGCCGCCACCTCCCGGAAGGACCCCACCCGATGAGCCACGCCGCCGATCGCGCCGTGCCCCGATCCGCCCCCGCCGCCAGTACCACCGCCACGGTCGGAAAGCGCGGCAGTACGCCCCTGATCCTGGCGCTGGGCCTGGCCGCGATGGTCGTGGCCATGGCGCAGACCCAGGTCGTCCCGATCCTCGCCCTCCTGCAGAAGGAGCTGCACACCGGTGCCGCCGGCGTCAGCTGGGTGACCACCGCCGCGCTGCTCTCGGCCGCCGTCTTCACCCCGCTGCTGGGCCGGGTCGGCGACCAGTTCGGCAAGAAGCGCACGCTGCTCGCCGTCCTCGCGGTCATGGTGGTCGGCTCGGTCATCGCCGCGACCACCACCTCGCTGGCCCTGCTGATCATCGGCCGGGTGCTGCAGGGCTCCGCCACCGCGATCTTCCCGCTCGCCCTCTCCGTGATCCGCGACGAGGTGCCCCAGGAGAAGCTGCACGGGGCGATGGCGCTGGTCAGCGGAACGCTGGCGTTCGGCAGCGGCCTCTCGCTGGTGGCCACCGGGCTGCTCACCCAGGGCTCGCACCCCGACTACCACCTGGTCTTCTGGTTCTCCACCGCGCTGACGGTGCTCGCCCTGGCGGCCGTCGCCGTCGTGGTACCGCACGGCGGTTCGCCCACCGGGGGCCGGGTCGACGTGCTGGGCGCGCTCACCCTGGCCGTCTTCCTGGTCCTGCTGCTGCTCGGCATCTCGCAGGGCCACGAGTGGGGCTGGTCCTCCACCCGTACGCTGGGCGCGCTGGCCGGTGCCGCCGTCTTCGCCGTGCTCTGGGTGCTGGTCGAGCGGCGGGTGCGCAACCCGCTCGTGGACATGCGGATGTTCGTCCACCGCCAGGTGCTCTTCACCAACCTGACCGGGCTCTTCGTGGGCTTCGCCTCGTTCGCCCAGTTCATCGGCATCTCCTACCTCGTCCAGATGCCGGGCCGGCTGACCGGCTACGGCTTCACCGCCTCGGTCCTGCGCGCCTCCGTCGAGTACCTGCTGCCCAGTGCCCTGATCGCCCTGGCCGCGGCTCCGGTCGGCGGACGGCTGGTGCGCCGGATCGGCGCCCGCTCCACCCTCGCGGTCGGCGCCCTGATCGGCGTGGCGGGCTTCGCCTGGCTGGCCTTCGGGCACGGCGCCGAGGGCGCGGTGATCACGGCGGGCATGCTCACCGGCATCGCGATCTCCTTCGGCTACGCCGCGATGCCCGCCCTGATCGCGGCCAGCGTGCCGCTGGAGCAGACTGGCATCGCCAACGGGATCAACTCCATCTCGCGCTCGGTCGGGAGCTCGATCGCCAGCGCGGTGGTGACCTCGCTGCTCGCCTCCAAGACGGTCAGCTACGCCGCGCTCGGTGGTGCCGCGCTGCCCGCGGAGAGCCAGTTCACCCTCAGTTTCGTGATCGCCGCGGTCGCTCTGCTGCTGGCCGCCGGGGTCGCGATGGTCGGGCTCAGCAAGCACCACCGGCCGCTCACCGCGCGGGCCGACGAGCAGCCGCGCGCCGCGGCGGTCACCGTGCCGACCGCTGCCGGGGCCGCCCCCGACAACTCCTGATCACCCCGTAACTCCCTCCCCCTGTCGACCTGGAGCACCAACCATGACTTCCGCCCTCTTCGTCGTCACCGGCGCCACCCACTGGACCCTCGCCGACGGCACCCCGCACCCCACCGGCTTCTGGGCCGAGGAACTCGCCGAGCCGCACCGGATCTTCACCGAGGCGGGATTCGAGATCACCATCGCCACCCCCGGCGGCGTCCCCGCCCCCGTCGACCGGGGCAGCCTGAGCGCCGAGGCCAACGGCGGTGCCGCAGGCGGGGGCCAGGAGAAGGCCGAGTGGCTGGCCGCCTACCTGGAGGCCATCCGCGCGGACCTGGAGCACCCCGCGAAGCTGGCCGAGGTCGACCCGGAGGCGTACGACGTGGTCTTCTACCCGGGCGGCCACGGCCCGATGGAGGACCTCGCCGTGGACGAGGACTCCGGTCGGCTGCTCACCCGGGCGCTGGCGTCGGGCAAGCCGCTGGGCGTGGTCTGCCACGCCCCCGCCGCGCTGCTCGCCGCCCGGAACGAGGACGGCAGTTGGCCCTTCGCCGGCTACCGGATGACCGCCTTCAGCAACGCCGAGGAGCAGGCGGTGGGCCTGGCCGCGGGCGCCAAGTGGCTGGTCCAGGACCGCCTGGTCGAGCTCGGCGCCGACTTCGTGGAGGCCGGGCCGTTCACCCCGCACACCGTGATCGACCGCAACCTCTACACCGGCCAGAACCCCGGCTCCTCGGCCGAGTTGGCCCGCACCCTGGTCGCCGCCGTGGCCACCGACCCGGCCACCGTGGTGGCCCGCCTGCGCGCCACGTTCGCCACCGGCCGTACCAGGCCGCTCGGTTGGCGCCTCGCCCAGCTGGGTGCGCTGCGCGCGCTGCTCACTGAGCAGTCCGACGCTCTGCTGGCCGCGCTCCACACCGACCTGGGCAAGAGCGCGACCGAGGCCTACCGCGGCGAGATCGGCTTCACGCTGAACGAGATCGACCACACCGTGGAGCACCTGGAGGAGTGGCTGCAGCCGCGCCCGGCCGCCGTCCCCGGCGCCTTCCTGCCCGCCGAGGCCCAGGTGGTCCGTGACCCGCTCGGCGTGGTGCTGATCATCGCGCCGTGGAACTACCCGCTGCAGCTGGCCCTCGCCCCGCTGGTCGGCGCCCTGGCGGCGGGCAACACCGCCCTGGTCAAGCCCAGCGAGCTCACCCCGGCGACCTCGGCGGCGATCGCCCGTCTGCTGCCGCGCTACCTCGACCGGGAGGCCGTGGCCGTGCTGGAGGGCGGGGTGCCGGAGACCACCGCGCTCCTGGAGCAGCGCTTCGACCACATCTTCTACACCGGCAACGGCCAGGTCGGCCGGATCGTCATGACGGCCGCCGCCAAGTACCTGACGCCGGTCACCCTGGAGCTCGGCGGCAAGAGCCCGGTGGTGGTCGAGCCCGGCGCCGATCTCGCGGTCACCGCCCAGCGGGTGGCGCGCGGCAAGTTCCAGAACGCCGGGCAGACCTGCGTGGCCCCCGACTACGTCCTCGCCGTCGGCGACACCGCCACCGCGCTGGAGGCGCACCTGGCCGAGGCCGTGCGCGCCCTGTACGGGGCGGATCCGGCGAGCAGCCCGGAGTACGGGCGGATCGTCAACGAGCGCCACCACGACCGGCTCACCGCCCTGCTCGGCGACGGCCGGACCGTCATCGGCGGCGACCACGACCGCGCCCAGCGCTACCTCGCGCCGACCGTACTGGCCGAGGTCTCTCCCGAGGCGCCGGTGATGCAGTCGGAGATCTTCGGCCCCATCCTGCCGATCATCGCGGTGCCCGACCTGGATGCCGCGATCGCCTTCATCAACGAGCGCGACAAGCCGCTCGCGCTGTACGCCTTCACCGAGTCGGAGCGGACCAAGCAGCGGCTGGCGGCCGAGACCTCCTCGGGCGGCCTCGTCTTCGGCCTCACGGTCTCCCACCTGGCCGTGCCCGAGCTGCCGTTCGGCGGCGTGGGCGAGAGCGGGATGGGCCGCTACCACGGCGAGTACTCGATCGACACGTTCAGCCACGCCAAGGCCGTCCTCGACAAGCCCCTCGGCTGACCGGGCGGGGCCGCGGCCCGGACGGCGGAGGCGTGGCGACCGTTGAGGACGCACGAGAGCCGGGGACGGCAGTCGACCGACTGCCGTCCCCGGCTCTGTCCCCGGAGCCGATGGCGCCCGACGGCCGTCTCGGGCAGGCGCCTGGTTCGGCGCCCGGTTCAACGAGCCGCTCCCGCCGACGGGCCCGGGTGGCGGTCCGGGCCGCCGGGCACGTCGGGGCCCTGCGGCGGCCAGGACTGGCCGGCGAGTTGGCGACGCAGGGCGTCGAGGCGGGCCAGGTGGGTGTCGAGGACGCCTAGGGTCGCGGTGCTCTGCTCGCGGATCCGCAGCTCGACGGCGGCGAGGCGGTCCTCGAGGTGCTGCCAGCGGTCCTGGGCCGGGGAGTCAGGCGCGTCGTTGGTCGCTGTCATGGCGGAGGCGGTCGGTGCGGTCGGTGAGGTCGTCGAGGCGGGCGGCGAGGTCGGGATGGGCGTCCCCGAGGTGGAGGCGCATACCGGCCAGGGGCGCTATGAGGCCGGCCGGGTCGGTGGCGCCGAGGGCGGCGGTGAGTGCGGCCAGGGCGGGCCCGGCCTCGGGGGTGTGGCCGGCGGCGGCGGTGATCCGGGCGGCCAGGACGCGCAGGTCGGCGGCGTGGTCGCGGGCCCAGGCGTCGACGGCGCGGTCGGCGGCGCGGCGGTCGCGCACGGCCTTGACCCGCTCAGCGCCGGTGGCAGCGGTGCCGGTGGTGGCGGCGGTGGCACCGGCGGGGCGCAGGCGCAGGTAGCGGTTCTCGGCGGCCTGCCGGCTGGCGACGCCCATGGGCTGGGCGAGGTCGGCCCAGGTGGCGCCCGCGGCGCGGGCGGCCTCGACCATCGGGGCCTCCCATCCGGCGAGCTGGGTGCGCAGTTCCCGCAGCAGCACGAGGGCGGCCAGCGCCTGCTCGGCACCACCTTCCTGTGCGTCGCTGTCCGCGGGACGTCTGTCTGCGGGGCGGCCGGATTCCCGGGCCGTGCGCACGGCGTCGTCGATGACGGCGAGCGCTGTGGCGGCGGCGAGGAAGGAGACC
The DNA here is from genome assembly GCF_040637885.1 of Kitasatospora sp. NPDC028055. Lineage (NCBI taxonomy): Bacteria > Bacillati > Actinomycetota > Actinomycetes > Kitasatosporales > Streptomycetaceae > Kitasatospora > Kitasatospora sp. NPDC028055. Next base: position 162,673 of record NZ_JBEZXE010000010.1, on the reverse strand, counting down.
GGCTCCGGCCTGGCTGCGGGCTTCGGTGGCTTCGTACTCATGAAGTCATTCTACGGACGACACCGTGGGTTTGTCATTGGATGGATGACGTGCTACAACGGTTTCAGGTGAAGCGCACTGGCACCCAACGTTCAATGGAGGTGTTTCGCGATGCTGCTGCGCACTGACCCGTTCCGCGAACTCGACCGGCTCACCCAGCAGTTCCTCAACACGACCGGTACCTGGTCGCGGCCGACCCCGATGCCGCTGGACGCGTACCGCTCCGGTGACGAGTACGTGATCTGCTTCGACCTGCCCGGGGTGGCCCCGGACGCGATCGACATCGACGTCGAGCGGAACATGGTGACCGTCAAGGCCGAGCGCCGTCCGCACCGGCAGGGTGACGAGGTGAAGTGGGAGCTGTCCGAGCGCCCGCTCGGTGTGTTCTCCCGGCAGGTCATGCTCTCCGACACCCTCGACCCGGAGGGGATCACCGCCGACTACGACGCCGGCGTGCTGACCCTGAGGATCCCGGTCGCCGAGAAGGCCAAGCCCCGCAAGATCGCCATCGCCCACGGCGAGGGCCGCAAGCAGATCAAGGCCTGACCTCTCCCCGAGCCGTCCCGTGCCGCCCGCAATCCCCCCGGCGACGCGGCACGGGACACCCCGCCCCCGGCCTGACCTTCCGGACACGCCCGCGACCCGCGGGCCCGACGGACAGCGAGCGCCCCATGACCACCCCGGTGCCACCGTTCACGGTGAGGGTGTGCGGCGAGATCGACCTCGACTCCGCCCCGGACCTTCGTCGCGAGCTGTCCCGCGCACTGGCGGACCACCGGCAGGTGGTGCTCGACCTGTCACAGGTGACCTTCATGGACTGCTCAGGCCTGAACGTCCTGATGGAGGCCCGCAACCAGGCCGACCGGAACGGGGCGTGCCTGGCCCTGCGCGGCATCACCCGCCCGGTGGCCCGGCTCCTCGAACTGACCGGCCTGACGACCTGGCTGGCCCCGGCGCACCGCCCGCCCGGCCGTACGGCCCAGCCCCGGCAGCCACCGCCGACCGGAGGGAGGACCCCGCGATGACACTGCGCTGGGAGGCGTTCCTGGACCAGGTCCGGGAACGCGGCGAATACGACACACCGCAGGAGGCCGAACGCTGCGCGCGCGTCGTCCTGGCCCTGCTCGGCGCGCACCTGGTCGGCACGGTGCGCTCGGACCTCGCGGCCCGCCTGCCCGAGACGCTGGCCCTGGTCCTGCTCAACCCGCTGCAGGCCACCGAACCGCTCAGCCCCGAACGGTTCGTGCGCGCCACCGCCGCCTGGATCGAAGGCGCCGCCGAAACCACCGCCCTGTGGGACATCGGCGCCGTCCTGTCCACCGTCGCCGACGCCGCCGGCGACCAGCTCATGGAGCAGGTCCTGCTCCAACTGCCGCCCGGCTACGACGTGCTCTTCGGCCGTCCCGCCGCCGGCCAACGCCCCTGACCCCATGACGGCCGCCCCGTCGCGGCGGCCCACGCCCGGAAGGCCACCGCCATGACCCGGCACCGCCACCTGATCCAGCAGGTCCGCACCCTCGGCCGCTACCCGAGCGACGCCGAGGCCGAACGCGCCCTCGCCGCCGTCCTGGCGCTGCTCGGCTCCCAGCTCACCGGCGACGAACGCTGTGACCTCGCCGCCGCACTCCCCGAGCGGTTGCGCACCGTCTTCGCCTCCCAGATCCCGCTGCCCCGACCGGTCTCGGCTCCCGCCTTCGTCGAAGCCGTCGCCGACGCCCTGGGCACCACCCTCGCGGCCGCCCGCTGGGACACCTCCACCGTCCTGGCCGCCCTCACCGACCTCACCGGCGACGACCTCACCGACCGGATCCTCCACCAACTGCCGCACGGCTGGGCGCTGCTCTTCGGCCGCGCCGACCTCACCCCGACCGCCGCCTGAACTGCCGGTGACAGCGGCGGGCCCAGCATGCCGTCCGGCGCAGGGTCGATGCGATGCGTCGGGGTCGGGCGGCACCGGAACGGTTGCCCACGGCCACCGACTCACATGATGACGACGGTGCGGCATGCGGGTTCCACAGGTTCCATGCTTCTCCGGGCTTCTCCGGGTTTCCCGGAGAAGCATGGACGAACGGCGACTCCGTGGCCGGTCCGGTCAGGTGTCCGCGGTGGGCTCCTGGTGGTGTTGGGCGCGGCGGAGTTGTTCGTTGATGCGCAGGGCTTCCTCGAGTTGGTCCTCGAGGATGACGATGCGGCAGGCCGCTTCGATGGGGGTGCCCTGGTCGACGAGGTCGCGGGCGCGCATGGCGATGCGCAGTTGGTAGCGGGAGTAACGGCGGTGGCCGCCGTCGGAGCGTAGCGGGGTGATGAGGCGGTGGTCGCCGAGGGCTCGTAGGAAGCCGGGCGTGGTGCCGGTCATCTCGGCGGCGCGTCCCATGGTGTAAGCGGGGTAGTCGTCGTCGTCGAGCTTGTCGGGTGTGTCGGGGCTGGCCGTTGTAGTCACTGCACCTCTCTGGTTCTCGAGGAGAACGCGTCGAGGGGCCCCGGGGCCGTGTCGGCTCCGGGGCCCCGAAGGGGAACAACACCATCTACCGGCCTGAGCCGGTCCTGTTACTGCCGCACTGCCCCGAGAGAGGGGTGTGCGGGGATCGCGAATGCGTGACCGGAAACCACCGTCCTTGCCTTGGGGTCTGCGGTGTCCGCCCGGACGAGTGTTCACGGGCCGGGCGATCCTGATGGCGCTTGCGCCCTCCGTTCATCCTCTGTACTGAACTGTCATTTCGTACTGCTGGTACTGCACTCACTGAACTGCGTACTACTCGGTACTGCTGGTGGCGGCCCCTGATACCTGCGGGCCGCCCGGTCCGGCAGTCAGCCCCGTCGCCGTCCTGCACCTGCCTGGCTTCGGAACTCCACTGCCGGACCGAACTGCGAACTTCTGTCCAACAACCCCGGCCAGTTCGTGTCTGGCCGGTATCGCCGACTGCTGTCTACGAGAGAAACACTAGACCTGCCCGCGAGCAATGTCTACTGCGGCGCGCATAGATTTTGAGGGGGCGAGACGGGAGGTAGTCCTCCTCCGCTGCGCCGCGGTGGCATCTCCCGAGCCGCTGCCGGCCGTGTCGTCGGCCAACAGTGCGGCCAGGGCCAGGGCCGGGGCCAACGGCGGCGGGGCGTCGGTTTCCCGCCGCACGGCCGTGGACGCGGTCAGGACGCATAGTCGGCTCGGGTGCGGTTACACGAGGGGAGGCCTGGCGATCGTCGACATCGGAAAGAGGCCCGCCATGACGGACAACTCGCGCCTGCCCGGAGCCTTCGCGTACCGCTGGGACTGGCAGCTTCGCGGCCTGTGCCGTGAGGCCGACAACGCCCTGTTCTTCCACCCCTCGGGTGAGCGCGGAGCCGCCCACCATGCCCGCGAGGAGGCGGCCAAGGCCGTCTGTGCCGGGTGCCCCGTCCGCATCGAGTGCCGCCGCCACGCGCTGCAGACGCGCGAACCCTACGGCGTGTGGGGTGGGCTTACCGAGGACGAGCGGCAGCGGCTCCTGGCCCGCAGCCCCCGGGGCGCCGCCTCGTCCGTCGCATGACGGGCCGCCGGCGCATCCGCCGGGCAGTCTGAGCTGGACCGGCCTCTTGGTGTGCGGTCCTGGCGGATGGGTCAACCAGCCGGGGCCGCAGCCGGTATCGCGGCAGTCCGGGCGAGCCGGTAGGACTCGGTCCCGGTGTCGACGATGTGGGCGTCGAAGGTGAGGCGGTCCACGATCGCCGAGCACAGCCGCTCGTCGCCCCACGCAGCCCGGGAAGCTCGTTCGAACTTGTTGACTCTTGCTTACTTGGCCTTCATATTAAACAGGTCCAAACTCAATTCACCATCCTGAGCCCCTGGAGTCCCTCCCGTGGGTCGCCATCCCATGCCCGCACCCGTGAGCCGTCGACGCAGCCCCCACCGCACTGCCGTCGATGGTCGCGGTCGGCGCGACGACGCCACCGTCGACGGCACGCCGACGGAGATCCGGGACGGGATCGGCGACACCGATCAGCAGTGGACCCTGCCGTAACCACGCTCCGCGGGGCGGACGCGCCTGCGCCGCTCGCCCGGCCCGTAATTGACACGTCGTTACTCCCCCCACCCCACCCCGTTCATTTGGAGCACTTTCGTGCGTAGACCTCCCCTGCTGCCGCGAGCCGGGGCCTTGCTCGCGGCGCTGGCCCTGGGCCTCGCCACCGCCCTCACCGCCACCCCGGCACCAGCCGCCCCGGCTGACGGCGCCGCGCATGCGACGACACCCGTGCCTTCACAGGCCATCACGATCGACGGCACCTCGCCCGGCCGGAGCTTCGACGGCCTCGGGGCCATCAGCGGTGGCGGGGCGACCTCGCGACTGCTGGTCGACTACCCCGAGCCCCAGCGCAGCCAGATCCTGGACTACCTGTTCAAGCCCGGATACGGCGCCGCGCTGCAGCTGCTGAAGGTGGAGATCGGAGGCGACGCCAACTCCAGCGACGGCCCCGAACCCAGCCACATGCGCACCCCCACGGAGGTCAACTGCGACCGTGGCTACGAGTGGTGGCTCATGGAGCAGGCCAAGGCCCGCAACCCGAAGATCAAGTTCTACGGCCTGGAGTGGGCCGCCCCCGGCTGGCTGAACGGCGGCATCTGGTCCCAGGACAACATCACCTACCTCCAGTCCTGGCTGGGCTGCGCGCACAGCCACGGGCTGGACATCGGCTACCTGGGCGGCTGGAACGAGAGCGGCTACGACAAGACCTGGTACGAGAGCCTCCGCACCTCCCTCGACAGCCACGGCTACACCGGCACCACGCTGGTGGCCTCCGACAACGACGACGTGAACTGGTCGGTGGCCGCCGACCTGGTCTCCGACAGCGCTTTCAACAAGGCCGTCGGCGTCATCGGCCTGCACGGCACCTGCTGGCACTCGACCCCGTCGTACACCGGCTGCCCCGGCAGCAGCACCGCGATCGGGCTCGGCAAACCGCTGTGGGCCTCCGAGGACGACAACGACAGCTACGGCTCCCAGCCGTCCGCCCTGGCCCGTAACGTCAACCGCGAGTACATCGACGCCAGGATGACCGCGGACATCAAGTGGGCGCTGGTCAGCTCCTGGCCCTCGAACCTGCCCTTCGCGGGCGCCGGTCTGCTGGCCGCCGACCAGCCCTGGTCGGGGAACTACCAGGTGGGCCGGGACATCTGGGTGATGACCCACACGACGCAGTTCGCCCAGCCGGGCTGGAAGTACCTGGACGGCGCCACCGGCTACCTGCCCGGCACGGGCCTCAACGGTGACCCGCACAGCGGCAGTTACGTCACCATGAGGTCCGGCCAGGACTACAGCACCGTCATCGAGACCACGGACGCCTCGGCCGCGACCACCGTCAATGTCAAGGTCGCCGGCGGACTTTCGAACGGTACGGTGCACGTCTGGGCCACCGACATGAACAGCGACGACTCCGCCCAGTGGTTCGTCCACACCCAGGACGTCACCCCGCACGGCGGCGCGTACTCGCTGACCCTGCAGCCGGGCCACCTCTACACCGTGACCACCACCACCGGCCAGGGCAAGGGCACCGCCACCGCACCCGCAGGGCAGACCCTTCCGCTGCCCTACCGGGCCGACCTCAGTGGCTACCGGAGCGGCGCGACCGCACAGTACGTCCACGACTGGGCCGGCGCGTTCGAGACCGCGCCCTGCCCCGCCGGGGCCGGCACCCCGATGTGCCTGCGCCAGGTCATCACCCGGGCCCCACTGCCATGGCACTCGGACATGAACTACACCCCGGCCACCCTGCTGGGCGACCCGAGGTGGAACAACTACCAGGCCAGCACGGACGTGAACTTCGAGCAGTCCGGCAGCTCCGCCGAACTGCTCGGCCGGATCGACCACGTCGACCACGACCGCTCCGCCTACCACCTGAGGATCGACGACTCCGGTGCCTGGACGCTGTTCACCGAGGACCGCTCCAGCACCGACACCGTCCTGGCCGGTGGGCGCTACTCCGGTGCGGGCGCCGGGACTTGGCACAAGCTCACGCTCGCGATGACCGGCGACTCGATCACCGCGTCCATCGACCAGGTGCAGGTCGCGTCGGTCATGGACAGCAGCCACCTGGTCGGCCAGATCGGCCTGGGCGTCGGCGGCTTCCAGCACACCGACTTCGCCAACGTCGCCATCACCCCGCTCGCCGGTCCGACGGCCACCGCCGTCACCAGCGTCAACAGTGGCAAGTGCCTTGATGTGACCGGTGCTTCGACGGCCGACGGTGCGCAGGTCGTGCAGTGGACTTGTGGCAGTGGCAAGGCCAACCAGCAGTGGTTGCTGCAGCCGGTGGCGGGTTCGGGTGCCGTGCAGCTGGTCTCCGTCAACAGTGGCAAGTGCGTTGACGTGGCCGGTGCTTCGACGGCTGACGGTGCGCAGGTCGTGCAGTGGGCCTGTGGCAGTGGCAAGGCCAATCAGCAGTGGTTGCTGCAGCCGGTGGCGGGTTCGGGTGCCGTGCAGCTGGTCTCCGTCAACAGTGGCAAGTGCGTTGACGTGGCGGGTGCTTCGACGGCTGACGGTGCGCAGGTCGTGCAGTGGACCTGTGGCAGTGGCAAGGCCAACCAGCAGTGGACCACTCGGTGATCCGGGCGTAACAGGACCCCCGCGGTGACGGGTGCGGAACAGCACCCGTCACCGGAACCGCATGCGATTCGCGCGAAAGCCGACCGGACCGTCCACCCCGGGCGTCAGCCCTGAGGACCGGGAAGTGCCGGGTAGGGGACGAAGGTGCTGCTGTGCTCGTCGACGGCCAGCGGGCGGCCGATGGGCGGCGCGGAGCGCTGGGGGCAGGCGGGGCGGTCGCAGACCTTGCAGCCGAGGCCGATCGGGGTGGCGGCGGCCTCGTCGGCCAGGTCCAGTCCCGCCGAGTACACCAGCCGTCCGGCGTGGCGGAGCTCGCAGCCTAGGCCGATGGCGAAGGTCTTGGTGGGGCGGGCCCAGCCGCCGGGTGAGCGGGTGACGGCGCGGGCCGTCCAGAGGTAGCGGCGGCCGTCGGGCATGGCGGCGACCTGGACGTGGACGCGGCCGGGCGTGGCGAAGGCCTCGTAGACGTTCCAGAGCGGGCAGGTGCCGCCGGTGCGGGAGAAGTGGAAGTCGGTGGCGGACTGCCGTTTGGAGACGTTGCCGGCTCGGTCGACCCGGACGAAGGAGAACGGCACGCCGCGCAGCCGGGGCCGCTGGAGGGTGCTGAGGCGGTGGCAGACGGTCTCGTAGCCGACGCCGAAGTGGTCGGCGAGGTGCTCGATGTCGTACCGGGCCGACTCCGCCTCGGCGTGGAACGCGGCGTACGGCAGGACCAGCGCGGCGGCGAAGTAGTTGGCCAGGCCGATCCGGGTGAGCGACCAGGAGGTGGAGGCCTCCGGGCTGTCCTGGGCTGCGAGTTCGGACAGCAGTGGGTCGTGTTCCAGGTAGGCCAGCTGGATGGCCATCCGGAACGCCTGCTGGCCCGGGCGCAGCCGGTCCGACAGCCGCAGCACCCCGGTGCTCGGGTCGTACCGATGGAGCTGCTCGCCCCCGGTGGTGATCTGCACCCCGTGCCCGGTGGTCAGCCGCTCGGCGAGCGCCTCCCGCACCCCGCCCCGCCTGAGCCGGATCTCCGCCGCCAACTCCTCGGCTGCGGTGTCGAGTTCGTCGACGTAGTTCCGGCGGCGGTAGAAGAACTCGCGGACCTGCTCGTGCGGGGTGAGGGTGTCGGGCGCCGGGCCGCGGTCGCCGGCGAGGACGGCGAGCTGTTCGGCGACGGCCCGCCGGTCGCGGCCGAGGTCCATGAGCAGGCGTGCCACGGCGGGCAGTCGGGCGGCCACCTCGTCGAGGTCCCCGGTGGTGACCCGTCCGGCGGCGATCTCCTCGCCGAGTGCGTCGCGCAGTTCGGCGGTGAGCCGGGCGCTGTCCGGCGGGGCGAAGTAGCCGGCCTCGACGCCGAAGGCCTCGGTGAGGCGTAGCAGGACGGGCACGGTGAGCGGGCGGGCGTCGTGCTCCAGCTGGTTGAGGTAGCTGGGGGAGAGGTCGATCAGCCGGGCGAGGGCGGCCTGGGTGAGGCCGCGTTCCTCGCGCAGGCGGCGCAGCCTGGCGCCGGCGAAGGCCTTCCCCATGACGTTCTCCCCACTACGCACCTGAGCCGACCGGGTGCGGGCAGCCTAGCTGGAAGATCCACCGTCCGGTCGTCGCAAGCTTCGCGGATTCGCCGGGGATCCTTCGCGGAAGTTGGCAGCGGTCCACCGGTGACGCCGGGTTCGCGAGCTGCCAGAGTCGGTGGTGCGGCCGGGAGGTGCGCAGGACAGCAGCAAGAACTCCAGCCCGGCCGCGGCCCGGAGTGCTGTCCGGGCGTCCACGTCCTGCGGTGTTCCACCGCCGCCCGGCGCCACCCGGCCGCCCACTCGCCCTCGCGGTGAGGTGCGTCACATCCTTCGCAAACATCCTTCGCAAACATCCTTCGCAACGAGCACCCCTGGGGAGCAGACCCATGACTCAGCCGGTTCGGCAGCAGCAGGAGCAGCGCGCGGCGGAGCTCGCCGCCCGGTGGGCCTCCGACCCCCGCTGGGCGGGCATCGAGCGCACGTACACGGCGGCCGACGTCGCCCGGCTGTCCGGTACCGTCCGCGAGGAGCACACGCTGGCCCGGCGCGGCGCCGAGCGGCTCTGGCGGCAGCTGCACGAGCGGGACTACATCCACGCCCTCGGTGCCCTCACCGGTGGGCAGGCCGTGCAGATGGTGAAGGCCGGGCTGCAGGCGATCTACCTGTCCGGCTGGCAGGTCGCGGCCGACGCCAACCAGGCCGGTCAGACCTACCCGGACCAGAGCCTGTACCCCGCCAACTCGGTTCCGCAGGTGGTGCGTCGGATCAACAACGCGCTGCTGCGGGCGGACGGGATCGACGCCGCCGAGGGCAACGACGGCCCGGACTGGCTGGTGCCGATCGTGGCCGACGCCGAGGCGGGCTTCGGCGGCCCGCTGAACGCCTTCGAGCTCACCAAGGGCATGATCGCGGCCGGCGCGGCGGGCATCCACTACGAGGACCAGCTGGCTTCCGAGAAGAAGTGCGGCCACCTCGGCGGCAAGGTGCTCGTCCCCACCGCCCAGCACATCCGCACCCTCAACTCCGCCCGGCTGGCCGCCGACATCGCCGACGTGCCGACGCTCGTCGTGGCCCGCACCGACGCGCTCGCCGCCAACCTGCTGACCAGTGACGTGGACGAGCGCGACGCCCGGTTCTGCACCGGTGAGCGCACCGCCGAGGGCTTCTACCGGGTCGAGCCCGGCATGGCGCCGGTGATCTCCCGCGGCCTCGCCTTCGCCCCGTACGCGGACCTGATCTGGGTGGAGACCGGAACCCCGGACCTCGCCCAGGCCCGGGAGTTCGCCGAGGCGCTCAAGGCCGAGTACCCGGACAAGATGCTCGCCTACAACTGCTCGCCGTCCTTCAACTGGAAGGCCGCGCTGGACGACGACCAGATCGCCAAGTTCCAGCGGGAGTTGGGCGCGATGGGCTACCGCTTCCAGTTCATCACGCTGGCCGGCTTCCACGCCCTGAACCACTCGATGTTCCAGCTGGCGCGCGGCTACGCCGAGCACGGCATGACCGCCTACGTCGACCTGCAGGAGGCCGAGTTCGCAGCCGTGCCGGACGGCTACACCGCGGTGAAGCACCAGCGCGAGGTCGGCACCGGCTACTTCGACCTGGTCTCCACCGCGCTCAACCCGAACGCCGAGACCCTCGCGCTGACCGGCTCCACCGAGGCCGAGCAGTTCCACTGAGCCACCGCCAGGCCGGGCCTGGACCACCACCGAGCCACCCCGGCGGTCTCGTTGGGGACGAGCCCGCCTTCCACCCCGCCGCCCGGGGCCTCGTTGAGGGACGAGGCCCCGGGCGCCTTCCACCCGCCTCCTGGAGAACCGGATGAGCCAGCCCAGCCGTATCGAGGTCCTCGGCGAGCACGAGGACCGCTTCGACGAGATCCTCACCCCCGAGGCACTCGCCTTCCTCGCCCGTCTGCACGACCGGTTCGCCGGGCGCCGCGCCGAGCTGCTCGCCGAGCGCGAGCGCCGTACCGCCGTGCTGTCGGCCGGCGGCAGCCTGGACTTCCTCCCGGAGACCCGCGCCGTCCGAGAGGACCCCAGCTGGCGGGTGGCCGGCGCCGGGCCGGGCCTGCACGACCGCCGGGTGGAGATCACCGGCCCGCCCGAGCGCCGGATGACCGTCAACGCCCTCAACTCCGGCGCGAAGGTGTGGCTGGCCGACTTCGAGGACGCCACCTCGCCGACCTGGCACAACCTCGTCTCCGGCCAGCTCAACCTGGTCGACGCGATCGAGCGCCGGATCGACGACACCACCCCGGAGGGCAGGCGGTACCGGATCGGGGACGCCCCGGCCACCATCGTGGTCCGCCCGCGCGGCTGGCACCTCGACGAGCAGCACCTCGCGATCGACGGCCGCCCGGCCGTCGGCGCGCTGGTCGACTTCGGCCTGTACCTCTTCCACTGCGGCCGCCGGCAGATCGAGGCCGGCTCCGGCCCGTACTTCTACCTGCCCAAGCTGGAGAGCCACCGCGAAGCCCGGCTGTGGAACGAGGTCTTCACCTTCGCCCAGCAGGAGTTGGGCATCCCGCGCGGGACGATCCGCGCCACCGTCCTGATCGAGACCATCACCGCCGCGTTCGAGATGGACGAGATCCTCTACGAGCTGCGCGAGCACGCGGCCGGCCTCAACGCGGGCCGCTGGGACTACCTGTTCAGCCTGATCAAGAGCTTCGCCCAGCACGGCCCGCGCTTCGTCCTGCCGGACCGCGCCACGCTGACCATGACCCAGCCGTTCATGCGCGCCTACACCGACCTGCTGGTGCGCACCTGCCACCGGCGCGGCGCCCACGCCATCGGCGGCATGGCCGCCGCCATCCCGCAGCGCGACCCGGCGGCCAACGAAGTGGCGCTGACGAGGGTCCGGGCGGACAAGGAGCGCGAGGCCGGCGACGGCTTCGACGGCTCCTGGGTCGCCCACCCCGGCCTGGTCGACACCTGCCGCACCGCCTTCGACGCGGTCCTCGGCGAGCGCCCCAACCAGCTCGACCGCACCCGCGAGGACGTCGAGGTCACCGCCGCCGACCTGCTGGGCGTCCAGCGGCTCACCGCCGGGCTGCCCACCGAGCAGGGGCTGCGCTCCAACGTCGCCATCGCCCTTCGCTACCTCACCGCCTGGCTCGGCGGCTCCGGGGCCGTCGCCGTGTTCGGGCTGATGGAGGACGTCGCCACCGCCGAGATCGCCCGCTGCCAGCTCTGGCAGTGGCAGCACCACTGCACCCGCCTCACCGGCGGCTCGCTCGCCACCCCCGACCTGGTGCACCGGCTGATCGACCGCGAGCGGACCGCGCTGCTCGCCGAGGGATCCGACCCCGCACTGGTCGACCACGCCGTGCGGATCCTCACGGAGACCTCCCTCGGGGAGGACCTCCCCGCCTTCCTCACCACCGAGGCCTACGCCCGCCACCTCGTCCGCGTCCGCACCACGGCCTGAACCGCCCGCCCACCACGGAGGCAGCCAATGAACGCGATCCGACGGGTCGCCGTCGTCGGTGCCGGGCAGATGGGCTCCGGCATCGCCGAGGTCTTCGCCCGCGCCGGCCTGGACACCATCGTCTGCGAGAAGGACCCCGCCGCGCTGCGGGCCGCCCGCAGCCGCATCGACCGTTCCCTGCACCGCGCCGTCGACCGCGGCCGCATCGACCCGAGCGACCGTGAGGACATCTGGGCGCACCTGCTGTTCGCCGACGACCTGGATGCGCTCGCGGACCGCCAGCTCGTGGTCGAGGCCGTCGTCGAGGAGGAGACGGTGAAGACCGACGTGCTCACGACCCTGGACAAGGTCCTCGTCGCCGAGGACGCCGTCCTGGCCACCAACACCTCCGCCATCCCCGTCACCCGGCTGGGCATCGCCACCACCCGCGCCTCGCACGTCCTCGGCCTGCACTTCTTCAACCCCGCCCCGGTGATGCCGCTGGTGGAGCTGGTCTCCTCGCTGCACACCGACCGGACCGTGCTGGAGCGGGTGGAGGCCTTCACCCGGGACACCCTCGGCAAACGCGTCATCCGCTCCCGCGACCGGGCTGGCTTCGTCGTCAACTCCCTGCTCGTGCCCTACCTGCTCTCCGCGATCCGGATGGCCGAGGCCGGCCACGCCACCCCGGAGGACATCGACGCCGGCATGGTCCACGGCTGCGCCCACCCCATGGGCCCGCTCCAACTCGCCGACCTCATCGGCCTGGACACCGTCGAGGCCATCGCCCGCTCCCTGTACGAGGAGTACAAGGAGCCGCTGTACGCCCCGCCGCCGCTGCTCTCCCGCATGGTCGAGGCCGGCCTGCTCGGCCGCAAGAGCGGCCGCGGGTTCCACGTCCACCGAGCGGCCTGACGACCCATCCGCCGGCCCAGCGTCACCGGCGAGCACGATGGTGGACCTTTCGGAATCAGGAGGGCGCCGCTCCGGCCGGCCGTGCGGCGTGTGCTCGGGCGGGTGGGGCGTCGGAGTCGTCCGCGGCCTCGAAACGCACCGTGGGCTCGAAGTTGGCGCGCCGGGCCGCGCGGCGGAAGACGGTCAGCACGGCCGGTCCGACGACGAGCACGGCGGTGAAGGTGGTGACGGCGCGGCCGGTGTCCCAGCCGAGCGAGGTGGCGAGGTCGAAGAGCAGGTAGCGGTGCCACTGCTCGGTGAAGGGCAGGCCGGGGAGGTAGGCGATGGAGCTGTTCGGGTCGGTCGAGAACGGCCAGAAGGAGAGGTTGAGCAGGAACCCGAAGAGGTAGCCGGAGAAGGCCCCGTAGGCGGCCAGCATCGGCACCTCCCAGCGGCGCCGGGCCGGCGGGAGCAGCCCGGCGAGCAGGCCGACGAAGGCGCAGCCGAACATCTGGTAGGGCATCCAGGGGCCGACTCCGCCGGTGAGCAGGGCGGAGGCGAAGAGCGAGGTGCACCCGAGGGTGAAGCCGAAGCCGGGGCCGAACACGCGGCCGGCGAGGACGAGGATGAAGAAGACGGTCTCCACCCCCGCGGTACCGGCGCCGAGCGGCCGGAGTCCGGCGTTGACCGCCGAGAGGACACCGAGCATGGCGAGGGCCTTGGCGTCGATGCCGCCGGCCGAGATCTCGGCGATCACGACGGCGAGGACCAGGACGAGCAGCGCACCGAAGATCAGGGGCGGGGCGTAGGAGGAGCCGAACGTCCCCGGGGCGACGACGAACGGCCAGGTGAAGGCGACCAGGCCGATGAAGGCGGCCAGGGCGACGACGACGCGGGCCCGGCCGGGGATGCGGACGGCGGTCATCGGGCGGCCTCCGCCGCTGCGAGGGCCTCGGCCACCTGCCGGATCGTCAGGTAGTCCAGTGGGGCGAGGATCTTGGCGGTCTGCGGGGCGAAGGTGGGCGAGGCGACGATGACCTCGGCGGTGGGACCGTCCGCGACGATCTCGCCCTCGGCCATGACGACCACGCGGTCGGCGGCGGAGGCCACGAACTCGACGTCGTGGGTGGAGACGACGACCGTGCGGCCTTCGGCGGCGAGGGCGTCCACGATGCCGGTGAGCGCTTCCTTCGCGTGGTAGTCGAGCCCCCGGGTGGGTTCGTCCAGCAGCACGACCCTTGGCGCGGCGGCCAGTTGGATCGCCAGGACGAGCGCCAGCTGCTGCCCCTCGGAGAGGTCCCGGGGGTGGGTGCCGTCGGGGATCCCGGGGGCGAGGCGGTCGAGGATCTGCCGTGCGGTCGGCCCGGCGGTGTGGCGGGCCTCCAGGTCGCTCTGGGCGAGCTCCTGGGCGACCGTCTCCAGGTACAGCAGGTCGGTGGGGGTCTGCGGGACGAGCCCGACCAGGTGCCGGGCCTGAGCCGCGGGGAGGCGCTTGGGGTCCTTGGCCGGGCCGCCGTCGGCGCCGGTGACCTTCACGCTGCCGCCCTGGCGGGGGCCGGAGCCCTGGAGGGCCCACAGCAGCGAGGACTTGCCGGAGCCGTTGCGGCCCATCAGCGCGGTCACCTCGCCCGCCCGCAGCTCCAGCCCGACCTCACGGACGGCGGCCACCGGCCCGTAGCGCACCACGACCCGCTCGGCGGACAGCACGGTCTCCCCGGCCGCCGGTGCGCGATGCGCCGCCGGTGCCGGGTGTGCGGCCAGGCGTTCCCGCAGCGGTGCGGCGGCTCGGCGGGCGTCGCGGACGGACAGCGGCAGGGGCTCCCAGCCGGCCAGGCGGCCGAGGTCGACGACGGGCGGCGCGATCGAGGTGGTCCGGAAGACCTCGGCGGGCGGTCCGTGCACGACGGTACCGTCGCCGGGCAGGTAGGCGACCCGGTCGGCGTACTGGACGACGCGTTCCAGGCGGTGCTCGGCCAGCAGGACGGTGACGCCGAGGTCGTGGACGAGCCGGGTGATCGCGGCGAGCACCTCCTCGGCGGCGGTCGGGTCGAGCGCGGAGGTCGGCTCGTCCAGGACCAGGACGCGGGGGTGCGCGGTGAGCACCGAACCGATGGCGACGCGCTGCTGCTGGCCGCCGGAGAGCTCGTACAGGGCCCGGTGGCGCAGGTCGGCCAGGCCGAGCAGGTCGAGGGTCTCCTCGACGCGCTTGCGCATGACCTCCGGCGGGATCGCCAACTGCTCCATGACGTAAGCCAGTTCCTCCTCCACCGTGTCGGTGGTGAAGCCGGCCAGCGGGTCCTGGCCCACCACGCCGACCACGTCGGCGAGTTCGCGCGGCGGGTGGTGGGCGGTGTCACGGCCGTCCACGGTGACCCGGCCGCGCAGGGTGCCGCCGGTGAAGTGCGGCATCAGGCCGTTGACGGCGCCGAGCAGGGTGGACTTGCCGACGCCGGTGCGGCCGACCACGAGGCAGAGCTCGCCCTCCGGGATGTGCAGGTCGACGTCGCGCAGGACGGGCGTGCTCTTGCCGTCGTACACCACGCTGACCCGGTTGAATCGGATCACGTGCTCACCTCGGAGGTCGTGCGGTCGGTGCTGACGCCACTGCTGACGCCGGTACTGCTTCGGCGGGCGTCGGTGGCGGTGGCGGTGTCGGTGGCCCGTTCGGGCGTACGGCCGGGCGGCGGGGAGACGATCCCCGCGGCGCCCGCCAGCAGCAGGGCGAGCACCGGGACGAGCGGCAGCGCCGGCCAGGTCAGCGGGTAGAGCGAGGGGTTGAGGTCGGTGGCGTCGTAGCCCACCGTGGCGAACAGCAGGACGGCGGCGGTCACCCCGCAGCCGGCGACCGCCCATTCGGCGGCCCGCCAGCGGTCCGGCCGGTAGGTGGTGCGCCGCACCCGCCGCCCGCCGAGGACGAGGCCCGCCACGCAGAGGACGGCACCCGCGAGGAAGGCGGGCAGACCGAGCGCGGCGGGGGCCGTACCGTCCAGCAGCCCGTACACCCCGGCGCACAGGCCGCACATGCCGAGCAGCATCAGCGCGCCGGTGAGCTGGCGGGAACGCCGGGAGGCGGTGCCGGAGCGCCCGTAGCCGCGCGAGTCCATCGCGGCGGCCAGGCTGAGCGAGCGTTCCAGCGCGTCCTCCAGAACCGGCACCACGATGCCGCGCAACGCGCGGACGCCCTTGCGCTGCCCGGCGCGCAACCGCCGTGCCCGGGCGACGCGTTGGACGCTCTGCACCAGCTGCGGCGCGACGCTCAGCGACACCGTGACGGCGACGCCGAGCTCGTACAGCGCCCCGGGCAGCACCCGCAGGGCACGCTTGGGGTTGGCCAGGGTGTTTGCCGCGCCGATGCAGCAGATCAGGCACGCCAGCCGCAGCCCGTCGAAGGCCGCCGAGAGCGTGGCCTCCAGCGAGACCGGGCCGCCCAGCTGAATGCCCGCGTACCAGGCCGGGGTGGGGATGTGCGGCAGGGAGAAGAGCAGGTGGTCGTGCGGGGTGATGCCGGTGGCGAAGACGCAGCGGAAGACCACCCGGATCGCCACCACGGTCAGGGCCACCCACAGGTAGTAGGTGAACCCACGCGCCCACGGGGCTTCGCTGCGGCGGGCGGTGACCACGTAGCCGAGCACGGCGAGGACGAGCAGGAGCAGCAGCGGGTTGGTGGTGCGGCTGGCCGCGGTCGCCAGCGCCAGCGCCCACGTCCACCAGGCCAGCGGATGCAGGTTCCGCGGACTGCGCCGGCCCCCCGCGCCCAGGCCGGGGACGCGCTGCGGGGAGGCCGTGTCGCGCTTGTCGAGCATGGTCACCGGATCACTCCGCCCGGCGCCGACGGCGGCGCGCGGCGACCACGGTGGCTGCACCGAGCAGCAGGACGAGGACGGTTCCGAGTACGGCGGGGAGCATCGAGCCGGAGTCCTGCGGTGCGTCCGCCGCCGGGTCGGCGTTCACCACTCCGCCCGGTACGGCGGGGGTGGCCGTCGGCGCGGCCGCGGCCTCCGCCGGCTGTGGGGTCGGCTGACCGGTCGGGGTGTCCGTCGGCGCCGCGGTGGGCGGCTCGACCGGCACCGGTGTGCCGGGCACCGGTGTGGGCTCGGCCGCGCCCGGCGGGGTGGCGCCGTCCTGGGGGGTGCCGGCGGTGCCGGCCCCCGGCGGTTTGGCGGGCACCGGGGCCCGCCCAGTTCCGGCGCCACCGCTCGTGCCGCTACCGCCGGTCGTACGCGCCCCTCCCGTACCGCCGGTGCTGCCGTTGGAGCCGCTGCCGCCGGTCGTGCCGGTGGCACCCGTCGAACTGCCGCCGGAGCCTCCCGAGGCACCACCGGTGCCGCCGGAGCCACCGGAGCCACCGGAGCCTCCTGAGGCGCCGCCGGAGCCGCCCGTGGCGCCCTGGCCGCCGGGGTCGGTCGGCTGCCCACCGGGGCTGGAGTTGTGCGCCCGGACGCTCTCCGGCGAGAAGGCCGGGCGCCCCTCGGTGCCCTCGATGTTCGTACCGCCGAAGATCCACAGGTCCACGCTGCCGGGCTTCGGCTGGTACAGCATCGCGCCGAGCTGGCTGAACGACCACGTGTTCTGGCCCGGATCGGCGTGCCAGTACGACCAGTAGGCGGTGGTCGGGGGTGTCTGGACGCACTTCTCCTGGTCCGGCGTCGGGTACTGCTTGCCGCCCTGGAAACCGCTGTAGCCGATCCGGCAGATGAACGCGGGACCGTCGTGCCCGGTGCCGGCGGTCTTCCAGCCGCCCTGGTTGAGCAGGGCGTAGCCAGTGGTCGGGGTGGTGCCGCAGGAGCGCAGCAGGGGGCCGCCCCACTTCCCGAAGTCCACCGCGAGTACGACCCCGGAGGTCGTGGTGCACTGATCCATCGGCAACGGCGTCGCAGCAGCCGGGGCCGCGCCCACGGCGACGCCGCCGAAGGCGAGCGCGAAGGTCAGCGCCGCCGCCCCGAGCAGTCGGGGGAGCCGCTCACGGAGTCCCCGGCTCACCGGTGACGCCCCGGAGCGGCCGCGTTGCGGCGACGGGCGAGGATGACGGCCGCGGCGCCCAAGCCGGTCAGCAGACCGGCGCCCGCGGTCAGGGCCAGGGCCGGGGTGCCGGTGCTGGCCAGGCTGCCGGACCCGGTCCGCGCCGCCACGCCCTCGGCGGGGGCACCGCCGCCTCCGGCCGGCGCATCGACGCCGTCGGCGGGCCAGTTGGTCGGCGAGTTGGTCAGCGAGTTGGTCGGGCCGCCGCTGGTGGCGGGAGCGGTGGTGGGCGAGGCGGATCCGGTGGAGGTGGGCGAGCCCGTCGGGCTCGGCGTGCCGGTGGGTGTGCCAGGCGGTGTGCCAGTGGGCGTGCCGGTGGGCGTGCCAGTGGGGGTCCCGGTGGGCGTGCCGGTCGGAGTCGGCGTCGGAGTGGGCGTCGGAGTCGGCGTGCCGCCGAGGTTCCTGGACAGCGTGCCGAAGGAGATCCCGGTGGCACCGCCCACCACCTGGGTGGACGCGCGGACGTTCGAGCCCCGCTGCCCGGCGGACGCGACGTTGAACCCGCCGTCGCCGTTCTGCTGGCCGGCGAGGAAGTCGAGCGCCTTCGTGATCTGCCCGCCGTAGCCGGCCTTGCGCAGCGTCATGCCCTGGACGGCGAGGGCAGCCGAGTTGGTGGAGTCGCCGGCTGCGCCGGGGAATCCGCCGTCGGGCAGCTGCTGGGCGGCGAGCCAGGTGAGCCCCTTGTCGACGGCCTGGGCCGCCTCGTCGCCGGGGACGAGGGCGAGGGCCATGACGGCCATCGCGGTGCTGTCCACGTTGGAGTCGCCGGTGGCGGGGATCAGGCTCGGCCAGGAGCCGTCCGGGTGCTGGAGGCCCCTGAGGTAGGCGATCGCGGGCGCGGCGTTGGTGGCGTCCCCGGCCCGGACCTGGGCGATGACGCCCAGCGACTGGGAGAACACCGAGGCCGCGTAGGTGTAGTTGCCGGGTGCCGCGCAGCCGGTGTTCTGGTCGGCCTTGGCGCAGAGGGCCTGGTCCAGGGCGGCGATAAGGTCGTGGCCGCCGAAGGCCCGCGGGTCGCGGCCGACGATCTCGGCGAGCAGCGCCTCCTTGCCGATCGAGCCGCCGTCCGCGTACTCGGTGCCGACGGCGGTCCAGTCGTTGACGGTCCGCTCGTTGGGGTCCTTGCCCTGCTGGTCCAGGAAGTCGACGATCCTGCGCAGCGCGGCGTCATCGGTACCGGTCGCCGCGAGGGCGTAGGCCCCGTCGATGGTGAGGCCGAAGTCGGCGAAGGTCGGGAAGGCCTCGTAGTAGTGACCGTCGATCAGCTGGGCCGGACCGGTCAGGTAGGCGCTGCCCTTGCCCAGGTCGGGGGTGCGCCCGGCGGCCGGGGCCGGTGCCGTGGTGGCGCCGTCGGGACGGGTGCCGGCGGCGGCCTGCGGCCGGGTCGGCGACGGGATCGGGTCGGCGGCGGCGGTGCCGGGGTGTCCGAGCAGGACCGTTCCGCAGGCGGCGGCCGCGACGGTTCCGGCGACCACCAGGGAGGCGAGGTCCCGGCTTGTGTGACGTGTGCGACTGCTGCTGACCCTCACGACGACTCCCTCGTCGGTCGACGCAGGAGACCATGGCGCAGCCGACGGCCGCCTTGGGACACGGGCCGTCAAGAGCTGCGTCGTAGTCCGCGACGACGCAAGTGCTGTGTGTACAGGCCCCCGGTCCAGGCATTCCGGCTCACCCACCGAGGTGGGCCTACGGTTGCGGGTCAGCGCCGGAGTCGGACCGGCTTCCCCTGAACGCCGAGGGCTAAAACCGGTTCATCAGACCACGCCGGTCAACAGGGAGTCAACGGATCGTCAGGTAGCTCACACCACCTCGTCGGCCGGTCCTCGCGGTGGTGCACGGGCGGGCGGACACCCGGAACTCCGGGCAGGGTGGCCGACCCTGAGCACCGGCGCCCGGCCCTTCCTCAGGGAGGACGGGGCGCCGGTGCGCTCACGTGTCAGGGCGCCGTGATGCCCGGCTGGGCGCCGGCACCGAAGGACCAGCCCTCGACGTCGCCGGGGGCCGGGTCGTAGCTGCCCGCGCCCAGGTTGCTGTACGACCAGGGCCCGCCGTGCTGGGCGTGCCAGTACGACCAGTAGGCGCTGCCGGTCGGGTTGGTGCAGGTGGCGGGCAGCGCGTTGATCTTGCAGACGAAGCCCGGGAAGCGCGGGTGGAAGGCGTACGAGAACCCGGCGCCGGTGAGCGCGGCGAGCCCGTTGGCGGGGTCGCCGGGGGCGCAGCCGGTCTCGATGCCGCCGCCGACGGCGGTGAAGTCGACCACGACAGTGACGCCGGTGGTTCCGCTGCAGGCCGCCGCCCGGGCCTGCGGGGCCTGGACGGCGGAGACGCCGAGCAGGCCGGCGGTGAGGGCCGCCGCGGCGGCGATCGACCCGAGCATCCGGCGGACGGGGCGGGCCGGGGTGAGGGTGTCGGTCATCGGAACTCTCCTCGTGGGATCAGGCCTGGACGTGTCAGCGGGCGGCCGGAGTCGGGCAGGCCAGGGTGGGGGCGTCGGGGCGGGCCCCGGCGGCGGAGAGGGTGGCCAGCGGGGCGCCCGCCAGGCCGAGGACGGCCTGCGCGGTGGCCCGGGCGCCGTTGCCCGCGTTGAAGCCCGTCGCGTCGTAGGCGACCGCGCCGCGCACCGCCGGGTCGGCGGAGCAGCCCTGCTGGAACTTCACCAGCCGGCTCCAGCCCTTGAGGCCCGCGCCGAGGCGCCCACCGGCGAGCAGTGCCTCGGTGGCCAGGCCCGTGGTGTTGGCGTTGGAGGTGGTCGCCCCGGCGGCCGCGAAGCCGCCGTCGGCGTTCTGGTGGGCGGCGAGCCAGGTGAGGCCGGCGTCCGCCTTGGCGGTACGGCCGGTGGCGGCGAGGGCCTGGGCGGCGAGCGCGGTGGCGTCGGGGTCGCTGGTGCAGGTGGGCTGGCCGAAGGAGACCGGGTAACCGCCGTCCGCGCACTGGCTGTTCGCCAGGAAGTCGACGGCCGCGGCGGGGGCGCCACCGGGGGAGCGGTGCAGGGCGATCAGGGCGAGGGACTGGCCGAAGGCGTTGCTGTAGTCGCCCCACTGCGAGCGGTCGGAGAACCGTCCTTCGGCGGTCTGCAGCGAGCGCAGCCGGGCCGGCAGGTCGACGCCGCCGAAGGACGCCGGGTCCGCTCCGCGTACCTCGGCGGCGAGCAGCAGCTTCGCGGTGGCGCCCGCGTAGGCCTCGGTGGTGCCGTCGCCGAGGTAGCCGGAGACGATCTCGGGCTTCGCCAGCCAGGCGGTGGCCTTCGCGGCGGCCTCGTCGGAGCTGTGCGAGGCGGCGAAGGCCAGCACGGCGTCGACGGTCAGGCCCTGGTCGGGGTAGGCGGTGCCGTTGAAGACGGACTCGAAGTGGTCGCCGTCCACCAGCTGGCGGGCCAGCCAGCCGCCCGCGGCGGCGTCGGGACGAACGGTCCGGGAGGATGTGGTGTCGGCGTGGGCGGCGGTGGCCGCCGGGAGCGCGGTGGCGAGCGCCAGGGCGGGTATCGCGAGCAGACCGAGGGGGCGGCGGAGCGCGGGCATGGGTGCCTTTCCGGGCCTGGACGCAGGGGCCCGGGGGACGTCGGCACCAGGCCGGGCAGCCCTCGGAGCTCCGGCCCGCAGACCACGACGGGGGGAGGGACGACACATCCCCGCCGACGGGTACTCGGGCTCGCCACCGACAATGCCGTCGGCGGCCTACCGTTGCGGGTCAGCGCCGGATTCGGACCGGACTTCCCCCGTCGACGGAGTCACAACGTGACGGCTCATCATGGCGAAACGGAAAAGACCGGGTCAAGGGATCGTGCGTCACATCACGGCGGCACCGGCGACGGGCGGTGCGCCGCCCCGGACGAGGGGCGGCGCACCGCGAGTGCCGTCAGCGGTGATGGAACTCCGGCGGGCGCTTCTCCGCGAAGGCCGCCATGCCCTCCTTCTGATCAGCCGTCGCGAAGACGGCGTGGAAGAGACGGCGTTCGAAGCGGACGCCCTCGGCGAGGGTGGTCTCGTACGACCGGTTGACGGCCTCCTTGAGCATGATCGCCGCCGGAGTGGACATCGCCGCGACGGTCTCGGCGGTGGCCAGGGCCTCGGCCGGCAGTCGGTCGGCGGGGACGATGCGGGAGACCAGTCCGGCCCGCTCGGCCTCCTCGGCGCCCATCGTCCGGCCGGTCAGACACAGCTCCATGGCCTTCGCCTTGCCGATCGCACGGGTGAGCCGCTGCGAGCCGCCGATGCCCGGGATGACGCCGAGCTTGATCTCCGGCTGCCCGAACTTCGCGGTGTCCGCCGCCAGCAGGATGTCGCACATCATCGCCAACTCGCAGCCCCCGCCCAGCGCGTAGCCGGCGACGGCGGCCACCACCGGCTTGCGCAGGGCGGCGAAGCGGTCCCAGGCGGCGAACCAGTCGCCGAGGTAGGCGTCGACGAACTCGAGGGGCTGCATCTCCTTGATGTCGGCGCCGGCCGCGAAGGCCTTCTCCGAGCCGGTGACCAGCAGGCAGCCGATGTCCGGGTCCCGGTCGAAGTCCGTTGCGGCCGCGACGACTTCGTTCATCAGGAGCGTGTTGAGCGCGTTGAGCGCCTTCGGCCGGTCGAGCGTGATCAGCCCCACCCGTCCCCTGCGCTCGACCAGGATCGTCTCGTAGGTCTCGGTCATTTGCCGCCCTCCCGCAACGTGGTGATGATCGCCGAGAAGTCCAGGCCCGCACCCTCGGCCGCCGCGAAGTCCGCGTACAGCTGCGCCGCCCTGCGTCCGAGTTCGGTCGGCAGGCCCGCTGCCTCGGCGGCCCCGGCGGCCAGTCCGAGGTCCTTGGCCATCAGCGCGGCGGCGAACCCGGCCGGGTACCCGCGGTTCGCCGGACTGGCCGGCACCGGCCCGGGGACCGGACAGTTGCTGGTGAGTGCCCAGCACTGGCCGGAGGCCGTCGAGGCGACGTCGAACAGCGCCTGGTGGCTGAGCCCCAGGCTCTCCCCGAGCACGAACGCCTCGCTGACCGCGATCATCGAGATGCCGAGGATCATGTTGTTGCAGATCTTCGCCGCCTGCCCCGCACCGGGCGCGCCGCAGTGCACCACCTTGCGGCCCATCTCCTCCAGCACCGGGCGGGCGCTCTCGAAGTGCTCCTTCTCCGCGCCGACCATGAAGGTGAGGCTCGCGGCCGTCGCACCGACCACTCCGCCGGAGACCGGTGCGTCCACCGCGCGGTGCCCGGCGGTCACCGCGAGCTCGTGCGCCGCCCTGGCATCCGCGACGTCGATCGTGGAGCAGTCGACGAAGAGCGTTCCCGGGCCGGCGGCGGGCAGCAGCTCCGCGTAGGCGGCCAGGACGTGGCGGCCGGCCGGCAGCATGCTGATGACGACGTCGGCCCCGCGGACGGCCTCGGCCGCGGACCGCGCCGGGCGGACGCCCACCTCCTCCGCCTGCCGCAATGCCTCCGGCACCAGGTCGTAGCCGGTCACCCGGTGCCCGGCCCTGACCAGGTTGGCGGCCATCGGGCCGCCCATGTTGCCCAGTCCGATGAATCCGATGTCGTGGGTCACCAGCGCTCCAGCGGTGTGGTGGCGGCGAGGCCGAGTTCGCGCTCGCCGAGCGGGGCGAAGTAGCGGGCCACGGCGGCGGGTTCGACGGCGCTCAGGGTGTCCGGGCTCCACCGTGGCGAACGGTCCTTGTCGATCACCTGGGCCCGGATGCCCTCCGCGAGGTCCCGGGTGGCGAGCGCCGCGCAGGAGGTGCGGTACTCCTGGTCGAGCACGGCCTCCAGGGGGCCCAGCGCCCGGGCCCGGCGCAGCGCCGCCAGCGTCGCCTTCACGGCGGTGGGCGAGTTGGCGGTGATCCGGTCCACGGCCTTCTTCGCCTCGGGTTCACCGCTGTCCCGCAGCCGGTCGAGGATCTCCTCGACCGTGCCGGCCGCGTAGCAGCTGTCGATCCATCCGCGCTGCCCGTCCAGCCGGCCGGGCGGGGCGGGCTCGACGTGCCGTTCGAGGGCGTCGTGCACGGGCAGCTCGGCCAGGTCGTCGAGCAGGGCCGGGAGGCGCTCGGCCGGCACGAAGTGGTCGGCGAGCCCGCAGAGCAGCGCGTCCGCGGCGCCGACCGAACCCGCGGTCAGGGCGAGGTGGGTACCCAGCTCGCCCGGGGCGAGGGCGAGCAGGTAGGTGCCGCCCACGTCGGGCACGAAGCCTATCCCCGTCTCCGGCATGGCCACCCGGGTGGTCTCGGTGACGATCCGGACGCTGCCGTGGGCGGAGACCCCGACCCCGCCGCCCATCACGATGCCGCTCATGACGGCGACGTAGGGCTTGGAGTACCGGGCGATCCGGGCGTTGAGGCGGTACTCGTCGCGCCAGAACTCCTCGACGGCGCCTTGGTCGCCGCCGGTGGCGGCGCGGTGGATGGCGACGATGTCGCCGCCGGCGCAGAAGGCCCGGTCGCCGGCGCCGGTGACGACGACGGTGTCGACCCGCTCGTCCTGCTCCCACGCGTCCAGGGCCGCCGAGACCGTCCGCACCATGCCGTGGGTGAGGGCGTTCAGGGCGGCGGGCCGGTTGAGGACGATCAGCCCGGCCCGGCCCTCCCGCTGGACGAGGACCTCCTCGGTGTCGTTCCCGGTCATCAGGCGGCCCCGGTCAGGCCGCGGGCGACGATGACGCGCATGATCTCGTTGGTCCCTTCCAGGATCTGGTGCACCCGCAGGTCGCGGACGATCTTCTCGATGCCGTACTCGGCGAGGTAGCCGTAGCCACCGTGCAGTTGGAGCGCCTGGTTGGCGACCTCGAAGCCGGTGTCGGTGGCGTGCCGCTTGGCCATCGCGCACAGCTGCGGTGCCCGCCGGTCGCCCCGGTCCAGGGCGGTCGCCGCGCGCCACACGAGCGCCCTCGCCGCCTCCAACTCCGTCGCCATGTCGGCGAGTCGGAACTGCAGCGCCTGGGCGTGCAGCAGTCGGGCCCCGAACGCCTCACGGTCGGCGAGGTAGGTCACCGCACGTTCCAACGCACTCTGGGCGCCGCCCAGCGAGCAGGCCGCGATGCCCAGCCGGCCGCCGTTGAGGCCGGCCATGGCGATGCGGAAACCCTCGCCCTCCGCCCCGAGCAGGCGGTCGGCGGGCAGCCGGACGCCGTCCAGCAGCACCTGCCGGGTCGGCTGGGCGTTCCAGCCCATCTTGTGCTCGTTCGGACCGAAGGACAGCCCCCGGTCGTCCCGGTCCACGAGGAACGCGGAGACGCCGCCCGGCCCCGGGCCGCCGGTGCGCGCCATCACCACGTACACCTGGGACGTGCCTGCCCCGGAGATGAACTGCTTGACGCCGTCCAGTACCCACTGGTCGCCGTCGCGCACGGCCCGGGTGGTGAGCGCGGCGGCGTCGGAGCCGGCGCCGGGCTCGGTGAGGCAGTAACTGCCCAACTGCTCGGCCGTGCAGAGCGCCGGCAGCCAGCGGGCACGCTGCGCCCCGGTCCCGTAGCGGTCCACCATCCAGCCGACCATGTTGTGGATGGACAGGTAGGCGGCGATCGACGGGCAGCCGGTCGCGAGCGCCTCGAAGGCGACCACCCCGTCCAGTCGGGAGAGTTCCGAGCCGCCGACGTCCTCGCGCACGTACACACCGGCCAGGCCCACGTCCGCCGCCTTGCGCAGCACGTCGACCGGGAAGTGCTCGTCCCGGTCCCATGCCACCGCGTGCGGGGCGAGGTGCTCGTCGGCGAAGGCCCGGGTCGCCTCCGCGACGGCGCGCTGGTCGTCCGTCAGGTCACTTGCGTGCACCGTGCTCATCCCATCGTCGGCATGGTGAAGCTCGCGCCCTCCTTGACCCCGGAGGGCCAGCGCGAGGTGACGGTGCGGGTACGGGTGTAGAAGCGGATCGAGTCCGGGCCGTGCTGGTTGAGGTCGCCGAAGCCGGAGCGCTTCCAGCCGCCGAAGGTGTGGTAGGCGATCGGCACCGGGATCGGCACGTTGACCCCGACCATGCCGGTGTTCACCCGGCGGGCGAAGTCCCGGGCGGTGTCGCCGTCCCGGGTGTAGATGGCCACGCCGTTGCCGAACTCGTGCTCGCTCGGCAGCCGCAGCGCCTCCTCGTAGTCAGCGGCGCGGACCACGGTCAGGACCGGGCCGAAGATCTCCTCCCGGTAGATCCGCATGCCCGGGGTGACCCGGTCGAACAGCGAGGCGCCGAGGAAGTAGCCGTCCTCGTGGCCGGGAAGGCGGAAGTCCCGTCCGTCCACGACGAGTTCGGCTCCCTCCCGGACCCCGAGGTCCAGGTAGCCGCGGACCCGCTCCAGGGCGTCGCGGCCGACCAGCGGACCGAAGTCGGCCGCCGGGTCGTCCGAGCGGCCGACCTTCAAGGCGGCGATCCGCTCGACCAGCTTCGCCACCAGCGCGTCCGCGGTCTCCTCCCCGACCGGGACGGCGACCGAGATCGCCATGCAGCGTTCGCCGGCCGAGCCGTAGCCGGCGCCGACGAGGGCGTCGGCGGCCTGGTCGAGATCGGCATCCGGCATCACGATCATGTGGTTCTTCGCGCCGCCGAAGCACTGTGCGCGCTTGCCGTGCGCTGCCGCGGTCGCGTAGACGTACTGGGCGATCGGGGTCGAACCGACGAAGCCGAGCGCCTCGACCCGGGGGTCCTCCAGCAGCGTGTCCACGGCCTCCTTGTCGCCGTTGACGACGTTGAGCACGCCCGGGGGAAGCCCCGCTTCGAGGAAGAGCTCGGCCAGGCGCAGCGGCACCGAAGGGTCGCGCTCGGAGGGCTTGAGGACGAAGGCGTTGCCGCAGGCCAGCGCGGGCGCGGCCTTCCAGAGCGGGATCATCGCCGGGAAGTTGAACGGCGTGATGCCCGCGACCACGCCGAGTGGCTGGCGCATCGAGTAGACGTCGATGCCGGTGCCGGCGTTGTCGCTGAACTCGCCCTTCAACAGGTGCGGGATCCCGGCGGCGAACTCCACCACCTCCAGGCCGCGCTGGATGTCGCCGTGGGCGTCGGCCACGGTCTTGCCGTGCTCGGCGGAGAGCAGCCGGGCCAGGTCCTCCTTCTCCTGCTCGACCAGTTGCAGGAAGCGCAGCAGCACCCGCGCCCGCCGCTGCGGGTTCCAGGCGGCCCACTCGGGCTGGGCCTGCGCGGCGTCGGCGATCACCGCCTCGACCTCGGCCCGGTCGGCCAGCGGCACCCGGGCCTGCACCCGGCCGGTGTTGGGGTCGTACACGTCGCCGAACCGGCCGGACGTCCCGGCGACGCGCTTGCCGCCGACGAAATGGGTCAGTTCACGGACCATCGGTTCCTTCTCTCATCGTGGATGGGGAGAGGAGGAATGGAGAGACCACCGCCACCGTCCGGGCGCACGGTCGTGCGCGCCTACGGCGGTCCGGCGGTTGACGTCAGCGTCGGGGGAGCAGGTGTGCCCCGACGGTCAGCACGGCAGGGCACGGGGCAGCGGAACGGGAAGGGCAGCCCGGAGTCATGCGTGTCGTCTCCATCCTCGTGGAAAACACGGACCACCCGCGGCCGGTATCCTGACTCCCGGATCCACGCCCGCCCCCAGGCCTTCCCGGCTGGCTGCCAGTGGCCGTCATCCACGAGGACGAACTCCCCGGTCACAGTGGCGGGACCGTGCCGGACTCACACCGGCTTCCCTGACACCGCGGACCTGGCATCGACCATATAGTCGGACGTCCTAGTAAGTCCAGAGGCCCCGAGGCCCGAGGCCCGCGGCGCGCCCTGCTGTCGTGACCTCCCCCCCCGTCCCCCGGGTCGCGCGTCAGGCCTGGTCGGAGGCGTCACCGTAGACGTTGTCGGGGCTGACCACCCGGGTGATGGCCCGGCCGAGCAGGGTGCTGGGGTTCTCGCCGTTCGAGGGGATGTCCGTGTTGAGCAGGATCACCATCGTCGCCTTCTGGGCGGGCAGATAGACCGTCAGACTCTGGTAGCCGGGCAGGGATCCCGCGTGGCCGATCCACCCGTGGTTGATGTCGATGCCCAGCCCGTAGGCGTCGCCCGGCGCGCCGGTGGGGTGCGCGTCGAGGCGCTCCGCCTGGGTCTTCGGGGACAGCAGGCCGCCGGTCGCGACGTTCTCCGCCCAGGAGCGCATGTCGTCGAGGTCCGAGATCATCGCGCCGGCTGCCCAGCCCCAGCTCGGGTTGAAGTCCGTGGCATCCGCCACCGTGGCGTCCGGCGTCATGTCGGTGTAGCCGTGGGCGTGCGGCGGCGGGAACTCCGCCGCCACCGGCAGGAAGGTGCGGTCCAGGCCGCTCGGCCGCGTGATCAGGTCCCGGATCACGTCCCGCAAGGGGCGGTGGGTGACCTTCTCGACAACCAGGCCGAGCAGCACGGTGTTGGTGTTGGAGTAGTCGAACTGCGTGCCGGGCGGGAACTGGTTGGGATGCTCGAAAGCGATGTCGAGCAGCTCGTTCGGCGACCACTGGCGGTGCGGCTCGGTCGTCAGCAGGTGCTGGAAGCCCGGGTCCTTGCTGTAGGCGAACAGGCCGCTGCGCATGTCCGCGAGCTGACGCAGCGTGATGTGCTCTCCGTCGGGCACCCCGTCGACGTACCCGGAGATCGGGTCGTCCAGGCCGACCTCGCCGCGGTCGACGAGCTGGAGCAGCGCGGTGACGGTGAAGGTCTTGGTCTCGCTGCCGATCCGCATGTTCAGGTCGGTTCGCATCGGGGCGCAGTCGCTCGTGTCCGCGACGCCGAAAGCCCGTACGTAGCGCGGCTGTCCGGGCTTCCAGACGCCCACGATCACGCCGGGGACACCGGCGTCGGCGGCCGTCTGCCGGATCACCCGGTCCAGCTTCGCCGCGGTCGCTTCCCAGGACTGCGACGCGGCGGCCGGTTCCCTGGGGACCGGTACGGCCGCCGCGGGCGCGGCGATCGCGGGCAGGGAGGCTGCCAGGCAGGCAGCGATGGTCGTCACGGTGCGCAGCAGGGCAGATCGGCCCGTTCGGATAGGCATACGCCCCTGGATAGGTCGTTCCAGGCTTCTGCCTGCGGCACCGCACCGGCCCCCTGCGGACATTCATCCGAATGCCTCCGGGATCGCCGCGCATCGGGATCGCGGTGCAGCGGACCCCGACGGCGTCAGCGCGTGATGCGGTCGATCACCAGGCGCTCGAAGAGGTCCTCGGGCAGTTCGTCCTGGTACTGCTCGACCGAGCGATGCGCCGCGGCCGGGTCGCCGTGCCAGCGGCTGATGACGTCCTCGTTGAAGTCGATCAGCCGGCGCACGTCGTCCGGGGTCAGCTCGGGGTGGAACTGGCATCCGAAGACCCGCTCGCCGTAGCTCAGCGCCTGGACGGAGGTGTGCTCGTTGCGGTACTCGATCCGCACGCCGTCCACTTCCTCGATCTGCGGACTGATCGCCTGGTAGTGGAACGACGGCACGACGCCGACGCCCCGGCGGTCGCCGACCCGGTTCACCTCGGTCAGGCCGACCTCGATGCCCGAGGTGTCGATGATCGAGCCCGGACGCAACGCCTCGGCGATCAGCTGCGAGCCCAGGCACACGCCGAGCACCGCGGGGCCGGTGTCGCCGTCAGGCCCGTTCGCGTCGGCGACGAGTTCCCCCATCAGCTTGATGGTCGCGCGCATCCACGCGGCGTCGGAGTGCACCGAGGTCTGGCCTCCGGTGAACACGTACGCCAAGGCCGGCTGTTGCCGTCGCGCGGTCAGCTCGGCCGCCTCGGTCACCAGGTCCAGGCGGCCGCAGCTCAGGCCGGCTCGGGTGAGCCGCTGCTCGATCCGGTCGGCGTAGTCGAGACCGTCGTAGATCAGCCCGTCCGCGACGCAGATCTGCACGTCCACCGGCACGATCGCCACCCCTCTTACTCGAAGAACCTCGACCACAGGTTGAGGGCCGAGTCGACGCACTGGACGAAGCTCAGGATAGCCACGATCGTCACTGCGAGGTTGACCTTCGTCACCCGGCGCAGCTGGTCGTGCTCCAGTTTGCGTTCCACCGCGCGCCGCGCCATCTCGAGCAGGGTGTCGGTGCGCTCGCGCACCTTTTCGGTCTCCCACGCCTCCAGGACACTGTCGCGCAGCTTGAGCACGTGGAAGTCGTAGCTGAACGTGGGCCGCACCAGCGCCTGGTAGTCGGCGCGCAGCCGTCGTTCCAGCGAGATGAGCAGTTCGGGGTCCTCGTTCAGTGCCATTTCGCGGACGATCCGTTCCGCGGCACTGGCGGAGCGTTCGAGCCGGGCGTAGTGCACGTTCAACTGACCGAGAAGGTGCTCGAGTTGGTCGAGCGTCTCGCCGGGGCCGTCCCGGGAGGCCAGCAGGAAGAAGGCGTATCCGGGGTAGAAGAACTCCTGCGGCCACGTCGACTCGGAGGGGATCGGTGCGGCGGAGCGGGGGTAGATCAGGTGCCGCAGCGCATCGGAGAGGGTCGCTCGGCCGGGTGCCGGGTGGGTGGTCCAGCCCGCGTAGGTGAGGTTGAAGTACGGCAGGACCGTGGGACACGGCGGCCCCTGTCGGCACCGGTCGGACATCGCGGTGAGGGCCGGCAGCAGCTCGTCCCTGATGCGCGTGGTCAGGTCGTCGCGGCCCTTCGGCCCGAAGCCGTCGATGAGCTGCTCCCGCTGCCTCCCGGTCCACCCCTCGACGACGCTCATGTGCACGGCCACCGACCCGTAGCCGTCCGGGAACAGGATGCCGGTGACGTGCAGCTCCACCGGTAGCGCCGTCGTCTCCCGCACGATCGCCGTCAGCCGCGCGTCGAACTCCTCCGACCCGGCGAAGTGGGTGAGCAGGTCGACCGGCGGATTGCCGAAGGTGAGCGAGCCGCGCAGGAACTGGTCCAGGGACCGGTGCACCAGCGTGAGGCGCCCCTGCGGATCGAGTCGGCCGTCCGCCGGAACGGCGAAGCCCGGAGAGTCCGCGAGCGAGACCGGCCCGGGGAAGAAGGGCCCGGTCAGCAGGAGCAGGGCGTCGCCGCAGAAGTCGACGCCCGACTCCGCAGGCGGCGGCGCAGCAGGCTCCCGCGGATGCGGTATCAGCACTCCGCCCGGTAGTCCGGCCTTGTCCGGGACAGGTCCAGCGCCGTCCATGCGACCGCCCCCCAACGAATCGGGCATCTCCAGCCTTTGCCGACTTCCGAGCTCCCCGTGACAGGCGTCCGGCGCACCGTCCTGTTCGGAGCTCCGCTTCCGATTCACCCTGGCAGGCTGCCCCCGACGGCGAACACGCACATCAGTCTGCGCGGGGAGCTCTGACAGCGCATCCGGCTCGACGCAAGAAGGCGCCGGGATTCCGGTTCGCGGGTCGGAACCCCTCCGCGCCGCTCCGGGCGCCCTTCCCCCCGCGAACGCCCCGGCGCATGCTGATGCCGGGCCGGACAACGGCGTCCCGCCCGCGGAGGGGGGCGGCATGGACTACGAGGACCTGTTCGCACGCATCAACGAAGCGGTTCGCCCCGTCCTGGCCGAGGGAACCGTCGCCCAGTACATCCCGGCCCTCGCTGCCGTCGACCCCCACCGGTTCGGCCTCGCGATCGCGGACACCCACACCCGCAAACCGCCGCGCGGCACCGGGGACTGGCAGGTCCCGTTCTCCGTCCAGTCCATCTCCAAGGTGTTCACCCTCGCCCTGGTCCTGGCCAGCGACGGCGACTCGCTGTGGACCCGGGTGGGGAAGGAACCCTCCGGGTCACCCTTCAACTCCCTTGCCCAGCTGGAGCGGGAGAACGCGATCCCGCGCAACCCGTTCGTCAACGCCGGCGCGCTGGTGACCACCGACCGGCTGCTCACCCTCACCGGCGACTCCCGGGGCACCCTGCGCGAGTTCCTCCGCACCGAGAGCGGCAACCCCCGCATCGACTTCGACGCCCAGGTCGCCTGGAGCGAGAGCCAGCACGGACACCGCAACGCCGCGCTCGCCCACCTGCTGGCCGACCACGGCCGCCTCGACAACCCCGTCCCGGACGTCCTCGACCACTACTTCTGGCAGTGCGCCCTCACCATGAGCTGCCGCGACCTCGCCCTCGCCGCAGGGTTCCTGGCCCGGCACGGCCTCCGGGCCGACGGCACCCGGCTGCTCACCCGCAGCGAGGCCAAGCGGATCAACGCCGTCATGCTGATCGGCGGCACCTACGACGCCGCGGGCGAGTTCGCGCACCGCGTCGGCCTGCCCGCCAAGAGCGGCATCGGCGGCGGCATACTGGCCGTCATCCCGGGGCGTGGAACGCTCTGCACCTGGGGGCCGGCCCTCGACACTCACGGCAACTCGATCGCGGGCATCACCGCGCTCGACGCCCTCACCACCCACACCGGCTGGTCCATCTTCTGACCGGCGGTGCCCGGACCGGCCGGGGGGCCACCGGGCGGTCTCCGGTCCGAGTAGCCTTACGCCTCTTCCGCGGGGACGGCCTGCCGTGTTGCGTAGCGGTTGCGCATCGCGTCGCTCGCCGCGGGACCTGCGGCGAAGACATACGTGGACGACGGCAACACCTACCAGGGCACCGAGGAGATCGAGGGGTGGCTCGGTCGATCCGCCACCCAGTTCACCTACACCATCCAGCTCACGGGCGCCGAGCAGACCGACGCGACCCACTACATCGCCACCCACCATCTCGAAGGCGACTTCCCCGGCGGCACCGTCGATCTGCGCTACCGGTTCACCCTCCGCGACGACCTCATCGAACGCCTCGTCATCGAGCCCTGAGTCCGCTCACCTGCTGCCACCGGCCACCGGCCGTGCCGCTTGCTGTCCGTGCCGCTCGCTGTCCGCGCCGCGTCAGACCTGGTTGTTCCACATCCGGAACATCGCGCAGCTGCCCTGGTCGTCGAAGGTCACCGTCCAGAGGTTGGCGAAGGTGCCGAGCTCCTTGTAGACGCCGGTGCCCCTGATCGCGGCCGTGTCCCCGTTGATCAGGAGAATCGACCACTCGAAGTCCCAGCCGCCCCGCTGCCACACCTCCCGGGACTGCCAGCCCTGCACGATCTCCGCGCGGCCGATCCAGTCGGTCTCGTACGGCCACTCGTGGTACTCCGCGTCGGCGCGGAACAGGGCCGCGATGTCCTCGGGCGCGTTGCTGCGCCAGGCCCGCACGTACGCCTTGACCCAGTCGTCGACCTGCTGTTCGGTCGGCATCGCCGGCCTCCTTCGATGTCGTCGGTTCACGCCCGGGTCTCAGGCCGAGGCTGCGGGGGAGAGGGGGAGGGGGCGGTGGCGCGGCGGAGGGTGACGGTCTGGGGCGCGGTGTATTCGAGCAGCCCCTCGGCGCCGCTCTCCGAGCCGAGCCCGGACTGTTTGTGGCCCGCGAAGGTGACGAGCGGGGTGAGGTGCTGGACCTCGTTGATCCACACCGTGCCGGCCCGCAGGCGCCGTCCGACGGCCAGGGCCGCCTCCGGGTCGGACGACCAGACGGAGGCGCCGAGCCCGTACTCGCTCGCGTTCGCCCGGGCGACGGCGTCCTCGACGTCGTCGAAGCGGAGCACCGGCAGGACCGGCCCGAACTGCTCCTCCTGGACGATCCGCGAGGACTCCGGGGGATCGTCCACGAGCGTCGGCGCCACGAAGTAGCCCGTCCCCTCCCCGGCCCGGCCGCCGGCGGCGAAGCGGTGGCCCTGGGCGTGGGAGTCCCGGAGGAGGTCGAGGACCCGCTCGTACTGTGGGCGGTTCTGCACCGGGCCGAGCCGCACGCCCGGCTCGGTGCCGCGGCCGACCCGTACGGTGGCGGCGTAGGCGGCCAGCGCCCGCAGGAGCGGCTGGTGGACGTCGCGGTGGACGTACAGCCGCTTGATCGCCAGGCACACCTGGCCGCTGTTGGCGAAGGCGCCCCAGAACAGCTTCTCCGCGACGGCGGGCACATCGACGTCCGGCAGGACGATGGCCGCATCGTTGCCGCCCAGTTCCAGGGTCACCCGGGTCAGCGTGGGCGCCGCGCCGGCCATCACCTCGCGGCCGGTCCGGGTGGAGCCGGTGTAGCTGATCATGTCGATGCCGGGGTGCGCGGTCATCCACGGCCCCAGCTCGGCGCCGCCCGAGACGACGTTCAGCGCACCGGGCGGCAGCACCTCGCGCAGCAGCTCGCCGACCTTCAACGTGACCAGCGGGGTGAACGGGGAGGGCTTCCACACCACGGTGTTGCCCGCCAGCAGCGCCGGGGCGAGCTTGAACCCCGCGTTGCCCAGCGGGTAGTTCCACGGCACGATCGCGCCGACCACCCCCAGCGGCACCCGGCGGGTCACCGAGAGCCGCTCCGCGCTGTCCTCGTTCACCGTCTCCGGCAGCGACAGCGCCGCCGTCCCCCGCAGCCAGTACCCGAACCCGAGGATCTCCGCGGCGGCGTCGTCCAACGACTTGCCCTGCTCCCGGGTGAGAAGCCGCTTGAGCGGTTCCAGCTGCGCCTCGACGGCGTCGGCGACCGCCAGGACGAGCCTGCGCCGTTCCTCCAACGGCGTCGCCGACCAGCCGGGCAGGGCCGCCCGGGCCGCCGCCACCGCCTGGTCGAGCTGCTCGGGCGAGCAGACCGGCGCCCCGGCCACGACCGTCTCGTCGGCCGGGTCGAGGACCTCGTAGGACGCCGCACCCGCCACCGCCCGGCCGGCGACGGTCATGGTGAAGTCGGTGAAGGCACTGGTGTCCATGGTGGTTCTCCTGGCACGACGATCGGTGGGTGTGTGCCCGCATTCGGGGCGGACGTCCGGCCCGGTGCCCCCATGGCCGCGGACCGGCACACCACCGACTATCGGCACTTCGCCGCCCGCCAGGAAGGCCGGGCCTGCCTAGGAGTGCCACACCCAGGAACAGCCGTCCGAACCACACCACGACCGAGCGAGCCGCTCCCCGGCGAACCGGTGGCCTCGGCGACGGGCACCCGCCCGAGGCCATGGGCGCACCGGCCCGAGGCCACGGGCGCACCGGCCGTCGGGCCCCTCGCGCACCACCGCGGACAGCCCGGGCAGCGGCGTACGATGCGAAGCATGAGTGGCCACGAGCTGGGCGCGTTCCTGCGGGCACGCCGCTCCCAGGTGACGCCCGCCGACGTGGGCCTGCCCACCTCCGGCTCCCGCCGGGTCGCGGGCCTGCGACGCGAGGAGGTCGCCGTCCTGGCCGGCGTCAGCGCCGACTACTACGCCCGCCTGGAACAGGGCCGCGAGACCAACCCCTCCGGCCAGGTGATCGACGCCATCGCCGGCGCCCTGCGCCTGGGCACCGACGCCCGCTGGCACGCCTACCGCCTGGCCGGCCTGCTGCCCAAGTCAGCACCCGCCCACCCCCACGACCAGGTGCACCCGGCCCTCCTCCAGCTCATGGACGCCTTCCCCACCGCCGTGGCCTACGTCATCAACCGCCGCCTGGACGTCCTCGCCTCCAACTCCCTTGCCGACGCCCTGCTCTCACCCCTGGCCGACCCCCACCGCATGGTGCGCTCCCTCTTCCACGACCCCGCCGCCCGCGAACTCTTCGCCGACTGGCACAGCGTCGCCCGCGACACCGTCGAAGCACTGCGCCTGGCCGCCGGACACGACCGCCACGACCCCGAACTCGCCGCGACAGTGCGCGAACTGATCGCCGACAGCCCGGAGTTCGCCGCCCTGTGGCGAGACCACAGCGTCAGCGGCCTGGGCCGCAAGACCAAGGTCTTCAACCACCCCGACGTCGGCCGCATCACCCGCACCTACCAGGCGTTCGACGTGCAGGCCGCCGACGGCCAGTACCTGCTGGTCGGCACCGCCGAGCCGGGCAGCACCGACGCCGACTCCCTCGCGCTCCTCGGCTCCCTCCACGCGGCCGGACGCCGGGACGACGCACGACCCGTCGGCGGCTGAGCGTCGAGAACGCAACCGGCGGGTTTCGCCGGTGAAGCAACTGCCGCTGGCCACGCTGGATGGACCGCTTGAGGGCGTACGCCTCGCGGGGCTTGTCGTAGCTGTACTCCCCGTACTGGCGGGCGTGCACTCCCGTGACCAGACGGTGAGTTCGGCCAGCGCCTGGCTGCAATTCCAGCCCTGTGCGGCGGCCTGGTTCACGGGCGACCGCACCCCGACACACAGTCGTCCCGGATCGTATGGGCGCCGTAGCCTCATCGGCAAGTCGGGGGGCGGAAAGGGCGGTTCGGTGGCGGCGGCGCGTGGCGGGAGGCCGGACCGACGGTGCGTCAGCTGCCGCCACCGGATCGTGCACGGAGCCTCATTGGGGGACAAGTCCGCAAGTGATCGGATTTGATCGGAAAGCTTTCGCACGGCAGGCTCGGTGCGCACAGTGGTGAGTCAGCCACGGTCCGCCACGGAGGGGAGCCGCATGTCCGGGACCGAACACCGCAAACCGGCCGCACACGTCGTCGTGGGGTACACCCCCGAGGAAGGGTTCGTAGCCGTCCAACTCAACCCGCCGCCGGCGGAATACGTGTGGCACGACCGCCAGGCCGAGCACCGGCAGGAGCGGTTCGGCCCGGGGAACGGCTACCAGCAGTGGCTGGCCGTCGACCTCTCCACCGGCGCCGTGTGGTTCGGGGACTCCGACTGGCGGACGCAGGAGGACGGTTCCGCCGCCGAGCTCCCGGGACGTCGCCGGTGCGAGGCCGGAGACGGGGCCCTGCCCTCGCCCGCCGTCCTCGTCCACCCGCTCACCCACAGCGCCACCGACGGGCAGGGCACGTCGACCTGGCGCTTCTTCACCGCCGAGGAGCTCTACGCCCTGGCCGGGCGGCTACTGCCCACGGTCCAGCGGGTGGTCGACTCCCTGCACCGGGTGGGGCCGGCCTCCGACCTCGAATGGTCCGCCGAGGCCGCCACGGCCTGGGCCGATCTCGAACAGGCCTGCCGCTACACGTCCGACGCGACGGGAGCGGTGACCTGGCCCGAACCCCGTACGAGCCGGGTCCGCGCGACGCGGGTCGAGGTGGCGGACTTCCTCGCCCGGAACCCGGAGTTGTGCGATCCGTCCTGGTCCACGGCCACCGACGCGGAGCTGGACGCCTACGCCGCCTACGAACCCGCCTCCGGCTACGGCGGCGTACCGGGGCGGATGTGCGCTCCGGCGAACGTCCGGATCGAGGAGGGCTACACGTTCTACGGCCACCGCGCGGCCCTGTACGCCTACCGCGCGGCCGCTTGCGGGGACCGTACGCCGGTCGAAGCCGGGACGTGGTTCAGCACCAGCGAGGCCGGCCGGGCCAGTTGGGAGGCGGCCAGGGTCATGGGAGCGAGCCTCGCCGACGCCCCGGACTGCGTGCTGGGCCACCTCGCTGACACCTTCCGCAGCGCGGCGGAGAACGACGGCGTGGTCCTCACCGGGCTGAACGACCACCTGTGGAAACAGCGGGCCGAGGAGCGTGCGGCCGTCGACGAGACGCTCGCCGCCACCGGCGAGGAGCTGGCGCGGCTGGAGGAGATGGTCAAGGAGCTCCGCCGTGCCCGCAACACCGTCCTGACCCGGGTCCTCAACTGGACCGACGGGCGGGACGACGAGGAGATCGCCCGGCTGGCCGCGACCTCCCCGACGGCCGTCGCCCAGTGGCGGGAGCGGCTCACCGCGAACCCGGGCGGCCAGCCGGAGTAGCGGGGCCACAGCAGCAGCCGGAGGCAGGCGGCAGGCGGCAGGCGGCAGGCGACAGGCAGCCGTGGGGTGGCGACGGGGGAGGGGCGGGAACGGAGGAGGGGCGCGTCCGGTCCGTCGGGTGCGCCTCACGAGAGGGCGGCCAGCGCCTGCTCCGCGAGCATCTGCTCCAACGCCAGCAGGGCGCGAGGGGCGTGCCGGGTGTCGATGCGGACGGCGTAGATGAACCGCATCAGCTCCGGGTCCGCCAGCGGGCGGGCCACGACCTGGGTGGCACCCCGGGGAAGCGCGAGTTGTGGCATCACGGCGACGCACAGGCCCGCGGCCACGAAGCCCAGCACGGTGTTGAAGTCGTCGCCCTCGTAGGCCAGTCGAGCCTGGAAGCCCGACGTCTTGGCGATCTGGGCGAGCAGTTCCAGGCGCAGCGCCGCCTCCGGGGCCGCGATCCAGGTCTCGGCGGCGAGGCCGGCCAGGTCGATGACGTCCCGGTCGGCGAGGTGGTGGCCGGCCGGGACCACCGCCACGACCGGATCCCGTGCGACCAGCGTCCGGCGCAGCGTCCGGGGCGGCGGCAGGGGTATGAAGTCGTAGTCGTAGCTGAGGGCCAGGTCCATGTCTCCCCGCTTCAGGCGGCCGTAGCCCGCTTCGGGCTCCACCTGGGAGAGGCTGACCTGCACGTCGGGGTAGACCGCGTGCAGCTGCGCCAGCGCCTTCGGGACGATGCCGGCTGCGGCGGAGGCGAAGGCGCCGAGCCGGATCCGTCCGGCCGTGCCGGCGCGCATGGCGTCGAGTTCCACGGCCGCCGCCGCCAGGGCGCTCCGGACTCCCTGCTCGGCGTCGAGCAGGACCTGGCCCGCCGGGGTCGGCCGCACGGGCCGGCGTTCGAGCACCCTGAGACCCGCCCGGCGTTCCAGTTCGGCGATCTGCTGCGAGACGGCGGGCGCGCTGTACCCCAGCTCACGGGCGGCGGCGGTGAAGGAACCGTGGCGGACCACGGCTTCGAGGGTGGCGAGCAGGCGGGGGTCCAGTCTCTGCATGGAGTTAAGGCTCACTTATCTGTCGCGAAGACATCTTTTGTTGTGCTTAAGGATGAACGGCAGCAGGATTCTTGCTTGCGGCCCGGATGCGCAAGCCTCCGCCCCCGCGACGTGGCCGATCGCTCGCCACCGCGGGCGCCTCCGAGCGCCGCCGCGCCGTGCACCCCCTCCTTCGCGGCCCACCCGCCGCACACCTGTGCCGCCGGTGGGCCGCGGAGGAGACGGCCGTCGACGACCGGCCCCAGCCCTGGAAGGAAGTGGTATGCGCAAGCCACTCATCGGACTCACCACCTACCTCGCCGACGCACGGTGGGGCGAGTGGGAGCTGCCCGCCGTGTTGCTGCCCGCGGCGTACACCAGCTGCCTCCGGGCGGCGGGCGGCCGCGCCGTCCTGTTGCCGCCGGACGCGCCGGAGGCCGCGGCCGACGTGGTCGAGAACCTGGACGCGATCATCCTGACCAGTGGCGAGGACCTGGATCCCGCGCTGTACGGAGCGAAGCCGCACACCTGCACCGGGCCGCCGGTCCCCGAACGCGACCGGTGGGAACAGGCCGTGCTGGCCGCCGGACTCGCCCGTGACATGCCGGTGCTCGGAGTCTGCCGGGGGATGCAGCTGATGAACGTGCACGCGGGTGGCACCCTGGTCCAGCACCTCCCCGAGAAGGTGGGGCACCACGGCCACAACCCGTACGGGGGGCACTTCGCCCCCCATCCCGTCACCACGGTGCCCGGGACCCGGCTCGGCGCACTCCTGCCGGGCACCAGCAGGGTCGCCACCCACCACCACCAGGCGGTGGACTCCCTCGGCGCCGGGCTGATGGTCTCGGCCCGTGCGACGGACGGGACCATCGAGGCGATCGAGAGCACCCGGCACCGCTTCGCCGTGGGCGTTCAGTGGCACCCGGAGGTGGCCTTCGAGCCGGCCGTGGTGCACGCGCTGGTGGCCGCGGCCAGGCCCGGTGGCGCGGCGGTGTCCGCCGCCGGTCAGGAGCCGCGAACGGCGCTTCGGCGGAGCGGAGTTGTCATGCCGACGCCGGGGCCTTGACACCACCGCGGGGGATCCCGGCCAACTGGTGGACGGCGTCGAGCCGTTCG
The DNA here is from genome assembly GCF_040637885.1 of Kitasatospora sp. NPDC028055. Classification (NCBI taxonomy): domain Bacteria; kingdom Bacillati; phylum Actinomycetota; class Actinomycetes; order Kitasatosporales; family Streptomycetaceae; genus Kitasatospora; species Kitasatospora sp. NPDC028055. The sequence continues at coordinate 123,648 of NZ_JBEZXE010000010.1, read as the reverse complement.
GTGTCATGGGCGAGGTGGGAGCCGACCGGGACCGAACGGCCGCGTCCGCGCAGCGTCTCGGCGATCTCCCGGAATCGCAGGTACATCTCCCCGTCGTCCCGGTCGGCAGCGCTGCAGGACGACGGGTGCCCCGGTCCGTCGCACCGGTCATCCGCCGGGGATTGGTCGTCGAGGCAGGCTGCGCCAAGATATGCGCCATGACCGATTCAGGGGGACCGGCGGCCGGCGCCGCCACGACAGGCACGCTCATCAACGGCCGCTACCGGCTGCACGAACGCCTCGGCCGCGGCGGGATGGGAACGGTGTGGCGGGCCACCGACGAACGGCTGCGCCGCCAGGTGGCGCTCAAGGAACCCGTGCTCCCCCAGGACATCGACGACCGGGAACGCGACGAGCGGTTCCGGCGGATGGAACGCGAGGCGCAGGCCGCCGCCGCCCTGCGGCATCCGAACATCGTCCGGGTCCACGACATCGAGACCGTCAGCGGCCGTCCCTGGCTGGTGATGGAGTTGATCGAGGGCGAGAGCCTGGAGGCGGTCCTGGCCGCCGGCACGCTCGGCGTCCACGAAGCCGCCACGGTCGGCAGCGAGATTGCCGCCGCCCTGGACGCGGTCCACGCCGCCGGCGTGGTGCACCGGGACGTCAAACCGGCCAACATCATGCGCAGTCGGACCGGTGAGACGATCCTGACCGACTTCGGGATCGCGCAGATCGACGGCGGCACCGACCTGACCCGGACGGGTGTGCTGGTCGGCTCCGTCCCCTACCTCTCGCCCGAACGCGCCGCCGGCCAGCGTCCCGGCCCGGCCGCCGACCTGTGGGCCCTCGGCGTGCTCCTGTACGAGGCGGTGGAAGGTGTCCACCCCTACCGCAGGCAGCACCCCCAGAGCACCCTCGCCGCGATCCTCACCGACCCCGTGCCCGAACCGCGCCGCACCGGCGCGCTGACCGCGCCGATCATGTCGCTGCTGGAGCGTGACCCCGCCCGCCGGCCCACGGCCGCCCAGGCTCGACAACTGCTCGCCGCGGCAGCCACCCAGCCCGCACCACCCGCACCGACCGTGCTCGACACGGCGGCCCCGACGGCCCTGCTCCCCACCGCGCTGACCCTGCGGCTGCGCGCCGCCACCACGGCCGTCACCGGCACGAAGCGGCGCAAGGCAGCCGCCCTCGGCCTGGCCCTGGCCGTCATCGCCGTAGCCACCACCTGGGCGCTGTGGCCCGCCGGCACGCCGAGTCCCGCGAACACCCCCGTCGGCTACAAGGCGCAGCAGGCGCCGTCGCTGGGCTTCGCCGTCGCGGTGCCGCAGGACTACACGGCCTCGATCGGCAGTGACGACGCCGCCTGGGCCAGTCCGGACGGGCGCATCCAGATCGACCTGCGCGACGAGGGCAGGAGCACCCAGGACGCCCGGGCCTATGCCCAGAAGCGGCTCGACACGCTGAAGACCAGCCAGGGCAAGCCGCCGAACTGCAACGACATCCCGGACCCCTTCTTCATCACGCCCGTCCACGCCCCCCAGTCGATGCTCCACGGCGGCGGCGTCAACGCCTCGGTCATCGAATACGACTACTCGACCAGGGCCGACGAGCTCTACCCCTGCATCGCCCAGAACCCCAACGACAAGGCCGTCGAGCAGTACATGGTCCACGACGGCCACGTCCTCCACCTCGCTGTCACCATCCGCGGCTACCAGAAGGAGCAGAGCGATGGCCAGAAGGCCGACTACACGGTCTACGAGAACGTCAACAACTCACTGGCGTTCGGCTGACGTGAGTCGTTGTCAGGATGTGAGGCTCGGCCTGGGCTGCGGCGGCTAGGTGGGGTGGACATCCTGATCTGCCGGCCAGGAGTCACGGGGAGGCGGGCCTGCGGTCAGGATCCTTCGGCGTCCTCGGCCAGGCGGCGATCGTTCAACTGAGCGAGGGAGTCGACGTACTTGAGCATCAGGCGGGCGAACTCCAGGCGGTCGCGCTCGGCCCAGTCGGCGGTGATGTACTCGAACGCCGCGCGCTGGTGGCGCCGGAAGCGCGCCATGAGGTCGGCGCCTTCCGGGCTGAGCAGGAGGACGGTGCGGCGGCCGTCCTGCTGGGAGGCGGCACGGATCAGGTAGCCGGCCTTGATGTTGTCGGTGACCATCCGGCTGGCGACCGAGGGGTCGACGCCGAGGAGTTCGGCCACCGCTCCGACGGTGATCTCCTTGTCGGAGTCCCGGGTGTGCTCCAGGACGATGTTCAGGACGAGGGTGCGGCTCAGGTCCTTGGCCGAGATGGGGTTCTCGACCTCCAGCAGCGAGGTGCGGCGCAGCTTGGAGAACGCGGGCCCCACGGCGTTCAGCAGCTCCTCGGCCGTCTGCGGCTCGTTCGTCGTCATGCACCCATCGTAATGTCCGTGAGCAGCCGAAGGCATGTGTTGACGCGAAAATATGTGCATGCAATCATGCATATGTCTACGAGCACGCTTCGACCCCTCCGGGAGTTTCCATGGCCATCCTCATCACCGGCGCCCGCGGCAAGGTCGGTCAGGCCGTCATCAACCGCCTGCACGCCGCCGGCCTGCCCGTCCGCGCCGCCAGCGCCAAGCCCGCCGAGCTGGCCGTCCCGAGCGGCGTCGACGTCGTCGAAGTCGACCTCAGCCGGCCCGAGACCTTCCCGGACGCGCTCGACGGCGTGCGCCAGGTCTTCCTCTATCCCCAGCCCGAGGGCATCGACGCCTTCGTCGAGACCGCACAGGCCGCCGGCGTCGAGCACATCGTCCTGCTGTCCTCCTCCTCGGTCCTGGCCCCCGACGCCGAGACCGACCCACTTGCCTCGCACAGCCTCCTCGTCGAGCGCGCCCTCAGCACCGCCAACCTGCCCTGCACCTTCCTGCGCCCGGACGCCTTCGCCAGCAACGCCCTCGGCTGGTCCTACTTCATCGGGCACGGCCTGCCGGTCCAGCTCGCCTACCCCGACGCGCACATCGCGCCCATCCACCCCGAGGACATCGCCGACATCGCCGTCGAGGCCCTGACCGACACCGCCCTCCGCGGGCGCGCGCTCACCCTCACCGGCGGCCAGTCCCTCACCTTCCGCGAGCAGATCGCCGTCCTGGCCGACGTCCTCGACCGCGACATCCCCGTCGAGACGATCACTCACGAGCAGGCCGAGGAGCAGATGGGCCGTTTCATGCCGGCCCCGATGGCGGGCTCCCTGCTCGCCCTGTGGGCTGCCGCCTGCGCGGGCCCCGCCCCCATCGCCGACACCAGCCAAACCCTGCTCGGCACGCCGGCGCGCACCTTCCGGCAGTGGGCGACCGAGAACGCCGCCGCGTTCACCGCGCGCTGACTGCCGCCGCCCCGGCGTCCTGCTCGGCCCACCCGACTTCACGGAAGGACCAGCACCATGAAGCCCATCGGCTACTGGCTCAACCGCACCGACAAGGCCCTCACTCGCTACATGAACGGCATGCTCGACGAGTTCGGCCTCACCCGAACCTCCTGGCAGGTCCTCAGCGTCATCCGCGACACCCCTGACGCCGCCGACACCGACGTCCACACGGCCCTCGCACCCAACGCCGACCTCTCCACCCTGACCGCCGCCGTCGACACCGTTCTCGCCGACGACTGGGCCACCCGCCCCGCACCTGGCCGACTGGTGCTCACCACGGACGGCCGCCGGCGCCTCGTCGCCGTCGAGGACCGGATCAGCGCCTTCCGCGAACTGTCCATGACCGGCATCACCGCGGAGGAGTACCGCACCGCCGTCAGCGTCCTCGAACGCATGACCCACAACCTCGAAACCCGCTGATCACGGTCGAGGCTTCGAGGTCAGGAGCGAGCTTGTCGCTTCCGTCCGTTGGCACAGAGGTGATTTGCCTGCCGGTCGAGACCGACTCACCGGCTGTGGGGGAGCGTGTGCCGTTGGCGGAAAGGGGTTGATGCGCCCGAACGGGCCTTGAGCGCGGTGCGATGCGGCAACCAGAGTGGCCGTCGCCGGGAAGCGCTTCGTTCCGACGCCCCGCGCTTCCTCACTGGGCATCAACCATTTCTCGCCGGCACCGAACCTCGGGAGTATACGTGCAGGGGGCTCCGAACCGTCCTGGCGCAGAGGAGACTTGGGTCTCATGGCAGCTTCCACTCGGCTAGCCGGTCCACCGGCGGACCGCGAGCGACTGGCCGCCTGGGCACTGTCCCGGATCGCGGCGACAGCCGCCGAGGACGCGCACGTGGACGCTGTGATCGACGTCGAGTACGCGGCCCGGGACGCCGAGCCGGACCTCGGCGGCCGGTTCGGCGCCGCCGCCGTGTCGGGCGAGCCCGCGAACCGGCGGCGGGGAGGAACGGAGCGCCTCCGTATCAGGGGAATCTCCCCACTGCGCCTCCGAGAGGAGGACGGCGACGAGCCCTGGGCCGCACTGCTCGACCCGGCGCGCCTGATCAGGGGCATCGGGACGGTGACCGAGGCGCGCCGGGAGGGAGAGTGGGTCGAACTCTCCCTCACCCCGCACCCGTTGTTCGCGGACCCCGCCGACCCATGGCTGCCGCCGGGCGCCCGGCGCCTGACCATCCGGCTCGACCCGGCCACGGGCCTCCTCCGGTCCGCCGCGCTCCACGACGATCAGGGCATCCTGGCGACCGCACGGGTTGACGACCTGAACGTCCGGGACGCGCGGTCCGAAACCGAAGCGGCAAGGACCCTGGCGCGCATGGCCACCACCCTGCTGGAGCCGGCCCTGCTGACCGCGACGGTCCGCAGGGAGGCCGACCCGCACCACGACCTCTCGCTCGCACCCGCGCCTTCGGCCCGTTCCTGGACGATCACGTGCGACGGGCGGGCACTGACGGTGACCGGTGACTTCGTACCGGACAGGACCAGCCCGGCGGCCGCCCGACTGGCCGAACTGCTCACCCCGGCCCGTATCGTCTCCCACCTGGCACGCGTCAGCGCCACGTCACCGGGAGCCGTCACCGCGACCGTCCGCCCTCTACGTACCTTCCCCCGCAGCGCCTGGGCCCCGGACTCCACCCTGACGTGCCACCTCACCGTGGACCCGGCCACGGGCGTACTGGTCCGAGCCGAAGCGACCGAGGGTCGGCGTACGGTCTTCCGCCACACCGTCATCGCCCTGCGTTCCGACGAGTAGCCGCGTCCAGCGCGTCGTGGCGGCTGCGGGCACCCCATGGCCCATCACTTCACGCAGAGCTCGCGGGAGCCCCAGCATTTCATTGGTCCCCCTTGTCTCCGCATGCGCGCAGAACCTCCGACCTCGCCTGACTCGCCTGACTGTCCCCCGCGTCTTGGGCAGACCAATTCCTCAATAGTCTGTCTAGATATACCTCAAGGTCGGAGTTGAGGTCATGGTCAAGCCCTGGGAGATCCAGGGCGTCTCTCGTCTGATTGATGATCTGTTGTCGATTTTGATATGTAGTATAGCCATTCGGCTCATACGTGGTGAGTGCGCTCTTCATCCAGCCACAGGCCGAATTATTCGTCACTTTTGAAAGGCCCCACGAGAACCCCCCGAATAGCACTATGAATCCTAGTCCTGCGGCCACTATCTTCCAGACCTCCTTTGCTGGAAGACCGCCCGATTGCCTGGTTGCTTTGCTTTCACCAGCTTGGCCCTCAGGTTCGCTCTGCTCCTGTTCCAGTGTTCTCCGCGCGTTGACAGCGGGCACCCGCCTGACAGGTGATGGTCTATTGAGCAGCATTCTCTCAACCTCTTGTTGCCGCTCGTGCTCTATGGCTGCCCTCAATAAAGCTTGGTGATCCTTCTTCGGTGGTGAGATCTTGGGCTCGGTCTGCGTTCCACCGGGGTTCTGGGAGTGAGGCGGTGCAGCGAGGAGGACCGAGGCCGTGGAAATGCCGAGCCGCTGTTCGGGCTTCTTCTCAAGTAGCAGACGGACGACGGTTTTAAGCGGGTCGCGGGCCTTCACGAGCGGTGGAGGCTCATCCATCAACACCGCGGACATGGATGCCATTGACGTCTCCCTCCGGAACGGGGAGATTCCTTCAATGGCTTGGAAGAGCGTGACTCCGAGGGAGAAGAGGTCACTGACCGGCATGTCGGCCCGTCCCCGGATTCGCTCGGGTGCCATGTACTCCGGGGATCCGATGACTGTCCCCGACGCAGTCAGCACCGTGTCGTTCTCGTGCCGGGCGATCCCGAAGTCGGTGAGAAGGATCCTTCCGTCGGAAGCCATCATGACGTTGGCCGGCTTGACGTCGCGGTGCAGGATACCGGCCCGGTGAGCGGCGTCGAGGGCCTCCAGGAGTGCCCTGGCAACCTTGAGCGCCAGGTCGCGGGGCAACGGGCCACGCTGCCTGACGTATTCGTCCAACGAGCAGCCGTTGACCAGTTGCATCACGATCCACGGGCGGCCGGCATCCACGACGACTTCGTGAACGGTCACGATGTTGGGGTGATCGCGGAGCTTCGCGGCGTTTCGGGCCTCACGTGCGGCACGCTTGAGGCGCTCGTTGTACTCCTCCTCGAACTGCGCAGGCGGGAGCCAGATCTCCTTGATCGCTATATCTACGTCGAGGAGCTCGTCGTGGGCCTTCCAAACCCGTCCGAAGCCGCCTGACCCCAGGCTGGAGACCAGCCGGTACTTCCCACCGATGAGCTGGCCAGGGCTTGCCTCTTGAGCCATCGTCTCCCCCGGGCCCTAGTGACGGCGAGCAGTTGGCTTCGAGCCTACGCAGTGTGCACATAACGGGACCAGACCTCGGCCGAACTCGACAAAGATCAAAATGCAGTTGCCCATGCGATCCTGCGCATTGGGATCGTGGCAGGGACCATCGTGCTGTTGGAGCTGGACCAGGCCCAGGCAGGTCCGGAGGGCGAAGAGCCGGCCGTGCCCCTGGTGACAACTACCTGCGGCAGCCACCCCGGACAGGGCAGGACGGGAACAGGCCGCACGGGCCCAAGTGAGCGGAACAACTCACCCAACCCATGCGGCCCTTCTCAGGTCACGGCGCGAGCGGAGCCGCAACGCAGGTATCAGGCCGGAACGGACCGGATCACAACCAACGAGCCGTCATAGAAAGGCTGTTGCCGCAGGGCGCCGAACCGGGCGTCCCATGCTCCGCTGTCCAGGTCGCGCCGCAGATCCGCGGCGAATCGTTCGCGCGACTGCTCGTCGACGAAGCTCCACGCCGAGCACGCCTGTCGAGCACCGGGGTCGAGCAGCATCTCGGGGCGCGCGTAGTACGCCTCGTTGAAGCCGTCGGTGCAGTCGACGGGTATCGGCACCCGGGTCACCGTCGTGTGTCCGCCGAGCGTCTCGGTCAGATCCGCGATCACCGGATAGCGGCGCGCCTCCGTGTCCAACACCTCCGGCGCGTACTCGTACAGCCAGAAGTCCCGAACGAGATCAGGGTCGCAGGTCAGCACGACGACGGGGCCGCGCGCCACCCGGCGCATCTCGCGCAGCCCTGCCTTGAAGTCGCTCCACTGGTGCACGCTGAAGGTGGTCATCGCCGCGTCGAACACGTCGTCGCCGAACGGCAGGTTCTCGGCCACGGCATCGACGGCGGCCGACAGGTGTGCGGGGCGCTGGGCACGCATCGACGCCGACGGCTCGACCGCCGTCACCTCCAGCGTCGCCGACTCGTACGACCCCGCCCCGGCCCCGACATTGACGACCGTGCGCGTCCCACCCAGGGCGGCGGTGATCGCCTGCTCGATCCTTGCGTCCGGCTGCCGGTAGGTGGCGTACCCGCCGCCTATCGTGCCGTAGTCCGCGTCCCCTGCGCTGCCGTCCACCCTGCGTTCGCCCATGATCCAAACCTAGCCACACTGTCAACACCCTCCACTGATCACCCGTCGGCCCAGTACCAGACGTCCCCGAGTAAATTCCCCGAAGTCGTCAGGCCACCATCGGCGACCGCGAGGAACGCCCTGGCCACGCCCTCGCCGCGGCCGAGGACACCCGTATCGGCGGCGTGACCGTCCGCGCCGGCGAACTCGTCACCGTCGACCGCCTCGCGGCCAACCGCGACCCGGACGCCTTTCCGGGCAACCCCTTCGAGGACCTGTTCGCCCCGTTTCCCCGCCCCACCCTCTCCTTCGGCCGGACAGCACTACTGCTTGGGCACCTGGCTCGCCCGGACCCTTGCCCAGACCGCCGAGCACCTCCGCCCCTGACTCCGAGAACCCGAAGACATGGCGTCCTCCTTGCGTGTAGGTCACGGAGTCTTCCTACGGGGTGTGGCTGGGCCCGCTCCGGGCAGCGCCCGGCGGCAGCCGCCGACCTGGTCATCGCCTCAACCGCTGGGTCTTTCGGACCACGCCCTACGCCACCTGATGACGGACGAGCACCCGCCCTGCAGACTCGACATGGGTGGCCCCGAACCCACACGCCGAGGAGCGAATCGGAGACAGCCATGAGAGCGGCAGGAGCAGTACCGGCGGACACCGAGGCTTGGGTGGTCGACCGTCCCGCCCCGGTGGGCGGGATGCGCCCCGGGCCACTGGTGCGGGAGCGACGGCCAGTGGACACACCCGGGTCGCAGGAGATCCTGGTGGAGGTGGAGGCCTGCGGGGTGTGCCGCACCGACCTGCACCTCGCGGAGGGTGACCTCGCCCCCAGGAGGGCGAGGTGCACGCCCGGGCACGAGGTCGTCGGGCAGGTCGTCGCGACCGGCTCGGCGGTCGAGGGGTTCACCGTCGGCGACCGGGCCGGGGTGGCCTGGCTCGCGGGGACCTGCGGCACCTGCACCTACTGCCGCAGTGGTCGCGAGAACCTCTGCCCCGATTCGCGTTACACCGGCTGGGACCGGCACGGCGGCTACGCCGGTCACCTGACCGCGGACGCCCGCTTCGCCTACCCCCTGCCCCAGGGCCCACCGGCCGAGGAACTCGCCCCGCTGCTGTGCGCCGGAATCATCGGCTACCGGGCCCTCGAACGGGCCGAACTGCCGACGGGCGGCTTGCTGGGCATCTACGGCTTCGGCGCATCCGCCCACCTGACCGCGCAACTCGCCCTCGCCCGAGGCGCCCGCGTGGCGGTGTTCACTCGGGCCCCCGCGGCGCGACGACTGGCCCTGGACCTCGGCGCCGCCTTCGCCGGCGACTCCTACGACCCGTCGCCCGAACCACTGGACGCCGCCATCCTCTTCGCCCCCGTCGGCGAGCTGGTACCCACCGCCCTGACGGCCCTGGACCGCGGCGGCACCCTCGCCATCGCCGGCATCCACCTCACCGACATCCCGACGCTCGACTACCAACGCCACCTCTTCCAGGAACGCACGCTGCGCAGCGTCACCGCCAACACCCGGGCCGACGGCCAGGCCTACCTGGCGGAAGCCGCCCGAACCCGCCCGGCCGTCCACGTGACCCGCTACTCCCTGCGACGGGCGGACGAGGCACTCGCGGACCTCGCCGCGGACCGGGTCACCGGCGTCGCCGTACTCCTCCCGGAGTAGGGGGAGCGAGCGGAAGGCCAGGAACAGAGCCGCCTGGGCAGGCCTTCCGGCGTACCGGACGACCTGAGTGCCAGGCGTCGACAGCCCACCGCAACGCGGCGGCCGACCCCCCCAGCCCGCCGACAGGCTTCTCCGCAGGTCAGCGCACACCCGACCTCAAGCACCGCAAGAAGGGCGACTACCGGGACGTCCCGCTGCCGGCCCGGACCCGGCACAGCCTGCTCTCGTACGCGGACTCGTACGGCACCATCGACGGCTACCTGCTCCGCCGCCCGCTCGACCTCGCGAAGCCCTACCCGTCCTACTACCTGCAGAACCAGTGGGACCGGATCAAGCGCGCCGGCGACGTCGACATCCCCGAGGGCATGACGCTCTACGGCCTGCGCCACTTCTTCGCCTCGAACTGCCTCAGCCACAACATTCCGATCACCGACGTGGCCGAGTGGATGGCGCACAGGAGCATCGACGTGACCGTCAAGACCTACCGCCATCTGATGCCCGGCTCGATCGGCCACGCCGCCCAGGTCCTCGATCTCGGCCTCGCGGCCTGAGACCCCACGGGGCCCTGTCCCGTACCGGAACGGGGCCCCGACCGTATCGGGCAGGCGCCTTGTGGGCCGGTCGGACCGTCAGGCCGAGAGCAGCTGGTCCATCTGGGAGGTGAAGTCGGGTCCGTAGTGGGTGGTCAGGTCGTCGCGTTGGTCGGTGTAACGGGCTTCGATCCAGCGGATGTTGGGCCTGGCCCGGTTGGTGACGTCGTGGATCTGGATGGCACGTCCAGGCGGACGGCCCGCAACACTTCACGTTTCCCGTAGGACTTCCGGACGTCCACGACGCGCAGATTCATCCGCTCCACGACGTCACCCGGCCCGATGTAGGCGCATGAACAGCCGGTGCGGTGCGAGGACGGCCTGGCGGGCGGTGCGGACGGGTCGTCGGCCGGGGGTCGGATGGAGCTGCCAGAGCGCGGCGACGGTGGCCAGGGTGAGGGTGGCCTGGGTGAGGGCGAAGGTGTCGGCGATGCATCTGCGGGCTCCGCCCCCGAAGGGCACCCAGGTGCCGGGCGGGGGTTTGCCGATGGTGCGCCAGCGGTCGGGGTCGAAGCGGTCGGGGGCCGGGTACAGGTCGGCGCGTCGGTGGAGTTGGTACGGGCTGTAGATCATGGTGGTGCCGACTGTCAGCCGGTGGCCGCCCAGCACCGTGTCGGTTGTGGTGGTGCGGCTCAGCACGGAGTCCGGTGGGTAGAGGCGCAGGGTCTCGGTGATGATCCGGCCGGTGAGTTCCAGGGCGGGCAGATCGGCGAGGCGCGCAGGACGCCCGTTGAGTACGGCGGCGACCTCGTCGCGCAGCCGCTGCTGGATGTCGGGGTGAGTACCGATCAGGTGCCAGGCCCAGGAGAGCGTGACGGCGGTGCGTCGCGGTGGAAGAGGGGCTGGATCATCCGGCGCTGACGGCGGTGGGCGGTTGCCGGGCAGGTGCCCAGGCCGTCGCCCGTGATCTCCCGGAGTCTGTCGTAGACGGGACCGCCCTTGTCGAAGGTACGGTCCTCGACCAGGAACCGCTGGACCAGCTCGGGATGGCATACCGCGTACGCCGTCTGCGAGCCCACCTTGATCCGCACCAGATCGCCGTGGTCGGAGAGCCCGGCCAGGAACGCGAGTGGATCGCGGGCGAGCGCCGGCATGTGGCCGAGCAGGGGCCACGCCCCGGGGAGGTCCGCCATCGTGTACGTCGGCGACGCGGTGGCGGTCGCCTGCCGTGCGGCGCCGGAGTGCGGGCCGTCGTGGGGGGCGCGTGGCATACGGGCCTGCTTCCGCTGAGAGAGCCGAGAGATTCGAGAGAGCTGCCGAGGGGTTGCGGGTGTGCGTGGGGAGCGGTGGATGAGCGATGGCGTTCGCACCTGACCAACGTGGCGGGATCCCGGCATGTCACGCCCGAGCCTGACGGCGGTGAGCTGCGCCACGTGACCTTTTCGCCGCGCCTGCGGTTAGCGACTGTGCGGGCGGCCCGTCCGCGACGGAGAAACCTTCATGACGATGACCAGGATGGGTTCGGTGACGGCCCCGTGACCACGACAGTCCCCAGCCCGAACCCGGTCGACGGCTGCTTCCTCACCTACGAGAGGGAACAGCCCCGGTTCCGGCCCTATGTCGGCGTGGTCATGCATGCGACCGGCTCGCACCCGAGTCTGAGCCGGGTACGGGAGCAGATCGCCGGCCGCGTCGACCGTATGCCGACCCTTGCCTGCAAGGTCGGCAAGCAGGGGCGCCGGACGGTCTGGGAACTCGACCCCGGCTTCGACCCGCGTCGCCATGTGCACGAGATCCGCACCGAGGACGGCCTCGACTCTCTCGACCGGACCGTGGAGACGCTGTCGAGTAGGCCGATCCCCGCCGACGCCCCGCGCTGGGAGGTCTGGCTCATCCACGGCTACTCCAGTGACACGTACGCGCTCTTCTACCGTGCCCACCACGCCGCCCAGGACGGGCAGGCGGTGTTGGACGCGCTGACGGCTCTCTTCGGGGTGGGTCCGGCCCTCTCTCCCCGGCAGCCTCGCGCCGAGGCACCCGCCGGCCCTCGTACCCGGGCGAACCGGATCCCGCGCACGTGGTCGGAGCGGATTCCGGCGCGGGCGGTGGCCCAGAACGCGGTCGATTCCGTTCGTGGCCTCCGGTCCACCTTGACGTGGTCGCCGCACCGCCCCTTGACCGGCCGAGCGCGGCTGCTGTCGGCGGCCGTGCCGGTGTCCTGGCCGCGCGAGGTCGCGGGAGCCCTGGGGGCCACACCCAACGATGTCTGCCTCGCCGCACTGGCGGAGGCGGTGCGCCGGTGGGTACCCGAGGACTGGCCGGCTCGCCCCGCACCCGGGCGTGAGCTCCACGTGGGAATGCCCATCAGCCTCCGCTACCCGGAGGAACGGTATGCGGTGGGCAACAGGGTCTCGGCCGTCCGCATTCCGCTGTCCTTCTGGGCGGAGTCCCCCGTCGACCGGGTGATCGCCGTGGCGAACGCGACCAGACGCGTGAGGACCGAGGGGATGCGCCGGGTGCTCCGAGCGCAGTTGGAGCTCCTTCCGGAGTGGCTCGTCTATCGCTTCGTCCGGCAGTCCTGCGCCGCGAGCAGCGCGGTGGACAGTTCCGGACTGCTGCGCGTGCCACGCCGCCTGGCGGTGGGAGCGGATCCCATCGAGAAGGTGGTACCCACGCTGTTCCTGCACGGCGAACACCTCTTCGCGGCGTCGTTCGTCTCCTACCGACAACAGGTAGTCGTGAGCTTCACCCTCGACAGTGCGCTGGTTGACATCGGTGACCTTGCCGCCTTGTGGGCGGACGCCGTCGAGCGGCTGTGGCGAGAGATGCCGACACCGGTGAAGGGCAACGAATGAAAGGCGCGGAGGGGTCAACGGCCCTGGTCACCGGTGCAAGTTACGGCATCGGCGCGGACATCGCCCGCGCCCTCGCCGCCCGCGGCCATCATCTCGTGCTGGTCGCCCGCAGCGCCGAACCCCTGGACCGCCTCGCGGCCACCCTGGAAGCCGCCCACGGGATCAGGGCACGTCCGCTGCCCGCCGACCTGACCACGACGGCCGGCCTGGAGCGCGCGGCAGCAGCGGCGCGCGATGCCGACATCCTGGTCAACAACGCCGGTGCGGGCCTGGGCATGTCCTTCGAACGCACGACGTGGGCGGAGGAGCGGCGCATGCTCGACCTCAACGTCGTCGCACCGTCCCGGCTCCTTCACGCCGCGCTCCCCGGAATGCTCCGGCGCGGCCACGGGCGGATCCTGAACGTGTCCTCGGTGGCCGCCACCGGGCCCGTCTGGCAGGGCACTTCGTACGGCGCGTCGAAGGCGTACGGCGTGGCACTGACCGAGTCGCTGGCCTACTCGCGCCGTATCCGCACCTCGCCGGTCGCGCTGACCGCCCTGGTACTGGGGCACACCACCTCGGAGTTCCATGAGCGCGCCGGCATCCCGCCGTCCCCTCCGTCGCTCACCCTTGCGTCGCCGTACGTGGCCGAGCTCGCGGTGCGGGCCATCCACCGGCGCCGCCCGCCGGTCGTCTGCGTACCGAGCCTGCGCTACAAGCTGGTGGCGGGCCTGCTTCGGCATCTTCCGCACAGGCTTCTGGCCTTGCCCCACCTGGCCGACGACTTCACCGTCACGTCGTACGGAGCCGACCGGCCCTGTTCCGGGCAGCCGGCATCAGTCGGGGGTGACGGCGAGGACGGCATTCTGCCCGCCGAAGCCCATGGACAAGGACAGTGCCAGTCGTAGGCTCCCCGGGCGGCACTCGGTGGGGATGTCGAGGTCGATCTCCGGATCGGGGTCTTCCAGATTGGCGGTGGGCGGAATGAGGCCGTGCTCGACGGTGAGGACGGTGAGCGCCGCCTCCACCGCCCCCGCCGCGCCCAGCAGATGCCCGGTCACCGGCTTGGTGGACGTCACCGGCGGGCGGTGCGGGAAGAGGCTGGTCAATACGGCGGCCTCCACCCGGTCGCCGACCGGGGTGCCGGTGCCATGGGCGTTGACGTGCGCGACGTCCTGGGCGGTGGCGTCGGCCTGCGCGAGTGCCTCGCGGACGGCCGCCGCGAGGCCGGAGCCGTCCGGGTGGGGCTTCACCACGTGGTGCGCGTCCGAGGACGCTCCGAAGCCCCTGATCCGGGCGCGGGCCCGCGCCCCACGGGCTCGGGCGTCGGCGGTGCGCTCCAGAACGAGCATCCCGGCTCCTTCGCCGATGACGAATCCGTCCCGCTGTCTCTCGAAGGCGCGCAGTGCTCCGGCGGGATCCTCGAAGCGGTGGGACAGGGCGCCGATCCGGTCGAATCCCGCGACGTAGAACGGGGTGATGGGCGCGTCGGCGCCGCCGGCCAGAGCGATGTCGCAGCGGTCCAGGGCCAGCAGGTCCAGCGCCGTGCCGATGGCGGTCGCGCCCGACGCGCAGGCGGTGTTGACCGTGCAGCTGGCTCCCCGGGCCCCGAACTCGATGGTCAGCTGGGCAGCGACGGTGTTACTCAGGGAGGTCGGCACGGCGAACGGCGACATGTTCTGCGGGCCGGCTTCCATCAGCGCTCGGTGCTCGGCCTCCAGGGTCTGGGCTCCGCCTGCGCTCGAACCCACGATCACCGCGACGCGCGCGCCGTCCCACCGCGCCGGGTCCAGTCCGGCGTCGGTCAGCGCCTCGCGCGCGGCGAGCAGCGCCAGCTGTGCGCAGCGGTCGGGCTTGCGGGCCCGTGCCCGACCGAGCCGGGTTGGGTCGAAGCCGCCCACGCGGCAGACCAGATGAGTCGGAACCGTCTCCTGTTCGAGCTGCAGTACGGCGGTCGGCAGGCCCTTGCAGACCCGCTCCCAGCCGGAGGCCCGCCCATCGCCGGCCGGGGTCACCAGGCCGACGCCCGTGACGCATGCATCCTGTCGAGCGGTCACGCGGAGGTCACCGGGCTCCGACGAGGGCGGCGACATCCGCGACGGTGCGGGTGGCGCTGATCTCCTCCTCCGTCACCGCCACTCCGTTCTCGCGGCGGAGAACCAGAGCCAGCTCGACGACGGCGATGGAATCCAGGCCGACTTCCTCGCGCGTGGCATCCGGGCTGATGTCATCCTCGGAAATCCCGAGAGAAACAAGAACAATTTTCAGTTCATCGTATGACACTTCTTCTCCGTCTCATGGATGGTGCAGAAGACGCCCCAAAGTACCATCCTCAATGGGAACGAACTACCCAAAGAGAACAATGCAACACACGAGCGACCGGAGAAAGTAAAGATGGACATTCTGGAAAAGTGCCGACCGTGGACCGAGGAGCATCTGCGGCGGACCGGGCGAGACTGCTACTTCCGCACGATCGGCGACACGTTCGACGGCACGGAGGCGGAATTCGAGGGGCGCCGGGTGATCATCGCCGCCTCCCACGACTACCTGGGGCTTTCCGCCGACCCCCGGGTGCGCGAGGCCGCTGTCGCGGCGGTGCGACGCTTCGGCACCTCGCTGGGCGGGTCACGCGCCGGGAGCGGCACGCTGGAACTGCACGAGGAGCTGGAGAGCCGACTGGCGGAGTTCATGGGCCAGGAAGCGGCCGCCGTCCTTCCGTCCGGTTATCAGGCAAATTTGATGCTGGCTCCGCTGCTCACGGACAGCGACGTGGTCTTCAGCGATTTCTTCAACCATGTCTCACTGGGCGAGGCCGTCGCTCTCGGCAGAGCCAAGGAAAGGAAATTTCTGCACGGCAACCTGGATCATCTGGAGGAGCTGCTTCAGGCCTCCGACGACACCGGCATTGACGGCGGAAAGATCATCTTCACGGACGGGGTTTTCTCGGCGGAGGGGGACCTCTGCGACCTGCCCGGGCTGATGAAACTGGCGGACTCCTACCGGGCACGGGTCGTCGTCGACAGTTCGCACGACCTGGGGGTGCTCGGCCAGACCGGGGCCGGCGCGGGGGAACACTTCGGGCTCCGCCCCGATCTCGTCACCAGCGCCTTGTCCAAGAGCCTGGCCTCGGTGGGCGGGGTGATCGCCGGGCCCGCCGACGTGATCCGCTACCTGCGGTTCCACGCGCGTACGGCGATGTTCACCGCGGCCGCGTCACCGGCCAACGTCGCCGCCGCGCTGGCCGCGCTGACGATCCTTCAGGCCGAACCCCAGCGACGTATCCGCGTGCTGGATCTCGCCGAGCGGCTGCACAACGGCTTGCGGGCGCTCGGATTTGACACCGGTGCGTCCGTCACACCAGTGGTGCCGGTCCTCGTGACGGGCCGCGAGCGGTGCCTGCGCATGTGGCAGGAGTTGTGCACGGCAGGGGTGTTCACCGCGCCCATGGTCCACCCGATCGTCAGGGCCGGCCGCGAGGTACTGCGAGTCACCCTGACCGCCGCACACACCGATGCGCAACTGGAGCAGGTCCTGATCGCGTTCGAACACGTGGGTAGGAACGCCGGAGTCATCCCCCGCTCCGCACCGGGTTCGCACACCCCGGTACGGATCGCCCACCCAGGCGAGGCTCCACTGTCCGGCCCGGACAACGTTCGACTCGTCCCCTGAGCACCGAGGAGGTCGTGGTGTCGAGGGAATCGGGCGGGCTGCCGGTTCGGCGGCGTGGGGCCTGGCGGCGTGGGTCGGTCGCGGGCGATCCGACCAGGCCCTGCCGCAGACAGTCACACCTGAGATTCGACAAACCCTGAATGCCGCTCCGTCGGGGCACCCCGCCGGGCGGCCGGCATCAGCTCGCGCCGATCCCGGATCACTCCGGACACGTCCACCGCCAGGAAGGCTTCGCAGACCACTGCGAGGGGCATCGCCGCAGGTCAGCGCACTCGACCCCGGGCCTTCAAGGGGATCGACGGCAGCTCCGGGGCGGGCAGTCGGTCGCCGTCGTAGCCGTGCACTTCGCCGAACCGGGAGCCCTTCTCCCAGTCGCTTCGTGCCTGTGCGATCTCCTCGCCGGATCGGGCGATGAAGTTCCACCACATGACGATCTGCTCCTCGAACGGGGTGCCGCCGAGGAGGACGAGGCGGGCCGGGGCGTCGGCGGTGTTGGTGAGGGGCAGGGTGGTGGTGCCGGGGGCGAGGTAGCCGAGGTCGCCCGGGTGGAGGTCGGTGGCGGCGAGGCGGACCTCGCCGTGGTCGACGAGGACGCCGTGCTCGAAGGCCGGGTCGACGGCCAGGGTGACGGTGGCGTGCGGGGCGAGGGTGAGTTCGGCGCCGAGCAGCGGGGTGAAGGTGGGGACGGGGGAGGTGCGGCCGGCCAGGGTGCCGAGGAAGACGCGGACCTCGGCGCCGTCCAGGGCGACGGGTTCGGGGACGTGATGGTGGAAGTCCCGCGCGGTGTAGCGGTGTTCGTCGGGCAGCACGACCCAGAGCTGGACGCCGTGCAGCACGGTGGTCGCGGGGGTGGAGACCTCGGAGTGGCAGATGCCGTGGCCGGAGGTCATCAGGTTGAGTTCGCCCGGGCGGACGAAGGCGTGGACGCCGAGACTGTCCCGGTGCTCGATCTCGCCGGAGAAGAGCCAGCTGACGGTCTGCAGGCCGGTGTGGGGGTGCGGGGCGACGTCCATGCCGCCGGTGCGGGCGACGTCGTCGGGTCCGTAGTGGTCGACGAAGCACCAGGCGCCGATCAGGCGGCGGGAGCGGTGCGGCAGGGTGCGGCGGACGGTCATCGCGCGCGGTCCGCCGAGCGGGACGTCCCGGGGGGACAGCACCTCGACGTACGGGTCCTGCTGGTCCTGCGGCACGGCGGCGGGGCGCGGCTCGGTCTCGGCGGTGCTCACGGCGGTGGTCCCTCCCTGGATGGTGTCGGCCGGGTGATGCCGACCTGGCGATGTCGGCCGGGCGGTGTCGACTGCTGGGTAGTTCTAGATTCAACTATTATGGCATGGCAGAGTGTCGAACGGCAGCGAGCCAATGATCGCAGTGGGAGTCGAGGAGTCCAGGTGAGTGCTGAAGTGACGGTGGATCCGGCGGAGCGGCGGGTGTTCATCGACAAGCAGAGCCCCAAGGCCTACAAGGCGCTGCTCGCCGCCGCCGAGGCGACCAAGGAGGTCGCGGCCGAGGCCGGGCTGGACCGGCGGCTGGTGGAACTGGTCAACCTGCGGGTCTCCCAGATCAACGGCTGCGCCTACTGCCTGCACGTGCACACCCGGGCCGCGCTGCGCGAGGGCGAGACCACCCAGCGCCTGGGCGTGCTCCCGGCCTGGCGGGACACCGAGCTGTTCACCGCCCGGGAGCGTGCGGCGCTGGCCCTGGCGGAGGCGACCACGAACCCGGCGGACGCCGCCCTCCAGGCGGCCGCGTACGGGCTGGCGCGGGAGGTGTTCACCGAGGAGGAGCTTTCGGCGGCGATCTGGGTGGCGATCACGATCAACTCCTTCAACCGGGTGTCGATCATGAGCAAGCACCCGGTCCGCCCGATGCCGGGGCTCTGACGTCCGGGGGGCCTGACGCCCGGGCTCCTGGGCTGGGGCGGGGGCCGGTCGGCTCCTCCGTTCGGCGCAGCGTCTACGGTGGTGGGAGTACGACCGATTCCTCCCGGTGGAGGATGACGGATCATCACCTCAGGGGCGAGGCTGTGGACTTGGAGGCGGGCGGGGGCCCGCCGTGGACGAGGGGGTCGCATGGTACGTCGTACGGGTTCGGGTCCCGTGATGGTGGTGGTAGCGGCGGTCTGTCTGGCGCTGGCCGGGCCGGTGGTCTCGGCGGGGGCCGTCGAGCCGCCTGCCGCCGTCGTGTCCGAGGATGCCGCGCGGACGGCGGCGCTGAAAGCGGTGACCGACGCCGGGGCGGCCGCGGCCATCGCCGAGGTCAGCGACGAGAACGGCGTCTGGCGCGCGGGCACGGGCGTCGCCGACCTCGCGACCGGCGCCCCGGTGCGCGTGGACGGCCGGTTCCGCGCCGGGAGCATCACCAAGACGTTCACCGCCACCACGGTGCTGCAGCTGGTGGGGGAGGGCCGGCTCGGTCTGGACGACCCGGTGGAGCGCCACCTGCCGGGGATGGTCCCGAACGGCGGGCGGATCACCGTCCGTCAGCTGCTCAACCACAGCTCCGGCCTGTGGGATCCGACCAACGAGCCGGGCGGGCTGTTCCCGCACACCACGGATCCGGGCGAGATCCGGAACTGGCTCGACCAGGGCGGGCTGACCCGCAGCATCACCCCGGCCCAGGTGGTGGCCGCCTCGGTGGCGCACGCGCCCAACTTCCCGCCGGGGGCCAGGTTCAGCTACTCCAACGTCAACTACACCCTGCTCGGCATGATCATCGAAAGGGTGACCGGCCGCACCTACGCCCAGGAGATCACCGCACGCATCCTGCGGCCGCTCGGGATGACTGGAACGTACTTCCCCGGTAGGGCCACCGACATCCGGGGCCCGCACGCCCACGGCTACTGGACGCTTGCCGAGGGCCCGGCCCCGGAGGACCGCAGCGACCGGGACGTCACGGTGGAGAGCGTCACGTGGGCGAACTCCGCGGGCGAGCTGATATCCACCCTGTCCGACCTGAACCGCTTCGAACGGGCCCTGCTGGGCGGGCGGTTGCTGTCGCCCGAGCTGATGCGGCAGATGACGACCACCATCCCGGCGCAGTCCGACGGCGGGCCCGTGGGCCTGTCGTACGGCCTCGGGCTGGCCCGGCTGGAACTGTCCTGCGGGCCGGTGTACGGGCATGACGGCGGGATGCCCGGGTTCGCCTCCCAGCTGTGGAGCAAGGGGGACCGGCAGGTCGCGATGTCCGTGACGTCCAGGGGTGACCAGGCACAGGCGGTGCAGCAACTCGTCGCGCAGGGCGGCTTCCTGGAGGAGGCCCTCTGCGGCAAGAACCAGGGCGGGGGTGAGGTCCGGCCGAAGCTCGGCTGAGCGGGTCGCGACTGACGCGGTGACCGTCGCGCGTCCTCACCACGGAAGCGGTGCGGGGTCGCCGAAGAGCGCGAAGGGCGCCCACGCGACGGGCTCCGGGAAGCGGCGCCGTACGGCCTGTTGGGCCCGGCGCAGTGCCGCGGTCCTGGAGGCCCCGCGACGCAGCGCGCGGTAGAACTCGCACATCAACTGCACCGTCGGCTCGCTGGGAACGTCCCAGATGCTCACCAGGACGGACCGGGCGCCGGCGATCTCGAAGGTGCGGCGGAGGCCGAACACGCCCTCGCCCGGGTGGTAGGAGCCGAGGCCGGTGACACAGGCGGAGAGCACGACCAACTCGGTGCCGAGCAGGTTGAGGTCGTAGACGTCGGAGGCGGTGAGGACGCCGGTTCCCAGGCTGTCGGCCGGCTTCTGCCCGGCAAGGAAGGTGTTCGCACCCGCCAGGGCCAGACCGGTGCAGAGGAGCGGGTCCACGGCAGGGCCCGGGGTGCGCGCCGCGTCGGGGGTGCCCATCGGATCGGGAGTGCCCGTCGGAACGGGGGTGCCCGCCGGGTCGGGGGTGCCCGTTGGGTCGGGAGGTGGGCCGCTCGGTGAGTCGGGCCCCGGTCCCGCGCCCGGTCGTCGGGTACCGGCCGGGCGCAGCGGTTCGGCCAGGGCGTAGCCGTGCGTCGCCAGGTGGAGGATCAGCGGACTCCGGGCCGCGCGCAGCCGGGAGGCCGAGGCGTTCGGGCCGGTGTGCAGCTCGGCGCCGATGTGGTCGGCGATCCACCGTCCTTCGGCCCCGGTCTCCGGCAGTGGTGCGAACGGGCCCCCGTCGAGCGCGGTGCCGCCGGATCCGTAGTCGATATCGGCGAACACGACCGGCGGCGCGGGGCGGGGCCCGTAGCGGCCGCGCAGCAGGTCCCGGCCGGTGGTCAGGAAACCGATCTCGAACGCGTCCAACAGCCGGCTGCCGTCGGGCGAGGGGAGGGCGGCGAAGGGAAGGAGGTTGAGGCTCCCGTCCGGCGAGATGAGCAGCCGGTGGACCCCGGTCAGGGCGGCGTCGATCCGCTGGATCAGCACCCGGTGGAGTTCCAGGCCCAACGCCCGTTCCCCGGCGTCCTGGTGCCGGAGGAGCTCACGCCAGCGTCGGACGCCCTCGTCCAGTGCGTCGGCGGTGTCGTGGGCGAAGAGCCGGGGCGGTGACCCCGGTGTGAACACCAGGCTCAGTACGGCGGCTTCGTCGCCCATCTCCGCCCGGTAGTACTCGACGAGCGCGGTACCGGGCGGGAGGGCGGCGGTCACCGCCTGCCAGGTCGGCAGGGCCGCCCGGGTGCCGCCGGGGTCGGGGTCGGAACCGGGGTAGGGGCCAGTGCCGGAGTCGGGCTTGGGGCCGGCGCCGGGGTGAGAGAGCCGGTCGGCGAGCAGCATCTCCAGCCGGCCCTGCCGTGCCCTGAGGTCCTGGACGCGCCGGCCCGCGTTCGGCCGCAGGGAGTCGCCGTCGAGCGTCAGACGCCGCAACTCGTGTCGCACGGCGCGGAGTTCGGTGGCGACGGCCGCGATCCGAGGCTCCGGGCCGTTGGACAGCATCGCGCGGTCGCGGGCCACGGCCTCCGCGACGACGGCCTTGCGCCGCAGTACGGCGTTCGCCAGGAGCTCCAGCAGCTCCGCGCCCGGCTCCAAGCCGGTGGCGGCGAACAGGACGACGACGAAGGTGTCCAGTCTGCTGAGGAGGGTCCGGGCGTAGGCGAGCCGTTGCACCTCGGAGGAGGCGGCGAAGACCTCGGCCAGGTGGGCGTCCTCGATGTCGAACTGCTCCCGCAGCAGGGCGGCGGCCTCGCCGGACCTCCCGGTTTCGAGGCAGAGCATCCCGAGGCTGAACAGCGAGTCGGTCATCGCCACCCGGTTGGGGTCCGCCAGTTGGTGCCTGCGGGCGATCACGGCACGGTAGAGCTGTTCCGCCCGTTCCCGTTCGCCCAGGGAGTGGTGCACCAGGGCGAGGAGGTCGAAGGTGGTGAGCTGGTCCTCGGTGGCCGTCTCGGGGGTGAGGTGCGCTGCGGCGGCCCGGGCGTACGCCAACGCCCGGGCGAGGCGTCCTTGCCGGCGACACCGCTGTCCGATGCCGGTCCGCAGCGAACGCAGCAGTTCCGGTGTGGTCTCCGGGTCGTCGGCGGCCGCCGTGAGTGCCGCGTCCAGGTGCTCGTCCGGGACCTCCAGGCCGTACCGGGCCGTCGCGACCAGGGCCACCGCCGCCCTGAGAGGTGAGGGGCGGGGGCGGGCCCGGGCCACCTCGGCGGCCTGGAGCGCCAGTTCGAGGGCCCGGGCGGCGTTGCCCAGGCGGTCCTCCTCGGAGGCCTGCTCGATCAGCGTCCGGAACGTCACATCGGGGTCGTCCGGTTCTCCTCCGGCCTGCGGGCGGGCGTCGTGCGCGAGTTCGAAGAGCATCCGCCTGCTCGGGGAGCGGCCGTTCTCCTGCTCCAGGGCGGCGAAGTTGCGCAACATGACGGCGGAGGGCGCCGCCTCCGCCGCCAGTTCCCGGTAGATCGACCGGGCGACGGCGGGGTCGCCGTGGAGCTGGTGGTAGGCGGCGAGGTTGCCGCGCGCCTCGGCGAGGTGCGCGGCGGCCGAGGGGCCGACCGCCGTGAGGAGTTCGACCGCTTCGGTCAGCACGGCCTCGGCGCGCGGATCGCCGTCGAGGGCCAACAGCTTGCCCAGGTTGGCGAGGGTGATCCCCAGGTCGATGTCCGGCATCCGCGCTTCACACCGTGCCTCTCGACCGCACCCGCTCACGCCCTTCGGCGCCGCAGTTCGACCGCTTCCTCCAACAGCGCCCGGGCCGCCGCGTCGTGCCCTGCCCTGTGCAGGGTGACGGCGAGTTGGTTCAGCGTCCTGGAGAGCGCGGCCGGGTCCGAGCCGAGGATTTCCCGGGCGTAGCGTTCCGCGGCCTTCGCGAACTCTCCCACCTGACCGGGGCCTTCCGCTCGGCGCAGTGCCTCGGTGTAGCTGGCGAGCCAGGGCGGCAGCAGGGTGACCGGTCCGTGCTCCTGGACGTGGTGCACGGCCATGCCGGCGACGGCGAGCGCGTCGGGATGCGCGCCCGTCTCCTCGGCGATGCCGTGCATGGTGGCGAGGTGGCGCAGGCAGCCCTCGGCGTCCTGCATCCGGTGGCACAGCTCCTGGGCCGTGCTGGTGTACTGCCAGGCCTGCTGGTGCCGGGACAGCCGGCGGGCCAGTCCGCCCATCCACTCGTAGCAGGTGGCCTGTCCCACCTCGGGCGGCCTGGACAGTACCTGCCCGCTCGACAGGAGCCCGGTCAGCAGCGCGAGTGCCTGCTCGTGCCCGCCCTGCTGGGAGAGCTCCTCGCACTGGGCGAGGGTCCGGTTGAGGGTCTCCGAGACGGCGACGCCGGGCAGCGGGACGCCCAGGCGCTCGGCGACCGCGAACGACGCCCGTCCGTACCGCTGCACCGCGGCCGGGTCGTGGCGGAGCTCCGCCGGTACGGTGAACCGGGCGGGGAAGTCGGCGCGCAGCTGGTCCCCGTGGAGCCGGCAGAGCCGGTCCAGCAGCGCCGAGTCCCCGGCGCTGACGGCTGCTTCGAGCTCGTACCAGAGGTGAGCGGTCATCTCATGCTCCGACGTCCTCGTAGGTGAGTTCCGCGAACACATGACTCTCGGCCGTCCTGGTCTCGGCCGCCCTATCTGCCGCCGTCCCGCCGACCGGGCTCCCGACCGGGCTCCCGCCGACCGGGCTCCCAGGCGTGCTCCCGGGAGTGCCCCCGGCCGGGCCGCGGCCGCCGAACTCCTTGCGGCCGAACAGCCGGGGACGCACGCCGGACACCCGGAACAGGGGCGTGAGGCCGTCCGGGGCGATCACCTTCACGCCGACGCCCTTGGACCCGACGATGCTCAGCCCCGCGGACGCGGAGGCGAGCGGGATCGTCCCCGAGAGCGCCTCCGCGGAGGCGGAGAGGTCGATGCTGGCGCCCTGCTGCTGGGAGACGAGGATCACGGCGGGGCCGGTGGCGACCACTTCGGTGACCACGACCTGGGTGCCCGGCCACCGCCCGGCCGCCGCCAGGTCGAGCACGCGCCGCCCGAGCGCCTCGCGGTCGGCGATCTCGCTGATCCGGCACGACCGCGCCTGGAAGACGATGCCGTGCCGGCGGCTGAACGACACCGCGATGCGGGCGAGCGGCCCGCCCTCGGCATCCGTCGAGACGGCGACCTCGGCGGCCGAGCTGTAGTCCAGGTCCACGCCCCGCTCGCGCTCCCGCACCGCGAATCCGATGCCGAGTTCGGCGAGCGAGGTCAGCCGCTCGAACCGGTCCCGGTGCAGGCGGCCGACGTCGCCGAGTTCGAGGTGGGTGTTGGGCAGCCAGCTGGACAGGTAGTCGAACTCCGCGCGGAGTTCCTCCGAGTACTGTTCATGGATCGCGGGCACGCACCCTCCCCCTGGACGCCGGAAGCGCCGGCAGTCGGCATCGTAGGCCAGCGCCGGGACCGGCGGGGCGCAAACGGGGACTCCCGACTTCGCTGCCTGGCAACGCCGCTGCACCGGCGGCCGGGCGGGCCGACACAATGGTGCTCCGGGCCGGGCGGAGCACGTCAGGTGTCAGGTGAAGGTGCCAGGTGCCAGGTGCCAGGTGTCGGGTGTCAGGTTTCAGGGGGAGGGGAGCGCGTGTGAACGTGGCCGGAGGGCTGGTCGACGGCCGGTACCGCCTCGCGGCGCCGCTGGGGCGCGGCGGCATGGGGGAGGTGTGGCTCGCCGAGGACGTCAGGCTCGCCCGGCGGGTGGCGGTGAAGTTCCTGCCCCGGGGCCTCGACCCGGACGAGGACGGGGAGGCGGTGGCCCGCTTCCACCGCGAGGCCCGGGTGGCCGCGGGGCTCCAGCACCCCGGCCTGGTCCAGGTCTTCGACAACGGCGAGCAGGACGGTCAGCTGTTCCTGGTGATGGAGCTGCTGCACGGCCGGGACCTGCGCACCGTCCTGCGGGAGGACGGACCGCTGCCGGTGCGCCGGGCGGTCGAGCTGGCCGCGCAGACCGCCGAGGCGCTGTCCTGCGCCCACCGGGCCGGCATCGTCCACCGGGACGTCAAACCCGCCAACCTGATGCTGCTTCCGGACGGCCGGGTCAAGGTCTGCGACTTCGGCCTCGCCGGCTACCTCCGCTCGGCCACCGGCCTGACCCGCTCCGGCGTCGTCATGGGCACCCCGGACTACATGTCCCCCGAGCAGTGCCGGGGCCGGCAGGTGGACGAGCGGTCCGACCTGTACGCGCTGGGCTGCGTGCTGCTCGCGCTGCTCACCGGGAAGCCGCCGTTCCCCGGCCGCCGGGACGTCTGGGCGGTGCTGCAGGACCACCTGCGGACCCCGCCGCCACGACTGGCCGAGCGGCGCCCGGACGTGCCGGAGGCGCTGGACGGGCTGGTCGCGGAGCTGCTCGCCAAGGACCCGGCGGACCGGCCGCGCTTCGCCGGGGAGGTGGCCGACCGGCTCAGGGCGCTGCTCGCCCCGGGTGCTCCGGTCCCGGTCCCGGTCCCGGTCCCGGTCCCGGTCCCGGTCCCGGTCCCGGCCCCTGGCCCGCCCGCAGCTTCCGCCGCACCCACCGGCCCCGGGTACCGGATCGAGGTGTTCCAGAACGAGTACCAGCCGCCGGACACGACCGAGGTGGACGCGATCCTGACCGTGCACGGCGCCGCGCTCGACCCGGCGCACGCGGTGGTCGCGGCGCCGCAGGCCGTGGTGTTCCTGGTCGGCCTCTCCGAGGGCCTCTCACCGGCGGACTTCCGCGCCGTGACCGACGCGGTGGCGGCCGCCGTCGACACCCTGGACGACGAGGTCCGGTTCGGCATCGTCGAGGGCTCCGAGTACGCGCGGATGCTCTACCCGGACACCAGGCGCCTGGTCCGCGCCACCCCCGCGACCAAGGCCGAGGCCCGCGCCGCGCTCGGCGGGCTGGCGCCGCTGCGCGCGGCCGCCTTCGGGAGGTGGATCCGGCTGGCCGACCAACTGCTCGCCGGGCACCAGGACGCCGACCGCACCGCCGTGCTCCTGATGGACGGACGGGACGACGCCGAGGAGCCGGCCGAACTCGCGGCCGTGCTCGCCTCCTGCGCGGGCCGCTTCCGCTGCCACGTCCGCGGCATCGGCACGTACTGGGAGGTCGCCCAGGGCCGCGCCGTCTCCGCGGCACTGGCCGGCACCCTCGACCTCGTCCGGCTGCCCGACACGCCCGAGGCGGCCGCCGTGATGCGGCGCGAACTCACCGGGATCGTCCAGGGCAGCCGTCGGGCCCGCGGCCGCGACCTCGCACTGCGCGTCACGACGCCGGCCGGAGCCGGGGTCGGCTTCCTCAAGCAGCTGGTGCCCGCGCTGGCGGACCTGACCGCCGCCGGGCACCCGGTCGGACCAGGCGCGACGGAGTACCGGGTGGACGTCCCGGACGGCAGCACCTGCGACTACCACCTGCAGGTTCTGCTGCCGCCCGGCCCGGCTACCTCGGACCTCACCGCCGCCACCGTGGAACTCGTCCAGCTCCCGCCGGCCGGCGACGGCCGGACCCTGACCCGCGCCGAAGTGCGGTTCGTGCCCACGCCGGAGTAGCGGAGGCGGACAATGGCGGATGTGACAGACATGACGCTCAACCTCTGGCGGCAGCCGCTCGGCCCGGTGGCCGCCGAGGTGCTCAGCGCGGTGTGGGACCGCAACGACCTGACCGTGCTCATCCTCGCCGAAGGCGCGCTCTCCGAACTCCCGCCCGGCATCAGCCGGTTGATGCGGCTGCGCACCCTCGACCTCGGCCACAACCTGTTCACCGAGGTGCCCGCCGAACTGACCCGGCTCACCTGGCTCCGGGACTTCCTCTACCTGCACGACAACCAGCTGACCGTCCTGCCGGACGACATCGGGAAGCTCACCGAACTCCGCTACCTCAACGTCGGCGAGAACAAGCTCACCGAACTCCCGTTCGCCGTCGGCAAGATGACCGAGCTGGTCGAACTGCGCGCCCAGCACAACCGGCTCACCGCCCTGCCGGAGTCCATCGGCGCCCTCGGCGAGCTGCGCGAACTCTGGCTGCGCGGCAACGAGTTGACCGCCCTCCCGGCCTCCTTCGGACTGCTCTCCGAACTGCGCGAGCTGGAACTGCGGGAGAACGCCCTCGCCGAGCTGCCCGCCGTCCTGGCCGGACTGCCGCGGCTGCGCCGGATCGACCTGCGCAGCAACGGGATCACCGCACTGCCCGACTGGCTGGCCGACCCGGCCGCGCTGCCCGCGTTGGAGAAGCTCGACCTGCGGTGGAACGACGTCCAGGTGACGGAGCGCGTGCGGGAGGCGCTCGCCGAGCGCGGCTGCGCCCTGCTGATGTGAGCTCTCCCATAAAGATCAACACGAACGTCCGGGTGCTGCTACCGTGGAGGGCATGAAGCGCGCTGCACTCGCCACGACGACGCCGGAGAGAGTCCCGGCGCGCTGACTGCTGACCAAGTCCGAAGCCCCGGGGCGAGTGCCCCGGGGCTTCGTCGTTCCCGGTCCCACTCGCCCGCACAACCCGAGTGGAGACCACCCCGATGAACGACCGCCTCGCTCCCGCGAACGACCGCCCCGCGCACGACCGCCCCGCGAACGACCACCGCAAGCTCGGCCGCGAGCTCGACCTCTTCGACACCGACCCGCTGATGGGCTCCGGCCTGCCGTACTGGCTGCCCGACGGCGCCGCGATCCGGCACACCCTGGAGGAGTTCATCCGCGGCCGCGAGCGCCGGGCCGGCTACCGCCACGTCTACTCGCCGGTGCTCGGCAAGCGCGAGCTGTACGAGATCTCCGGTCACTGGGACCACTACCGCGAGGACATGTTCCCGCCCATGCAACTCGGCTCGGAGGAGATGGTGCTGCGCCCGAGCCTGTGTCCGCACCACGCGCTGATCTTCCGCTCCCGCCCGCACAGCTACCGAGACCTCCCGCTTCGGATGGCCGAGTTGGGCGGGATGTACCGCTCCGAGCTGTCCGGTGTGCTCGGCGGGCTGACCAGGGTCCGGGCGATCCAGCTGAACGACGCGCACGTCTTCTGCACCCCGGAGCAGGCCGCCGACGAGGCCGTCGCCGCCCTGGAGCTGATCCGCGAGGCGCACCGGGCGCTCGGCATCGTGCCGGTCCGCTACCGGCTGTCGCTGCCCGGCGAGGGCGGCAAGTACGTGGCCGACCCGCAGCTGTGGCGGCGGGCCACCGCGCTGCTGACCGACGTGCTGGAGCGCTCCGGGGTGCCGTTCGAGGCGGCGGAGGGCGAGGCCGCGTTCTACGGGCCCAAGATCGACGTGCAGATCGCCGACGGTGCCGGGCGCGAGTTCACCCTCTCCACCGTCCAGATCGACTTCCACCAGCCCGAGCGCTTCAACCTGCACTACATCGGCGCGGACGGCGCCAAGCACCGCCCGGTGATGGTGCACCGCAGTGTGATCGGCAGCGTCGAACGGGTGGTCGCCCACCTGATCGAGCTGTACGGTGGCGCGTTCCCGGCCTGGCTGGCGCCGGCCCAGGTGGTGCTGCTGCCGATCTCCGAAGCCGAGCTGCCGCAGGCCGAGCGGCTGCGGCAGCGCTGCCTTGACCTCGGGCTGCGGGCCGAGGTCGCCGGACCGGAGCACGGCAGCCTGGGCGCCCGGATCCGGGAGGCCCGGTTGGTGCCCTACCAGGCGGTGATCGGCGCCAGGGAGGCTGCGGACGGCCGGGTCGCGCTGCGGCTGCGGGACGGCCGCCGGCTGGAGCCGATGGCGGCCGAGCAGGCCTGGGCCCGGATCGGCGCGCAGGTGGCGGACTGCAGCGCCGAGCTGTGGCGGGACGCGCCGGCCGGGTGAACCGGGAGCTGCAGGTCTTCCACCGCCCAGCGACCGGCCACCGCTGAGCGACCGGCCACCGCGGAGCGGCCGTGCCACCGCTGACCGCCGGGGGACTCGCGGCCCCCGGCGGTCAGTAGGACTGGAGCTCGATCAAGTGGCCCTCGGGGTCCCGCAGGTGGGCGCTGCGCAGGTCGGGGCCCCACTCGGGCCGGTCGGTGGCCGGGACGGCGAGGACTCCGCCGTGCTGGAGGCAGAGGGCGAGCGCCTTGTCCACGTCGTCGACCCGGAAGACCAGCATCGCGGTGTCCTGGGTGGGGGTGGCCGGGCGGGCGGGCAGTCCGGTGGTGCCCAGCGTGGCGGACATCGCGGCGCGGTCGTAGAGCGACAGGACGGCCTGCTCGTCGACGTCCCAGTTGGCGTACGGGCCCTCGGGGGCGCCCTTGACCAGGGTGGCGCCGGTGAGGGTGGGGAGGACGGCGCGGTAGAAGCCGAAGGTCTCGGCGAAGCGGGTGACGAGCAGGCGGGGGTAGAGGGCGTCCACGGTCGGGCTCCAGACGGGATCTGAATCAGTGGGTCTTCACCCACTATAGGGATCGCCCCTAGAATTTCGCCATGGCCTCCGAGAACCCCGCCCCGCCCGACGCGCTGCCGCCGACACTGCTGGGCCTCAGCACCTTCCTGCTCGCCCGGATCGGCCGCGCCGCGCGGGCGGAGCTCGCCGGGCAACTGGCCGAACGCGGCCTGCGGCTCTGGGACATGGCTGTGCTGGCAGCCCTCGTCGACTTCGGGCCCCAGGCGCAGCGCGACCTGGTCCGGCGGCTGGGCATCGATCCGAGCGACCTCGCCAAGGTCGCCGACCAGCTCGGCGCGGCCGGGTACGTCGAGCGCAGCCGGGACCAGGCGGACCGCCGGCGGGTCTCGGTGTCGGTCACCGCCGAGGGGCGGGCACTGCTCGCCGAACTGGAGGCGCGGGCGCGGGCGGTGCAGGACGAGGTGCTGGCCCCGCTCGACCCGGCGGAGCGCCGGGTGCTGCACGAACTGCTGCTGCGCGTGGAGCACGGATCGCCGGAGTGGCGCGCCCCCGCGTGATCCGCCGGACGAGCTGGGGCGTTTCTCAGCCGGGCAGCACCCCGGGGCGGCGGGCGCCGGCGAACTCGCCTGCCCAGCGCGGGACGTCGAGCACGTGCTCGACCCGGGCGATCAGGGTGCCGGTCCGTTCGGCGTGGATCATCGCGCCGTCGCCGGTGTAGATGCCGACGTGGTGCAGCGGGGCGTCGGGGCGGGAGAAGAAGAGCAGGTCGCCGGGGGCCAGCGCGTCACGTTCGACCGGGGCGCTGCGGTTGAACTGGGCCACGGTGTAGTGCGCGAGCTCGACGGTGCCCTGGCTGGCGCGGTACCAGCAGTACAGGGACAGCCCGCTGCAGTCGAAGCCGACCGTGCTCTCGCCCAGGCACACGCCGTTCAGGTAGCCGTTCTCCCCGTCGCAGAAGCCGAGGCTCGGGCCCAGCCGGTCGCCGCCGCCCCAGGCGTACGGAAGGCCGAGCTGGGCCTCGGCCACCGTGACGACCCGCCGGCCGAGGGTGGCGGCGGGGTCGGCGGCAACGGGGTCGGTGGGCGTGGGGTCAGTGGGAGTGGGATCGGCGGGAGCGGGGTGGGCGGGAGCGGGGTGGGGGTCGGACGGCGGTGCGGCGTGGGCGGGTTGGGACGCGGCGGCGAGGGCCGGGGTGAGGCCGGCGCCGAGGGCGAGGCCGAGCACGCGGCGCCGGCCGACACCGGAAGCCCGGTCGCGGTCGGGGGGTTGGGACTCCATCGGTCGACTCCTCCTGGCGGGGCGTGGCCGGTCGCGGCCGATGGTGGTCGATCGTGGCGCCGGCGTGGGTCGGCACCAGGATCGGGGCCCGAGGGGGTTGTCCGCCATCACCCGCAACGGTGAATCGTGGGCACACGGGCCTTGGTACGGACGGGATTTCGCCCTAAATCGGTTTGACGTCCGTTCGTGCGAGGCCAACGATGAGCGCGAACGTTCGGTCGCGATCCCCTCGGAGGGCCCCATGAACAGCGCGGTCAAGCTGGTCCGCAACACCCGGCTGACCCAGGCCGTCGACTACGCCTATGCGGCGGTGGTGGACGCCCCGGTCCGCTCGCTCTGGCTCGCCGGGGCCTGTCCGTTGGACGAGGAGGGCCGCACGGTCGCGGTCGGCGACTACGAGGGCCAGACCCACCAGGTGATGCGCAATCTGATAACCGTGCTGGAGGACGCGGGCGCGGGGCTCACGGACATCGCGCGGACCACCGTGTACGTGGCCTCCGGCGACCAGGCGGACTTGGTGAAGGTGTGGAACGTGTACCGGGAGTACCTGGGGGAGCATGACGCCCCCAGCACGCTGCTCGGCGTCTCGGTGCTCGGCTACACGGACCAACTGGTGGAGGTGGAGGCGGTGGCCGTGCTGCCATGACGGACCCAGGCGCTCAGGAGGAGGCGGCGGCGAGCAGGGCGTCCAGCTTCCGGTAGCCCTCGGTCACGCCGCGCTCCATTCCGCTGGCCAGGATCGCGTCCCGGGCCACCAGGCTGTCGACCACCGACAGGACGGTGACCCGGGTGCGGCCCTCGCCGACGGGCTCGAAGACGGCGGTGTCCAGCGAGACGCCGTCCGGCACGCCCTCGAAGGTGAAGGTCTGAACGAGTCGGGTGGCCGGCCGGACTTCGTGGAAGGAGCCGTAGAAGGCGGCGACCTCCTGGCCCTCGCGGTGCACGGAGTAGCGGTAGTGGCCGCCGGTGCGGGCCTCCCACTCGTCGATCTTGAGGTCGAGGTCCTCGGGGCCGAGCCACTGCGCGACCAGCCCGGGCTCGATCCAGGCCCGGAAGACCCGCTCCTGCGGGGCGTCGAACTCGCGGACGATCCGGATGGTGGGCAGTGCGGGGTCCGCCTCGATGCGGGTCTCGCGGCCGGTGGTGGAGGTCATGACGGGTCTCCTTCTGTGGGTGCGGT
This sequence comes from Kitasatospora sp. NPDC028055, assembly GCF_040637885.1. Lineage (NCBI taxonomy): Bacteria > Bacillati > Actinomycetota > Actinomycetes > Kitasatosporales > Streptomycetaceae > Kitasatospora > Kitasatospora sp. NPDC028055. The sequence continues at coordinate 92,094 of NZ_JBEZXE010000010.1, read as the reverse complement.
GGGTGCGGTGGGTGCGGTGAGGCGGTCGGTGCGGGAGTGGGCGCCGGTGTCCGGGGTCGGATCCGGGGCTGGGGCTGGGGCGGCGTCGTTGGTGGCGTGGGTGGCGTCGGTGTCGCCCATGGCTGCGAGGACGGCGTCCAGGCGGCCGAAGCGGGCCTCGGCCCGGCGGCGGTAGCGCTCGATCCAGCTCGTCATCAAGTCGAACACCTGCGGCTCCAGGTGGCACGGCCGCCGCTGGGCGTCCCGGCTGCGGCTGACCAGCCCGGCCTCCTCCAGGACCTTGAGGTGCTTGGAGACGGCCTGCATGGACATCGCGTAGGACTCCGCCAACTCGCCGACGGTCGCGTCCCGGACCGAGAGCCGGGCGACGATGTCGCGCCGGGTCGGATCGGCCAGGGCGACGAACGCCCGGGAGAGCTGGTCGACGGCCACAGTGGCACCTCTGTTCTTCCTCAACCGATTGGTTGAGGACAACGCTACTCCGGCCTGCCTGCGTGTTCAACCGATTGGTTGTGGAAGTCGTGGAGTGGAGCTCCGGCGGGTGTGTTCCGCGGAGCGAGCAGAAGAGACCGTTCATTCGGTTTCTCGGCGGCTGTGGGGGCGGTAGTCGTACTTCCCGGCCGATCTCCCAGGAGGTGTGGCCCGTGATCGCCGAGTCGGGAGTGGCGGACTGTTGACGGCAACTGTCGGGTCAGGTGGGGGAAGAGAGGGTGGGTCGGCTGCTTCGCCGGCATCGCCTTGTCGCCCGAAGGGTGCCCTTAGCTAAGATACGGGGTGTTTGGTTTTGTTTTCCCGGAGCTCAGGGCGGGGTGGTTGCGGTGGTACGGCAGGAACGGGCGCTCCGGACGCGTCGGCTGATCCTGGAGGCCGCGGCGTCGGTCTTCGACGAGTTCGGCTACGAGGGCGCGACCATCGGGGAGGTGGTCGCCCGGGCGGGTGTGACGCGCGGTGCGGTGTACTTCCATTTCGCCTCGAAGCGGGACCTCGCGCAGGGGGTCGTCGAGGAACAGTTCGTCCAGGACGGCGTGCCGGAACGGACCTGCAAACTCCAGGAGTTCGTGGACACCGGGATGGTGGTGGCGCACCTGATGCCGCGCGATCCGCTGCTCAGCGCCGGCGCCCGGCTCTCGCTCGGCCAGGACGTGCTCTACGACTTCGGTGGCGGTGCGATCCCCGGCTGGATCAGCCGGATGGAGGCGCTGCTGGTCGCCGCCGGCGAGCGGGGCGAACTGCTGCCGCACGTCGTCCCGGCCGACACCGCCTGGCTGATCACCGCTGCCTGGACGGGTGTTCAGATCCAGTCGCAGAAGCTGTCCGGCCGGGCCGACCTGGAACTGCGGGTGTCCGGGCTGTTCCAGCACCTGATGCCGAGCGTCGCGGTGCCCGGGGTGCTCGGCTCGTTGCAGATGGGGCCGGACCGCGGGGGGCAGGTGGTCGCCGAGGTCGCGGCGGCCCGGGCGGCGGAGTGCGCTGCCGACGGGTCGTCGGCGGAGGTCGGAGTGCGGGCGGCAACGGGGCTGTAAAAAACAGCGCGTGCGGTTTTTTATGGACAGACCGTATGTCCTGTTTTTCGCTGATGACGGTTGACCCGGAGGTGTCGACCCGGACCCCAGATCTCCGGGCCGAGCGTTCCTGTCGGTGGCCATGCCTACGGTTCCTCCCATACGTGTTCAACAGCCGTCGCATACGAAGGGCACTCCGATGAGCCAGGCACAAGACGTTCGGGAGGCGTGGGCCCGGGTGACCACATGGCTCGAGCGGAACGACCCCGGGATCTTCGCCACCCTCGGCGGTCCGGGGAGCCAGGAGGCCATCGACCGGGCCGAAGCGCGCATGGGGCTGGAGCTGCCGGCGCCGGTACGGCAATGGCTCCTGGTGAACGACGTGGATGTCGACGAGCGCCCCGAGTTCCCGGGTTCCCTGGTGCGGCGGGGGTGCGAGGTGCCCGTACCTGGTGGAACCCTCCTGCTCGGCCTGGAGGACATCCAGCGGGTCTATCTCAGGCAGCTCGCCATGGAGCGGATGGAACCGTCCGAAGACCCCGACCACCCGCTCTGGCGCCAGGAGTGGCTGCCGATCGCCGCCGATCGCGACGGCCTCTACGGGACGTTCCTGGACACGGCCAACGGGACGATCGGAACATGGGCAGACGCGGATCTGCCGGAGGAAGGGGTGCTGGCCTCGCTGTCCGCGCTCTTCCACCGGGCGGCGGACCTGCTGGAAGGAGTCAGCACCGGGGACTGGAGTGGCCCCGGTGCTCCCGCCCGGCCCCTCAGGCGCGACGAACCCCACCCGGAGGGCGAGGCGATACGCCGATGGGCCCACGCCCACGGCATCACCGTGAACGACCGCGGACGGATCCCCTCGCACATCCGCGACGCCTACAAGGAACATGACCAGCCGTAGCCGGTACGACGCCGGTCCGCGCCCGCCCACCCGGGGCGCTCGGCCGATCGGGTACCCGTGCCCGGGCCCGCCCGTGCCGGGCCGGGTCGAATGTCAGTGCGGCTCGCCATGATGGCGGTATGAAGGACGCAGCCACCACGGCCACCCCCGCCATCCCCGCCTCCCCGCAGGCCTACGCCGACGCCGTCGCCACCGCCGTCCGGGCCGCCGCGGCGTACTACGGTGACGGCTCCACCCCGCTCGGGGACGACGAGTACGACGCCCTGGTCCGGGGGATCGAGGCCTACGAGCGGGAGCACCCCGAGCAGGTGCTGCCCGAGTCGCCCACCGGCAAGGTGGCCGGCGGCGCGGTCGTCGGCGACGTCCCGCACAGCACGCCGATGCTCTCGCTCGACAACGTCTTCTCCGCCGAGGAGCTGGAGTCCTGGGCCGCCGGGCTGGAGCGCCGGCTCGGCAGACCGGTCGCGGCCTGGTGCGTCGAGCCCAAGCTGGACGGCCTCGCCGTGGCCGCCCGCTACCGGGCCGGCCGGCTGCACCAGGTGCTCACCCGGGGCGACGGCCTGGCCGGGGAGGACATCACCCACGCCGCCGACGCCGTGCTCGGCCTGCCCGCCCGGCTCAGCGAGCCGCTCGACCTGGAACTGCGCGGCGAGGTGCTGCTCACCCACGAACAGTTCGAACAGGCCAACGCCCAGCGCACCGCCCACGGCGCCATCCCCTTCGCCCACCCGCGCAGCGGCGCCGCCGGCACACTGAGGGCCAAGGACCGCCCGTACCGGGTCGAGCTCACCTTCTTCGGCTACGACGCCCACGGCCTGCCCGGCCTCGACCACGTCGCGCTGCTCGCCCGCCTCGCCGAGCTCGGCGCCAACACCGCCGCCACGACCGCGGCCGCTCCCCTCCGCTGCGCCACGCTCGCCGAGGCCGAGCAGCGGATCGAGGAGATCGCCGCGCTGCGTGCCGCGCTGCCCTTCGGCATCGACGGCGTCGTGGTCAAGGCGGACGCGGTCGCCGACCAGGAGGAGGCCGGCTCCGGCTCCCGCGCGCCGCGCTGGGCGGTCGCCCGTAAGCTCCAGGCCCAGCACAAGGTCACCCGGCTGCTCGCCGTGGAGTGGAACGTCGGCCGCACCGGGATCATCGCGCCCCGCGCGGTGCTCGAGCCGGTGGTGATCGACGGCGTCACCGTCACCTACGCGACCCTGCACAACCCCGCCGACATCGAGCGGCGCGGGCTGATGCTCGGCGACCAGGTGTTCGTCTACCGCGCCGGCGACGTCATCCCGCGGGTCGAGGCGCCGCTGGTGGACGAGCGCACCGGCGCCGAGCAGCCGATCGCCTTCCCCGAGGTCTGCCCGCGCTGCGGCGACGCCATCGACCGCTCGGAGCAGCGCTGGCGCTGCGTGCGCGGCCGCGGCTGCCAGGCCGTCGCCTCGGTGATCTACGCGGCCGGGCGCGACCAGCTCGACATCGAGGGCCTCGGCGGGACCCGGGCCGTCCAGTTGGTCGAGTCCGGGCTGGTCGCCGATCTGGCCGACCTTTTCACCCTGACCAGGGAACAACTGCTCACGCTGGAGCGGATGGGCGACACCAGTGCGGACAAGCTGCTCGCCGCCATCGAGACCGCCCGCACCCGCCCGCTGAACCGGGTGTTCTGCGCCCTTGGCATCCGGGGCACCGGGCGGACGATGTCGCGCCGGATCGCCGCGCACTTCGGCAGTATGGCCGCGATCCGGGCCGCCGACGCGGAGGCGCTGGCGGGCGTGGACGGCATCGGGGCCGAGAAGGCGACCGTGATCGTCGCCGAACTCGCCGATGTGGCAGTGCTGTTGGACCGGCTGGCGGAGCAGGGGGTGGGGACGGCGGTCACCGAGCCACTGGTCGCGGTCGCGGCCGCAGCCGCTCCCGGCAGTGGGGCCGAGGGCGGGGCGGGCGAAGGCGCTGCGGGCGAGGGCGCGGCGGTGGCCGGTCCGTTGGCCGGGCAGAGCGTCGTGGTGACCGGGAGCATGACCGGCGTCCTGGCCGAGCTCTCCCGCAACGCGATGAACGAGCTGATCGAGCGGGCGGGCGGCAAGGCCTCCTCCTCGGTGTCCAAGCGCACCAATCTGCTGGTCGCGGGCGAGAAGGCGGGCTCCAAGCGGGCCAAGGCGGAGGAGCTCGGGGTGCCGGTCACCACCCCGGAGGAGTTCGCCGTCCTGGTCGCCGACTTCCTCGGCTGATCGGGAAGCCTGGCCGCACCGCCGCTCGCGCGGCTCAGTGGCCGGTCGGCGGGCCCGGTCGGTGCGGTAGGGTGGCCGACGCTGTACACGACGAACACGACCGCGAGCCAGGGAGGTGAGACCCATTACCGGTATGTCCGAGCGGGTGCTCCCGGAGCGCGACCGTGCGGGCGCATCGCGCGCGTAGCGCGGGCGCACCGACGCGGCGTCGGCCCTGGCGGGAGCCCTGACGGAGTCCTCCGTTCTCCTCCCGTCCTGCCCTAGGGGTCCCTTTGTCGGTCTTCTCCTCCGCCGCTCTCCGTTCCTCCGTCGTCTCCCGACTGCGCGCCGCCGGCTGCGTGTTCGCCGAGGACGAGGCCCGGATCCTGCTTGCCGCTGCCGCCTCACCCGCCGAACTGGCCGCCATGGTCCGGGCCCGTGCCCAGGGCCGACCGCTCGAACACGTCGTCGGCTGGGCCGACTTCGCGGGTCTGCGGATCGCCGTCGACCCCGGCGTGTTCGTCCCGCGCCGACGCAGCGAGTTCCTGGTCGCCGAGGCCGCCCGACTCGCCGGCCCCGGCGCCGTGGTGGTCGACCTGTGCTGCGGCAGCGGTGCCCTCGGCGCCGCCGTGGCGGCACAGGTCGACCACCCGGTCGAGCTGTACGCCGCCGACCTCGACCCCGCCGCCGTCCGCTGCGCCCGGCGCAACCTGGCCGGGACGGGCGCGCGGGTCTACGAGGGCGACCTCTTCGCGCCCCTGCCCGAGGCGCTGCGCGGGCGGGTGGAGGTGCTGATCGCCAACGTTCCGTACGTACCGACCGCAGACGTCGAGCTGTTGCCGCCCGAGGCGCGACTGCACGAGGCCCGGCCCGCGCTGGACGGCGGTGCGGACGGACTGGACGTGCTGCGCCGGGTGGCCGCGGCGGCGCCCGGGTGGCTGGCGGCGGGCGGGTGGCTGGCGGCGGGCGGGGCGCTGTTGTTCGAGACCAGCGAGCGGCAGGCAGCCGGTGCGCTGGAGGTGGCCCGGGCGGCGGGGCTGGCGGCGCAGGTGAGCCGCGAGGAGGAGCTGGACGCCACGGTCGTCACGGCGACCCGGGACTGACCCGTCGTCCGTGGGTGGTCGTCCGCTTGCGGTTAACGGCCCGGCCACCGTTCCCCCGTGACGGTGGCCGGGCCGGGCCGGGCCGGGCCGATTGGTCGGTCGGTCGGTTGCTGGTCGCCCGGTCAGATCCGGGCGCCGTACACGTGGTCGACCGGGATCGTGAGCAGCACCCGCCTGTCGGCGACCATGACCTCGCGGTAGTCCGCCCAGTCGGGGTGTTCGCCGGCCGCCCGGCGGTAGTAGTCGACCAGGGCCTCGACCTCGGGACCGTCGGGGTCGAGGCCCGGTCCGGTGAGGGTGGCGGTGCCCTCGGCGGTGGCCCAGGAGCGTCCGTCCGGCGCGGTCACCTCCAGGCTGACCCGCGGGTCCCGGCGCAGGTTCGCGGTCTTCGCGAGCCCCTCCCGGGTGGAGATCAGGATGACGTTCGCCTCGCGGTCGTAGTACGGCAGCACCGGCGAGAGCTGGGGCCGGCCGTCGGCCTTGATGGTGGCGAGGATGCCGAGGCGGCTCTGTGCGAGGAGGTCGTAGGGGTCGTACGGGTGGCGGGTGGTGGCGGTCATGGCAGCATCATCGGGCTTCACACCGGTGTGAAGGTCAAGCCCGGCAGGCGTGTTGTGCCGCTGGCGCCTGGTTGGCCCCGAAAGATGAGGATCTGCGGAATCGCCGGTCGCCGCCGCCGTACCGGGGCTAGGGTCATGAGCCGACGCTGCGTGACGATCCGTCACCGAGTGCTGATCCGAACCGAGGGAGCACGTGCGATGGCTGCCGACTACCGGCCCAGGGAAGTGCTGGAGTTCTCCGACGACCTGCACCACCAGGACGTCACCCCGTTGCAGGCCTTCCTGTCCGCCCGTCTCGGCGAGGTGGTCGAGGCCCAGCCCGAGGGCAGCACCGCCCGCTTCGCGGCCGAGCGCCTCGCCTACGTCACCCTCCACGACTGCATCCACCTCGGCGACCTCCTCGTCGCCTGGCGCGAGGTGGTGCTCGCGGACCGGATGGATGTGCCCGGGGAGACCCAACGGCTGCGCCAGGACGTGATGTTGTGGTGGGAACGGCTGTGCGGGACGGCCGACGGTTTCCGCGACCACCCCGACCACAACCCCCGGTGGCGGGCGCTGCGGTTCCTGAACCTCGCCCATGCCGAGCTGATGGCCGGCCTGACGGACCTGTCGCGGGGCGGGTACGGGGACGGGGCGCATCCGTGAGTGCCTGAACGCCGGAGCCACCCGAGCCGCCGGAGCCGCCGGAACGCCGGAACCGCCCGAACTCCGGCCGGCGTACGGGCGCTGGCCGGGGTCGGGATGCTCAGGCGTCGGCCACACCGTTCGAGCCGGCCGCGATGACCACGGCCGTCGCGGTGGAGAGCGCGGCGGCCGTCCGTCGCACGTCCGCCTCCGTGGTGCGCCAGTTGCTGAACGCCGCGCGCAGGGCGGGCAGGCCGGCGTAGCGGGTCGGGGTGAGGAAGGCCTCCGCGGAGAGCTCGGCGGCGAGGGCGGCGAGGCGCTCCGGGGTGGGGTCCTCGGCGAGGGTGAAGCAGACGACGTTGAGGCGGACCGGCGCGAGCAGTCGCAGGCCGTCGATGGCCTCGACCGCCGCGCCGAGCGCACGGGCCCCGGCGACGTTGCGCTCCACGATCTCGCGGTGGCCGGCCCGACCGTAGGCGCGCAGGGTGAACCAGGCTGCCAGGGCGCGCAGGCGGTGCGAGTTCTCCGGGGTCAGATGCACCAGGTCGGGGTGGTCGCCGACCGGGCCGAGGTAGGCGGCGGCGTTCTGGAAGACCCGGGCCTGGAGGTCGCGGCGGCGGGTGAACTGCACGGCGCTGTCGTACGGCACGTTGAGCCACTTGTGCAGGTCCACGCAGACCGAGTCGGCGAGGTCGAGCCCGGCGACCAGCTCGGCGTGCTGGGGGGAGAGTGCGGCGAAGGCGCCGAAGGCGGCGTCCACGTGCAGCCAGAACCCGTACCGCTCGCGGAGGGCGGCGATCGCCTGCAGGTCGTCGAAGTCGACGGTGTTCACGGTGCCCGCGTTGGCGACCACGACGCACGGGCCGTCGGCCTCGGCGAGGGCCCGCTCCAGGGCGACCACGTCCACGGCCTCCCGGCCGGCCAGGGTGGGGACGGTGGTCAGCGCGGTGCGGCCGAGTCCCAGGACGGACAGCGCCTTGGCCACGCTGGAGTGCGCGCTGCCCGACAGCACCCGGACCCGGCCCAGCGCGGCGACCCCGTCCTCGGCCACGTCGACCCCGAGGCGTTCGCCCAGCCACTCGCGGGCGATCGCCAGGCCGACGGTGTTGGACTGGGTGGCGCCGCTGACGAAGGTGCCGCTGTGCGCGGGGGAGAGCCCGAACAGCTCGCGCAGCCAGCCGACGGTCTCCCGCTCCAGGTCCTGACCGGCCGGGTCGAGCGAGGAGTTGGAGTTCTGGTCGGCGGTGGCGGTCAGCCAGTCGCCCACCAGCGCGGCCGGGGTTGCCCCGCCCGTCACGAACCCGAAGTAGCGCGGCCCGGCGCCGGCCGACAGCCGTGGTTCCCAGCGCTCGCCGAACTCGGCCAGGGCCGCCCGCAGTCCGTCGGCGTCCTCGCGCAGCGGCATCGACGGCGTCGGTCGGCCGGCCTCCTTCGGGATGACCGGCCGGTCGTCGAGCCCGCCGAGGAAGTCGACGGCCCGCTGCCGGGCCTCCTCCAGCAGGGCGGGCAACTGGTCGAGGTCGGCGGCGAGTTCGCGGTGCATGGGTTCTCCGTTGATCGGTGGCCAGGCCGACGCTAGCGGAGGACGGAGCGGGCGTCGCGGGCCAATTCACTGCCGGTGGCCCTGGCGGTCGCGGTGTGGAACTGCCGGGCCGGTCGTGGGGCGGAACTACCCGGGCGGTCGCGGGGCAACCCGGGGCGGCTGAAAGCCCAGCGGAGCGGCACTGAATGCGGTCGGGTGCGTCACCGGGTCTCGGCGGGGGGAAACTCCGCTTCAAGTACCTTGAAGAAGGCGGCGAGCGGGTTGACCCAGTCGCCGTTCACGTTGCAGACGACCAGGTGCTTGCCGTCGCGGGTGCCCATCACGTACGTCCAGGAGCCGTTGAGTGCGCCGCCGCCGCCGAAGACGGTGACGCCGTGGGGCAGGGTCTGCTCGAAGGTGCCCATGCCGTACCGGGTGTTGGGGATCCAGCCCGACCCTTCGGTCGAGACGGTGGCCCACATCTCGGCCTGCAGGGCGGGCGAGAAGAGTTCCCCGCCGAGCAGGGCGCCGAAGAAGCGGCCGAGGTCGCCGGTGGTGGAGACGATGCCGCCGGCGGCCCAGCCCAGCGACGTGTCCCATTCGGTCACGTCGTACACCTTGGCGTCGGGGTCGCCGACCGGCAGCTTCGTGTACATCCGGGGGTGCGGCCCGCTGATGGTCGTCTCGGTGCCGGGGAGGTAGGTGCCCGTCAGGCCGAGCGGGTGGAGGATCAGCCGGGAGAGTTCCTCGGCGAAGCTGCGGCCGCTGGCCCGCTCGATGATCAGGCCGAGGAGCATGTAGTTGGCGTTGGAGTATCGGAAGGCGGTGCCCGGCGCGAAGTAGGGCGGGTACTTCATGGCGAGCTGGATGAGCTGTTCGGGGGTCCACTTGTCGAAGCGGTGGGTGAGGTACCCGGTGGTGATGTAGCGGTTCATCATGTCCGGGTCGTCGAAGGCGTAGTTGACGAGACCGCTGGTCTGGTGCAGCAGGTGCCTCACGGTGATGGCGCTCCCGTCGTTTCCGTTTCCCTGGACCAGGCCGGGCAGCCACTGTTCCACGGTGTCGTCCAGGCGCAGCCGGTGTTCGTCCACGAGCTTGAAGGCCACGGTGGCGGTGAACGCCTTGGTGAGGCTGCCGATGTAGAACTGCTCGCCCCGGGTGCGTGCGCGCCCGGTCTCGATGTCGGCCACCCCGGCGGTGCCGAACCAGCTTCGGTCGCCGTCGCGGACCTCGGCAACGATGCCGGGCAGGCCCTCGGCGACGGCCTGCTCAAGAGCGTCCTGGATCTTGTTCATGACGTCGTTCCTCTCGGGTTCGCGGGCGGTGTCGGCCGCGCCGCGATCGGGTTTCGGTATGCGTCAAAAGCTATGGTGCGTTCGATATTCGGTCAATCAAAACATCGGCCAGATTCCACATTTGTGCAGGTGGAAAGCGTGCAATTGGTGCAATGGTCTTGATGTCGAATGCACCGAGCCCTCTCGCTTGTTGCAATGAGATGGGGATGAACGCACACTGATCGGCGACGTGACCGAGAGGGACCGAGACGGGGAGAACGCCGATGCCAGGAGGAAGGCTCAGCCACCAGGAACGCCGGACCATCGCGGAGGGACTGGCCGAAGGGCTCGCCTACGGCGAGATCGCCAGAGGCCTGGACCGGCCGACCTCGACCGTCACCAGGGAGATCAACCGCAACGGCGGACCCGCCGGCTACCGGGCGGACCAGGCACACCGGGCCACCGAGCGGCGCGCCCGCCGCCGCAGAACCGCCCCGGCACAGACGCCGCCGGTCGAAACCGACGCCCACGGACGCGACCAGGAGACGGTGCACGACTTCGAGGAACAGTTCACCGCACTACTCGTCCAGACGGGGCTGCCGAAGACGGCGGCCAGAGTGCTGGGTTGCCTGTACGCCGCTGACACCGGCAGCCGCACCGCGGCAGAACTGGTACAGCGTCTCCAGGTCAGCCCTGCAACGATCTCCCTGGCCGTGCACTACCTGGAGGAGCAGGAACTCATCCGGCGCGAACGCGACCCAGGAAAGCGCCACCAGCGCTACGTCATCGACGACGACGTCTGGTTCCGGGCCATGCTCGCCAGCGCCAACGCCAACGCGCTGCTCGCCGAGGCCGCCCACCAGGGCGCCCGGACACTCGGCGCCACCACACCCGCCGGTATGAGACTCGCCGAGATGGGCCGGTTCCTCACCCATGTCGGCCAGGACCTGGTCACATCGGCCGAGCACTGGCGAGAGGCGCTCTCGGCCGGGCCGGCCTCTGGAGCCGCAGACCATCTGCAGTGAGAAGCCTCGCCGCCTGGCCCGGGCGCCCCGGGTTCCGCAGGGTCAACTGACCTACGGAGAAGGAGAGTTGCTGGTCAGGGGCGGAGTCGGGGCCGGGGTCGGTGAGGGCGGGCCCGCAGGGGCGGGTCACCGCGACAAACCAGTGGTGCTCGCACCGGGCCGGAGGCATGCTGGGCGGTACGTCGACGAACGGGGAACGGACATGGGCGGGCCGGCGGCCGGGTTGTGGCTGACGGAGCGGCGCAGCGCCGTCGAGGCGGTGCCCTGGCTGGCCGAGTTCTGCGAGATCCGTGCGGAGGGGGACGACTCGGTCGAGTTCGCCCTCCGGGACCCATCGGTGCTCGGACTCCCCGGCCTCGACGTCTCCTCGCTCTGCCCCTTCCAGCTCGGCCCCGAACCCCTGGACGACGACGAGTACTTCGGATTCCCTGGGCTCGACCACCCGCCGGTGACCGCGCTGTACGTGGTCGCCTACTGCTCGGGGCGGGAGAACCACCTGGCCCTCGGGCACCTGGTGCGGTTCCTGGCCGAACGCTTCGACGCGTTGATCGACTTCAACGGCCTGCTCGGCTACTGCCGGCCCTTCACCGGGCTCTCCGCCGAGGAGGAGGCGGCCGGCCTGGCCGAGGCCCGCGCCTTCGTGTCCACGCTGCCGGGCCGGACCTGGCAGCTGCCGTACGCGACCTCCGACGGCGGCCGCTGGTACGGCCACATCGGCGACGTCGAGTTCCTGACCGCCTGGCTCGCACACCCCGAGTTCCGCATGGTCAAGTGACCACTGGCCGAGCCCAGTTGTCGACCACGGGGCGAGCCGTGGCGCTGGGCGCTACCGGCGGGGCAGTTCGGCCTGGCGGACGGGGCGGGAGGTGAGGGCGTGGAGTGCGCCCAGGGAGGAGAGGGTGCCGCAGGCGAGGAAGACCGGGGCTGCGCCCCAGGTGCCGATGGCGGCGCCGACCAGGGGGTAGCTGAGCGGGGCGAGGCCGACCATGGTGAGCATGACGACGGAGGTGACCCGGCCGAGGTAGGCGGGGTCGGCGGTGGTCTGGACGAGGGCACCGTCCAGGGTGCCGAAGATGCCCGCGTTCAGGCCGACCAGTGCGGCGAGCACCGCGGCGGACCACAGGGTGGGGGCCAGGCCCATGGCGGCTGCGCCGATGCTGCCCAGCAGCAGGGTGACGGCCATGGTGAGCCCGGCGCGGGGCAGTCGGCCGACGACGGCGAGTAGGGTGGCGCCGACGGTGGCGCCCGCGCCGAAGCAGGCGACGATCAGGCCGTAGCCGGACGGGCCCCAGCCGCGTTCGGCGTTGAGGAGGACCATGCCGACGTTCAGGGTGCCGGTCAGGCCGAGCTCGCAGACGGCCCCGACGAGGACCAGCGGGCCGAGCAGGCGGTGGCGGCGGATGTAGCGCAGCCCGTCGACCAGGTCCGCGCGGGCGGAGGTGCGGTTGGTCGAGCTGGTGGGGGTGGTGTCGCCCGGGGGTGGGTCGAGGGGGCGGATGCGGACCGAGAGCAGGAGGGGCAGTGAGAGGGCGAACAGGGTGCCCGCGACGGTGAAGGCGGTCGCCGGGCCGCCGAGGCCCATGGCCAGGCCGCCGATCGGCGGGCCGGCGATCTGGCCGAGGCGCATCGCGAGCGAACGCAGTCCGGTGACCCGGGCCAGCTGGTCCGGGCCGGTGATCCGGGGCGGCAGGGCGCCGACGGCGGGTACGAACAGGGCGTCCACGGCGCCGAACACCAGCGCGACCGCGACCAGCAGCCAGAGGGCGGGCGTGGTCAGGGCGATGGCGGCCGCGACCGAGAGGATGAGCAGGCAGCGCAGGGCGTCGCTGCCGAGGATCACCCGGCGGGGATCGAACCGGTCGGCGACCACTCCGCCGCCGAGCATCAGCACCGCCCGGGGCAGCGCCCCCGCGGCCATCACCAGGCCGACCTCGGCGGGCCCGGCGGCCCGTTGGGCGGACCAGCCGAGGGCGAGGAAGTAGACGCTGTCGCCCACCAGGGAGGCGGTGTAGGCGGTGAGCCAGCGCAGGACGTTGGGGTCCCGGTGGGCGGGCGCGTTGCCGGGGGCGGCGGCGGGGCGTATCGGAGGGGTCGTCTCCAGCGTGGCCATGGCGGGGCTCCGAGGGGTCGGGGCGGGCGTGGGTGGCGGTGTCAGGGGCGGAACGGGAAGCCGTACACGTGGACGGACACGTGTTCGCGCCCCTCGGTGGCGCCGGCCGCGCGTGCGGCCTTGCCGCGCTCCCGCCAGCGTCGGCTGAGCTCCTGCAACTCGCCGCCCAGCTCGGCGAGTTCGGCGGCCGTGAGGTCGAGCAGCCACTCGGCGGTGAACGCGGCGTCCGTCCACTCCGAGCCCCAGGCCGAGCTCTGGTCCAGGTAGCTGCGGTACTGGGCGGCCCGGCTGTCGACCAGGCTGCGGCTGACGGCGCCGACGGCGGCCGCGCCCTCGGGGGTGCCGGAGAGATCCGACTCGCGGAAGCTCCAGCCCTCCTCGGAGGAGACCTGCCACCAGCGCTCGCGCGCGTCGCCGCTCTGCGTGGCCGCCTCGGTGACGAAGCCGTGCTCGGCGAGTTTGCGCAGGTGGTAGCTGACCAGGGATGGCGCCTGGTCGACCTGTTCGCCGAGCTGGGAGGCGGTGGCGGTGCCGGCGAGGTAGAGCAGGCGGTAGAGCTGCATGCGCAGTGGGTTGGTGAACGCCTTGAGGCGGGAGAGGTCGGTGATCCACTCGGACGGGGGTTGCTGCTGTGGCTTCTGAGGGTGCTGTGGCTGCTGGGGTTCGGTCGGCTCGGGCATGCCTTCACCGTAGATCCGAAAGGAATGTTGCGCAATGAAAACTGCGCAACGAATATTTCCGATCTTTCCGGAGCGGAGCCTTCTAGGATCTTGGTCATGGCGACGAGACTCGTGCAGATCAACATGAAGGCCCGGGACGATGCGGCGCTCGGCCGGTTCTGGGCGGAGGCGCTCGGCTGGGGCATCGACCACGAGGCGCCCGGGGTGACCAACCTCGAACCCGTGGGCTTCGCCTATCCCGACCCGGCGGCGGTCTGCATCGACCTGGTCGTCAGCGAGGAGCCCAAGACGGTGAAGAACCGGGTCCACCTCGACCTGGCCACCACCTCGGCCGCCCACCAGGCGGAGCTGGTCGCGCGCCTGACGGACCTCGGCGCCACGCTCGCCGACGTGGGGCAGGGTGACGTCCCCTGGACGGTCATGGCCGACCCTGAGGGCAACGAGTTCTGCGTCCTGGAACCCCGTGAGGTGTACCGGGACACCGGGCCGATCGCCGCGGTGGTGGTCGACTGCGCCGACCCGCGAGGAATGGCCGGGTTCTGGGGCGAGGCGATGGACTGGACGGTGCACGAGGTCACCGACGGTTTCGCGTCGATGCGCTCCGCCCGGGGCGTCGGCCCCTACCTGGAGTTCATCCGGACGTCCGATGCCAAGAGCGGGTGGAACCGCGTCCACCTCGACGTCAGCCCCTACCGCGGTGACGACCCGGCGGCGGAGGAGGCCCGGCTGCGCGCCCTGGGCGCCACCGACCCCGGGATCGACCAGTCCGCGATCTCCTGGACGATCCTGGTCGACCCGGAGGGCAACGAGTTCTGCCTGCTCAGTCCGCGCTGAGACGGGGTGGGGGAGCCGGTCCTGCTCGGGTCGGCGACCGGTGTGGCGTCGCAGGATGACGGGTCCGGGCGGTGGGTGGTTCACTCGTCCATTGGATTGACGCGAACATGACGTGCGTCGTTGTCGGGCCCGGATCCGCGGTGCCAGGATCGGCGCACTGTCCGTACGAACCAATGGGAGAACCCATGAGGATGCGTACCGCTCTGCCCGTCGCCCTGCTCACCGCGGTCGGCCTGTTCGCCGGCGTCAACACCGCCACGGCGGCGGGCGGCGGCTACCCCGGCTTCCAGTGCTTCAAGACCGCCGACCGCGACGTGTACTGCAGCGACGCCAAGGTCAAGAACCACGCCACGGGCGCCGCCTGGATCGCGTCCTGCCCGGCCGACGTCGTCGCGCACATCAGCGGCAAGCCGTACATCGCGGCCTCGCGCCCCGCCTCGGCGCACAGCTGTTGATCGTCCGAGGCTGCTGACGGGCCCGCCCGGCGGACATCCGCCGGGCGGGTTCGGTCGTCTCCAGGTGTGGCAGTTCCCCGGTTCCGGGTCAGCGGGTGAGGGTCGGGACGGCGCCGCACTCGACGTGCTCGACCCGGACGCCGGACAGCCCGCGGGACCAGGCCGCGGCCACCGCGGCGAGCTCGGCGCGGGGGAGCGGTGCGGGGCCGAGGCCGATCGGGAAGTGGGTGCGGCCGTCGCGGCTTCGGTAGGGCTGGGGCCAGGCGTGGAGCCGGGTGGCGCCGGCCTCCTCCAGGGCGGTGAGGAGGCTGCGGAGGCGGCCGCGCGCGGGGCCGGCGGACTCCTCGTCGGCGGAGACCACGGCCCAGGCGGCGTGGCGACGGTGCAGCGGGGGCGGGGTGAGCAGGGCGTGCCAGGGGTCGGGATCGCTGGTGGTGAGCTCCCAGGCGCGGTAGAGCTCCTCGGTGAGCTGGTCCCGGGTGTCCGGTCCGACCTGGGTGGTGCAGCTGCGGACGGGGGCGGAGGGGGTGAGGACGGTCAGCGGGCCCAGCGGGCCCAGCAGACCCCGGGCCGGTTCGGAGCCGGACTCCCCGGAGCCGGACTCCCCGGAGCCGGACTCCCCGGTGAGGGCGACGGGTTGGCGCCAGTCCCAGGAGGCCCAGGTTTCGGTGAAGCGCTGGAACAGGTCGTCCTCGGGAGCGTCCGGCAGGTCGAGGACGGTCCGCGCGGCGAGCACCGACCAGGCCAGCGAAGGCAGTTGACCGAACGGCGCGCCGTCCAGGCCGCGAGCCCGGGCCCAGGACTTGACCTGCCGCGCCAGCCGGACGAACCGCGGCCGTTGCCCGCCGAGCGCGGAGAGGATCGCCTCGGCGTCGGTGACCGCGCTCAGCGCGACGGCCGCCGCCTCGCCCAGCTCGGCGCGCCGGGCGACCGCCTCGGTGGGGTCGAGGGTGCCGGTGAACACCACGACGAGGTCGACGGTCAGCCCGTCCGCCTCCAGTCGCAGCCCCGGCACCCGGGCGCCGCGCACCTCGCGGAGCCGACGGGCCTGCGGCAGGGCGGCCGCCACCCGGGCCATCACCCGGGCCAGCACTCCGGGCAGGTCGGCCGGGCCGGGCAGCGCCGCCACCAGGTCCAGGTCGCCGCCGTCCAGCTGACAGCCGAGCCGCCGCGAGCCGACCTGGTGGACCACCCCCTCGGGCAGCGCGGCGGCCAGTCGGTGGGTCAACTCGTCCGCGACGGCGGTGCGTTGCGGGGACTCGGGGTGGAGCGACATCGTCGGCTCCGCCGGCAGCACCCGTACCTCGCCCGTCCCCAGCGAGACCACCGCGCGCGGGCGCATCGGCTCCTCTCCCCGGCGGGACAGCACCACCAGCTCGCCCACCCGGGCGTCCGTCCCGCGCAACCGGGCTGCGCAGTCGGCGGC
Source organism: Kitasatospora sp. NPDC028055 (assembly GCF_040637885.1). Classification (NCBI taxonomy): domain Bacteria; kingdom Bacillati; phylum Actinomycetota; class Actinomycetes; order Kitasatosporales; family Streptomycetaceae; genus Kitasatospora; species Kitasatospora sp. NPDC028055. The sequence goes on along the minus strand of NZ_JBEZXE010000010.1, from coordinate 75,880 downwards.
CACCCGCTGGGGGTCGTCGCTGCGCCCGAGGCTCAGGTGCGGGGTGTAACCCTCGGCGCGGCCCCGGCAGCGGGGGAAGCGGCGTTGCAGGGCGTGCCGCAGCGCCGCCCAGGGTTCGGCCGCGGTGGCGGCCGGGTCCAGCCAGATCGTCGCGTCCTCGCGGTGGCCGAAGGTGTGCACGCCCTCCAGCCGGGCGGTGAACGGGGCCACCTCGGCGGCGGCCGCGCCGAGCAGCGGCAGCGCGCGGTCGAACTCGGACTCCGGTACGAAGCCGAACAGCAGGTTGACGTGCGGGGGCCAGCGGCGCAGCTGTGGGTCGTACGCGGCGCGCAGCTCCTGGATGGGTGGCCACAGCTCCTCGGGTGGCAGCCAGGCGACGGCCGTCCGGACGGTGGGCGCGGCGTCGAGGGAGTCCGGGGAGGCGGCACCGCCGGGGGAGTCCGGGGAGGCGGCACCGTCGAGGGCGAGGTCGACGGCCACGCCGTAGTGGTCGGAGGGGTGGAGGCCGTCGGCGGTGGGCCGGTCGCCGAGCAGGGTGGCGGCGGTGGCGCGGGCCCGGTCGGCGCGGTACAGGACGCGGTCGATCCGGCCCGGGTGGCCGGTGAGGGAGGAGACGGCGGCGAGCGGGTTGACCGTCGGGTCGAAGGTGGGGGTGTCGTCGCCCGGGCCGTGCACCTGGGCCCAGGCGTCCCGGAGGCCGAGTGCGGCGGCCGGGCCGGCCGGGCCGGAGCGGGCGTCGTTGAAGTCGCCGAGCAGCAGCAGTTCGCCCTCGACACCGGCCAGGCCCTCGGCCAGCCGGGCGAGTTCGGCCTGGCGGCGGGCGGGGCCGTCCGTCGAGTGGTCACTGCTGAGGTGGACGGCGGCGACGGTCAGCGGCGCGTCGGCGGTGCGGACGGTGACGGCCGTGACGGCCTTGTGCGAGCCCAGCGCGTGCCGGCCGGCCTCCAGGACGGGGAGACGGCTGAGTACCAGCAGGCCGTACTCGGGCACGTCGCGACCGGACGGGTCGGTGCCGAGGACGTAGCGCTCGCGGACCCAGGGCTCGGCCAGCAGCTGGACGACCAGGGCGGGCTCGACCTCCTGGAGCGCGATGACGTCGGCGTCGGCGGCGGCCAGTTCGGCGAGCAGCAGCGGTCGGCGGCGGGCGGTGGCGATCCGGTCGGCGTCGTAGCGGTCCCACAGGGTGTTCCAGGTGACCACGCGCAGGGTGCGGGTGGTGGAGGTGGTGCCGGCGGTGGAGGTGGTGGTGGCGGTGCCGGCTCCGCCCGGGGTGCCCGCTGCGGTGTGGTGGGGCTGCCAGCCGCCGTCCGGCCGCCAGGCGTACGGGGTGGTGGCGGTGAAGAAGGGCGCGGGCAGGTGGCGCGGTTCGGCGCGGTGGCCGGCCTCGGTGGTGTCGAGGACGTCCGCGCCGGTGGCGCGGTCCCACACCACGACGCCGTCGGCCTCGACCTGGTGCACCCGGTGCCAGGGGATCTCGCCGGAGGCCAGGAAGGCCTCCAGCGGGACGCGCTCGGTGCGGTCGTCGCGCTGGCGCACGCCCAGGGTGAACCGGGCCGGGTCGAAGCGGGCGTCCCAGCGGATCCGCTGGCAGACCTGTTCGATGGGGCGCATCAGTCCTCCTCGGAGTAGAGCGTGCCCGCCGTGTCCTCCACGGTGCCACCGGGGCCGAGGTACCACGTGCGGTGCGCCTGCCCGGGGTAGGGCGGGTTGAAGCGGTGCAGCTGGGCGGAGAGCACCTCGGGCGGCACCGGGTGCGGGCGTACGGCGTTGCGGCGCAGCAGTTCCTGCTCGCCGACCAGCAGCACCACCTGGGTGAGCAGGGCGTCGCGGCGCCGGGCGGTGCCGTGGACGTGGGAGCGCTGCTCGCGGTTGAGCGAGGTGGCGTCCCAGACCACGGTGGCGGCCCGGTCGGCCAGGGCGGAGTCCAACCGTGCCAGCGCGGTGCGCAGCACCTCGGGGTTGTTGCGCTGGTCGGCCCGCGCGCCGCGGGCGGCGCGCAGGTCGTCCAGGCTGATCCGGGCCGAGACGTCGGGCAGGGCGGCCGCGAAGGTGCTCTTTCCACTGCCGGACGGGCCGCTCAGGTGGACCAGCCGGGGGAAGCGGCCGTCGCGCCAGCGCCAGGTGGCGGCCACCGCCTCCTCGACGGTGCTGATCCGGCCGAGCGCGTAGGCCTCGCGGGCCTGGGCCCAGCAGCGGTCGGCGGCGTCGCGGCCGCCCGGGCCGTCGGGATTCTCGGCGGTGAGGTCGGCGAGGGCCTCGCGCAGGCCGGTGCGCAGCCAGGCCAGCGGGTCGGGCTCGAGCAGTCCGGCGTCCTCGGCGTGCAGGGCCGACCAGGCGACCTGCTCGCGCTCGGCGGGCCCGGGGGCTGCGGCCGCGGCCACCGCGTGCAGCACGCCGAGGTCGGCGGCGCTTGCGAGTCGGACCAGCCCGGCGCGGCGTTCGGTGTCCGGGTACGGCTGCTGGAGGCCGGGGTGCAGCCCGACCAGGTCGGCGACCCGGCGGGCCAGGGGCAGGCCCAGGCGGTCGGCGAGCCGGGGCGCGAGCGACTCCCGGCGGGCGGAGCGCAGCGCGGTGGCCAGCACGCCGGCCAGTCGGGCGTCGCCGATGCGACCGAGCTCGTCGAGGCGGGCGGAGACGTCGGCCAGCTCCTCCGACCGGCGGTCGGGGCCGGGCGGGGTGCCGGGGGTGGTTGGGTCTCCGGGTGCGGGCGGGGCGCCGGGTTCGGTCGGGGTGTCGGGTGTGGGCGCTGCGGTGAGTTCGGGAAGGTCCAAGGCCTCGGCCAGCAGCGGGAGTTCGGGCAGTCGGCCGGACCGGATGTCCCAGAGTGGGGCATCGGGGCCGAGGCCGTTCTCCACCACGGCGGCGTGCATCCAGTGGGTGTCGGTCCGTACGTGCTGCGGCCGGACCCACTTGGCGACCCGCGCGCCGAACTCGCCCCGGGGGAACCCCCGGACGGTCCGGACCACGTAGCCCTCCTGGCGGTCGAGGTCCAGCCGCAGGGTGCGCAGGGCCCGTTCGTCGAAGCGGCCGCGCCAGAGCACCCGGGGGGTGGGGATGCCGAGGCGGCGCAGGAAGCGCACGGTGGCGTCCCAGTCGAGGCACTCGTCCCGGTCCGTCCAGACCGAGAAGCCGTAGAACCAGCTGTCCAGGTCGGTGTACGGGATGGAGTGCCGGGCGAACAGGTTCTCGCCGCAGATCCGCCAGCCGTCCGGGATGCGGGCGCCGACCCGGTTCTGCAGGCCCTTGACCCAGGCACGGGAGGGGTGGTGGGCGGAGTCCAGCGAGCGGGCGTGCAGGCCGTCGGGGTAGAGGGTGGTGTTCTCGCCGTCCAGCTTCTCGGTGACCACGACCTCCGCCCCGGCCAGGCCGGAGAGGTCCCCGGTCCGTACGTCGTCCGCCGCAGCCCCCGGTGACCAGGGGAGATGCGGCGTCCGGGGGTAGTGCACACGCATGCTGGGCTCCCTGAACGTCCTTGATCCGGCGGCAACTGTAGGAGCCGCCGGGACGGGAGGGCCACCGATTAACGCAGCTGGTGGGGGCTCTGACGGTGCCGCTGGGGGGCGGTCGGGCGTGGAGGGCGAGCTGGTCCGGCGTGGAGGGAGAGCTGGTCCGGCGTGGGTCGGGGATCAGTCGATGCGGTGCTCCTTCCAGAAGGGCGTCAGGTCGACGGACGTCGCGGCCTGGGCGGCGGCCTTGAACTCGGCGGTGGTGGAGACGCCGAACCAGTGGGCGCGGGCGTAGTCGTGCAGCAGCGCGGACATCGTGTCCGTGCCGATCAGCCGGCTCAGTTCGTGCAGGGCGCAGGAGCCGCGGTCGTAGATGACCGCCTCGTAGCGGTCGGGGTGGGCATCCCAGTAGCTCATTGGGTTGGTGAGGCGTTCGGCCGGGCTCCGGAAGGGAGTTGCGGCGGTGCAGCCCTCCTTCGTCCGGCCCAGCTCGACGTCCATGGCGTACTCGGCGAAGGACTCGTCCAGCCAGGGCGCGCGGTACTGGTCGTCACCGACGATGCCGTACCACCACTGGTGCGCCAGCTCGTGGATGACGGCGGAGGGGCGGATCCGGTCGAGGACGAAGGCCGGGTACTCCATGCCGCCGAACCCGAAGGCGTCGTCGAGGACGGTGGCGACGTCCCCGTACGGGTAGGGGCCGTAGCGGGCGGAGTGGTCGTCGATGGTCCGCAGGGAGAGGTCCAGCATCGCGCGGGCGTCTGCGGCGGTGACACTGCTGACCGAGTAGACGGCGACCCGGACGCCGTCGCCGGACCGGCCCTCGATCCGGTGGAACGGCCCAGCGGCCCAGGCGAATTCGCGGACCTGCCGGGCGCCGATCCGGGTGACCGTGCGGCCCGGTCCGCCAGGGGTGTCGACGGCGGTTCCGGTGGCGGGCACCAGGACCTCGGTGGGGTGGTCGAGGGTGACGGAGAAGTCGGAGGCGAGGCCGTAGAACGACTCGCCGAGCTCGCTGTACCGGTCCAGGTGCCAGCCCGCCCCGTCGCGGACGGCGAGGACGGGCAGGGCGTTGCCGATGAAGCTGAACGCGCCGTCCCGGCCGAAGCGGTCGAGGCCGTCGGGGACGTCGATGCCGAGGTCGAACTCGACCGTGTCGCAAGCGCCCCGGGGCAGCGGGCGGGCCAGCGGGACGCGCAGGGCGGTGCAGTCGACCTCCGGGCTGCCGTCCAGACCGGTCACCCGGACGGACGGGGTCGCGCAGCCGCCGCGGAAGTTGTCCCAGAGCCGCAGGTACACCTCGTGCAGGGGTTCCGGTGAGGTGTTGGTGAAGACGATCCGCTCGTGGCCGCGCCAGTGCGCACCCGTGGCGTCGCTGCTCAACTCCACGGTGTAGGTGGGGGCACCGGGGGTGCGGGTCGGGTCGGCGGGGGCGCGGCCGGGTGGTGCGGCGCCCACCGACAGGAGCACGGCGAGGACGGCGAGCAGCGGGAGGAGGAGGCGCCGCGGGCCGGACGGCGCCTCGGACCGGTCGAGGAGTCGTTGGACGGTGGTGGTGAACCGGGCGGATGTGACCGGCCGGAAGGGCGGGCCGGTGGACGTCATCATGAGGACCTCGGAAGTCTCGGAAATCTCGGGGATGTCGGGAGCAGGGCCGCAAGCGCGGGTGCTGGAGGGGGGTCAGCGCGCATGCCGCTGTCCCGACGTGCTGTGCCCAGCCTGCCGGGGCGGGCAGCGCGTCGCCGGCACCGTGGCTGAGAACGGCCTCGACCAGCCCGGGGACACGCAGCAGCCCTCCGTCGGAGTGATCCGCCGGGCCGGCCGCTGGGTCTGCCGTCGGCTGGGCCGCCGAGTCGGCCTGGTCAGTGGAGCGGCTGGTCGGCTCCCGGGGAGTCGGCCAGGAGCCGCAGCAGGACGTCGGCGACCTGGGCCGCACCGGCGGTGCCGACCGCGCTCGTCAACGCCGTCCAGTCCGGGCCGGGTGGAGCCGCGGCAGCCCCGTCGGCCAGCCGTTTGAGCTTCTCGACCAGGCCCTGCCGTACGGCTGCGGCTGTACGGTGGCGGCCGAGGTCGGCGGCGCGGGCGATGCCGCCGTGGATCAGGTCGAGGGCCTTGCGCTCGCCGTGGGCGCGCAGGGCCAGTGCCTCCTCCTCGTCGAACACCTCCTGGTGCCAACGGAGGCGGACGTCGGTGCCGAGCGCCCGGCTGTGGAAGCGGCCGTTGAAGATCTGGCTGAGGTTCTGCGGCGGCAGGCAGAGCGTCGGGGTGCCGAGTTGCCCGGCCTCCAGGAGGGTGGTCAGCCCGGGGGAGGTGAGCAGTACGTCGCAGTCGGCGAGGCGGTGCAGGAACTCCTGGTGGCGGAGGGCGCCGACGGTGGTGACGGGCGGGTGGGCGCAGGAGTCGACCAGTTGCGCGGCCAGCCAGGCCGGCAGGTTGCCCGCGATGTGCACCTCGGTGACCCCGCTCGCGGTCAGTGCCTCCAGTGCGGCGGGCAGGACGAGCTGGGGATAGCTCGCCCAGTCCGCGAGGTGGGGCGCGCGCAGCCCGCCGAGGTTGAGCAGGGCGCGCCGGGGGTGCGGCGTGGGAGGGCTGCCGCGGGCGGCGCCGCCGTCGGCGATCACGGCGTCCACCCAGCGGAGCCGGTGCACGTCGGCCAGCACCCCGGCGCCCTCCGGCGGCAGTTCCACGCACCGCTGGGCGCAGTACACCTCGGCGTCCAGCGGGAGGTCGGGCCGGTCGCCGTCCGTCCAGAGGAACGGCAGGCTGTCCACGAACACCACCGGCACCCCGCAGGCTTGCAGCGCGTTGGCCAGCCCGCCGTCCAGCACCACCAGTGCCGCCTGAACGCGCTGCGCCTGGACGATCCGGCCCAGTTCCTGGCCGGACCGCTCGTCCGGGAGGTCGAACCAGCGCTCCACCGGCTGTTCGGCGAGCAGCTGTCTGCCCAGCCCGGAGGCCAGGCCGATGAATCTCAGCCGCTCGCCGCCGCGGGCCCGGAGGGCGGACAGCACCGCGCTCAACTTCCCCGAGCTGCCCCAGCCGAACTCCACCCCGGCCACGGCGACCGTCGTCGTGGCCCTCGCCGTCGTGGTCCCCGCTGTCGTGGTCCTCGCCGTCGTGGCCTCTGCCCTCGTGATCCCCGTCCTCGCCCGCATCCCTGTCAACTCCCCCGCCCGTACCGGATCTTCTGTCGCTCCGTATTCGTACCAGGCGCTCGGAGAAGGGTCGGTTCGACTACCTACGGAAAAGCGAGACCTAACCACCCCGAAAGGTGAAGCTCCCGTTCGGTGCATTGACGAACGGAGGGGTCGACGGGCAGGTGGACGGCCGGTCGGTCGGCGGCTTGGCGACCGACCGGCCGGACCCGGGGCGTGCCGTCAGGCGGTCGACCTGGTCAGGTTCCTCCGTGGGGTTGTTCCGGTGGACGTGACGCATCGTCACGACCGGTTCGCGACTCCCGCTCCGCCGCCTCGGCGACGTGCTTGATGTGCGCCAGTCTGCGGTCCCAGTCGGCGGCGAGCGAAGCCATCCAACGCGCCGTGGTGTCGAGCGCCGCGGGCCGCACCGTGTAGCGCACCTCGCGCCCGACGCGGCCGCTGCTCACCAGTCCGGCGGCGTCCAGGACGGCGAGGTGCTTGACCACGGCCTGGCGCGAGACGGGAAGGTGCCGGGCGAGCGTCGTCGCCGTGGCCTCGCCCTGCGCGGCGATCAGTTCGAGCAGCCGGCGCCGCGTCGGGTCGGCCAGGGCCGCGAGCACGGTGTCGACCGCTTCGACGGCGCCGTGGGGTTGGTCGGTCACGCGGCGGGCTGTTCGGCGCGCGTCCTGAGCGCGTCGAGCTCCTGGCGCCAGCCGCCGGTGTTGTCCTCGACCGCCTTGCCGCGCAGTTCCTCGGACCCGGCCAGTGCCGCGAAGCCGCTCTCGACCACGCGCAGCCGCGTCCTGCCGTCCTCCGGGGTCAGGGTGAACTCGACGAGGGTGCTGTTGTCCTCGCGCAGCTCCTCCCCGGGGAACGCGCTGGCCCAGCGGTAGGCCAGGTAGGTCGGCGGCTCGACCTTCTCCACGCGCACCGGGAAGTCGCCGTACTCCGGGTTCCTGGCCACCAGTTCCTCGCCCTCCCTGGCCACGGTGCCGGGCAGGCTCGCCTTGTCGGCGACCCAGAAACCGGGCTCGGCCACCAGGGACCAGACCCGCTCCAGGGGCGCCTCGATCAGGGTCTCGCGTTCGATCCGGTCCTCGCTCATGGGGGGCTCCTTCCATCGCGGACAGTGGGTGCAACTCCAGAGTTGCACGTCGCACTGCCAGGTGCAACCTGACGGTTGCGTCTCGCGCGAGTCCGCCGCCAAGGACCCGGCCTCTCCCCGTCCTGGCGGGCTATCGCCCGGGGGTGGCCTCCTGGATGGCCGCCAGCAGGCGGGTGTGGACGGCGGTGGCGGCCGCGCGGGTCGCCGGGTCCTCGTCCTTCAACAGCGGGGTGATCAGCTCGGCGGCCGCGGCGAGGACCGGCACGGGCACCGTCGCCTCGCGCAGGTGGAGGAGCTGGGAGGCGGCCCGCTCGCCGGGCGTGGCCCTGGTGCGGGCGTCGGGGATGAGGGCGGTGAGGCCCCGGGGGATCGGCTGAGTGCTGGTCACCCTCCTATTCTCCCGTGGCCTGGCCGTCGCCGATCACCGCAGTCGGGCAGTGCGGCCGGTCGGCAGCCGCCGCACGGTGAGGCAGCGATCACTTGAGATCGCTCACGAGTGGCGTCCGGGGCGGGTGGCGTCACTCCTCGAAGACCCGTCTCAACTTCCCGAGTGCGGACTCGATCTCCGCCATGTCCGTGGCCGAGAGCTTCGCGACGTAGGCGGCGTGGAGCTCCCGCTCGTACCGGAGCACGGTCTGTCGGTAGGCCGTGCCGAGGGCCTCCAGGCGGAAGACGTGGACGCGTCCGTCCCGGGGGCTGCGCTGCCGGGAGAGGTAGCCGTCCTTCTCCAGGCGCGCCAGGTGCTGGCTGACGGCGCCCTTGGACACGCCCAGGCGCTCGGCCAGGTCCTTGGGGGTGACGTCCGGGTCGGCCACGATCTGCCCGAGCACGAGGTGCTGTTGGGCGGTGAGCCCGAACTCGTCGTAGCGGGGCCCGTGTCGTTCCGACAGGAGCCGCAGGTCCGCGAAGAGCTGGTTGAGTCGGGCACTGCGGGCGTGCAGGTCGGCACCGTCGGGTCTTTCGCCGGTGTCCATCGGGCTCGTCACTCCGCGGTCGGCGGCTGCTCGGCGGCGCGGCTGCGCCTCCGGAGCCCCAGGCGGGACCTGACCGCCCGGATGGCTTCCTTGCCGACGCCGGCCATGCCGATGAGGGCGCTCGTCTCGGCGACCACGAGTGTCCCGCCGAAGGCGGCGGCCTTGGTGCCGGAGTCCAGCGGGAGGAAGAGGATGACGAGGACGGCCACGTAGGTCAGGGCACTCAGGATGAGGAGCGCGATGCCGATCCTGAACCTGAGCGGCTTCTTCTGGGGTGCTGAGGTCGCCGGGGTCGCAGTCATGGAAATAGTTTAGAAATCTAAATAATCCGTGGTCAAGGACCCCGACGGGCTCCGGGGGCGGGGTGTTCGGGAAAGGCTTGGCGGGGCGCCCGGGAAATCTTGTATGGTTCTTCGCGAATCATCCAGAGGGGTGGAGGGACCGGCCCTACGAAGCCCCGGCAACTCCCCGTTCGACCCGGCGTCCGAAGTACGCGCCGTGCCGTCCGGGGTCAGTGCCAACTCCGGCCTGTCGCCAACGTGGCGCGGGGAAGATGAGGAGACACGGTGCTCTCAGTGCTGTCCTTCGCCCGGGCGCTTCCCGCCCCGGCCCTTTCGCGTACCCGTTTCGTGCTCGGCGCAGGCGATCTGCTGTCCCCGCAGGCCTGTCCCCGCTGACCACCCCGCTCCCACCCCAACGGAGCGCCCGTGAGCCGTACCCACCCGTCGCTCACGGGATCTGAGACTGGAGTACCCGTCCATGGAGAACACGAGCGGCGTCGGCGTGCTCGACAAGATCACCTCGATCCTCGGCACCTTGGAGGCCGGCCCGGCCACCTTGGCCGGGCTGGTCGACGCCACCGGCCTGGCCCGGCCGACCGCCCACCGGATCGCCGTCGCACTGGAGCACCACCGGCTGCTCGGCCGGGACCTCCAGGGCCGGTTCGTCCTCGGCCCGAGGCTTGCCGAACTCTCGGCGGCGGCCGGTGAGGACCGCCTGCTCGCCGCGGCCGGCACCGTCCTCACCCACCTGCGCGACGTCACCGGCGAGACCGCCCAGCTGTACCGCCGGCAGGGCGAGGTCCGGATCTGCGTGGCGGCCGCAGAACGCCTCTTCGGCCTGCGGGACACCGTGCCGGTCGGCCTCGCCCTGCCGATGAAGGTCGGGTCCGCCGCCCAGGTCCTGCTGGCCTGGGAGGAGCCCGAGCGGCTCCACCGCGGGCTCCAGGGTGCCCGGTTCACCGCCACCGCGCTCAGCGGGGTGCGGCGCCGGGGCTGGGCCCAGTCGATCGGCGAGCGCGAGCCCGGCGTCGCCTCCGTCTCCGCGCCGGTGCGCGGCCCGGCCGGCCGGGTGGTGGCCGCGGTCTCCGTCTCGGGGCCGATCGAACGGCTCAGCCGGCACCCGGGTGCGCGCCTGTCCCAGGCCGTCATCGAGGCGGCGGGTCACCTCACGGACGCGCTGCACCGGCCCTGACCGGGCCGCCGGCGCGGCTCGGACCTGAGCGTTCGAGGCCGAGCAGCCGTCGGCGCGGAGCGCTTCCGCGCCGGCGGCCGCCGGTCGGGTCAGCGCCGCAGGTGTTGCACGGCGCGCAGGCCGACGGCGGGCGCCCCGGTGCGCGCGCCGGTGTGCGCCGCCTGGGTGGTCGGTGCGGACGCGCCCGGGCTGCGCAGGGTGTCCGGCCGGAAGCGGCCGCTGTACACGTCGGTGGAGTTCAGCGGGGCGCCGCTGTTGGCGGTCACCAGCACCGGGCGGACCAGGCGGCCGTCGGCGATCAGGGCCTGGTAGTCGCCGAGGAAGTGGCCCCCGGCGTACGGCGCCTGGAGCCAGTCGAAGACCGGCGAGATCTGCCGCTCGACCGGACTGTTCTCGCCGCCGCGAGGGAAGCTGAGCAGCCAGGCGGCGGTGGGCAGCGTGGAGGTGTCGCCCGGGGTGAGGTAGCGCAGGTCGTAGTAGCTGACGGCCACGGTGCCGTCGGCCGTCACGGTGATGGACGGGGTGAACGCCGGTGCGCCCGGGGCCTGGTTGAGCCGGGTCGGGCCGCTCCAGGTCCGGCCGCCGTCCGTGGAGTGCACGAGTTGGATGGCGTCGTACCTGCCGCCGGCGGACTCCGAGCCCTCGTAGGCGAGGTACAGCTCACCGGTCTGCGGGTCGATCGCCACGCTGGGCAGACCGGCGCCGGCCCGGAGGGACTTGGTGGCGTCGGCGGGCGCGTTCGGGTGGACCTCGGGGACGGAGGTGTCGGCGGCGACCCGGACCGGCCGGCTCCAGGTGCGGCCCTGGTCGGTGGAGCTGACCATGCCGAAGTGCACGTCGCTGACGGTGGTGGCGGTCGCGTCGGTGAAGGTGATCCAGTCGAAGAAGTCGTACAGCGTGTCCGTGCGCGGGTCGACCACGATCTGGTTGCCGATGGTCTGGGTGTTCGGCGTCGTGGCGGTGGTCACGAAGGGTTTCGCCGGGGACCAGGTCCGGCCGTGGTCCCGGGTGACGGACAGGTAGCCCGGCCCGTCGAAGACCGGGGTCGGGCCGGCGGCCTGGTCCACCCGGTCCCAGACCTGGTAGGCCACGCCCGGGTGCACGGGGTCGGCGGTGACGGCGTTCTTGTCGTCGGTGATCGCCGGGTCGTCGTCGCTGATCAGCTCGGTGACGTGCTGCCAGCTGCGCCCGCCGTCGGTGGAGGTGGCGGCGGCCACCGCGCTGCGCGCCGTGGTGGCGTCGAAGACCAGGGCGCTGGCGTACGCGGTGCCGTCGGGGCCGAAGCTCACCCAGCCGTCGGAGGCCCGCTGGTAGGCCAGTCCGCCCGGCGCGCAGTGGGTGAAGGGCAGGGCGGTCTGGGTGAAGTGCACGCCGTCCGTGGTGTAGCTGGAGCTCAGGCCCCGGGCACCGCCGTTGGACCAGCGGTCCTGCTGGTAGATGGTGATCGTGTTCGCCGGGTCCAGCGGGTTGGCGGCGGCGTACGGTTCCTCCTCCGCGCCCGGGTAGTTGGTGCCGTCGCCGTCCGCGCCGAGGTCGCAGGAAGCGTACGGATCGCCGGGTGAGATCACGGCGAGCGGTGCGCCGGGCGAGGCGTCGGGCGGGTTCGTGCCGGCCGCGGCCGCACCGGCCGGGGTAGGGGTACCGGCGACGACGGCGGCGAGGAGGAGCGCTGCGGTCGCGGTGGCGAGCGGTGCCCTGGTGCGGAACTGCATGGAGACCCCCATGGTCGTCGGCGGGAGGTGCCTGGTGTCCTGGGTGGTGCTGCGCTGTGCTGCCCTGCTCCGGTGCCGAACGGGAGTCGGCACCCGGTCGGCCGCTCGGGATGCCCGGTCGGTCGGCCGCACGGGATGCCCGGTCGGCCGCGCGAGTCTAGCCAGCGGCAGGGGGCGCGCCAACGGTCCGCGCGCGCTCCTTACCGAGTCCGTACCATCGGCCGCCGTCCCCTCCCTGACCTGGGGTTATACGGGCCGTCCGGTGCGGTGCGTCTACCGCCCGCTCGCCCACAGGGCCTGGTGGACGGTCCGTAGGGCGGTGGCCGACTGTTCCCAGCCGTGCCACCAGAACAGCCCGCCGTCCTGGCTGGCCTCGGTGGCGAGGGCGGTCAGGTGGGCCCAGGGGCCGGGCGGGATGCCGAACCGGGGCCGGGCGGCGAGCCGTTGGGCTGCCTCGGCCTCGACCGGGACCATGCCGACCAGTGGGAAGGGTGTGCCGTCCGCGGTCCGGCCGGTGCCGTGCAGCATCGGGTGCAGGGTGATCGGGTCGAGCAGCAGGGTGAGCTCGGCGCCGGGCACCGGGGCCGGGCCGTCCTGCCAGCCGAGGCGCCGACCGCTCGACTCGGCCTTGAGCACGGGCCGTCCGTCGAGGGTGACCCCGTCCGCCGCGATCCGCAGCAGGGCACCGGCGTCCGGACGGGACGGCAGCCGCAGCCGGTAGTCCCCGTACAGACAGGGCGGGACGTCCGGCAGCGGCCGGTCGAAGGGGACGGTGACCGCGTCCACCTCGAAGCCCGTCGGGCCGAGCAGCACCGCCGCGGTGACGGCTTCGCCGTCGACGGTGACGTGCAGGCGCGGGAGCGCGCCGGGCGCGTCGGACACCACGTCCACCCGCACGCCCTCGGCCTGGTAAGCACCCACCAGGTCGGCGAGCGGCGGGGTCTCCGGCAGCGGGTACTCCGTCAGGCAGACAGTGCGCGCGACGGAGCCTGCTGCCTCAGTGGTACCGGCAGCGCTGACGGTTCCGACGAGTCGGCGCCGCCCGTCCCGGCCGAATTCGGTGCGCAGCTCGCCGCCACTGCCGTCCGGCTCGCGCCAGCGCAGCACGCCGCGCTCGTAGCGCGGGTCGGCGATCCGGCGGCCGTCGACGTGGACCCGGTGCCGGGGCGGGTCGGTCGCGCGGCCCAGGACGTAGACGGACAGCTCGCCGTCCGGCGTGCCGTACAGGCCCGTCCAGGGGTAGAGGGCGTCGGCCAGGACGGAGTCCAGGTCCTGGCGGAGCGACGGCCAGCCCGTGATGCCGTCCCGCAGCAGTGCGCGTGCCTCGGACTTGCGGGTCAGCAGGGTGCGCAGCCGTCGTGCGGCCTCCGGGGCGGGCCGGTGCCGTACGCCGCGGGCGGCGGCCTGGAGGGCGAGGTCCTCGCGCCGGGACAGCAGGGCGCGTTCGGCCGCGCCGAGCTCCGGTGGTGCCCAGTCGGCGACGGCGGCCGCGGGCTCGCGGACGTAGCGTTCGCGCAGGGCGCTGTCCTCGCCGAGGGCGAGGACGAAGCGGGCGCCGGCCGTGTCCTCCTGCCAGTGGTACGCGGCCGGGATGCGGAAGTCGGCGAAGCCGTCGAGGGCGGTGAGTTCCCGCGGGCCGTACTCGTCGATGGTGCGCAGCGGCCCGTCGGGCGGGCGGACGGTCTGGCCGGGCTGGAGCAGTCCGAGGCGGCGCAGCACCTGCGGGTCGGCCGGTGCGGCGGCGGTGGGGGCCAGGTACCAGGTGGAGGCGCTGGTGACGGTGCGCTGCACGGTCGGGTCGCGCAGGGCGGCGACGGTGTGCTCGGCGGTGACGGGTTCGAGGCCGCGGTAGCGGGCGCCGACGTAGTTGACCACGGTGTGGTCCGGTCCGTAGACCTCCTCCAGCCGGTCCAGCAGCACGGGCAGGTGCCGGTTGGTGAACCCGGCGCGCCGGTAGTCGAGTTCACCGACGATGCCGACCTGCCAGAGCACCAGGTGCAGGCCCGGGTCGATGCGCCGGCCGCGGATCAGCAGGTCGGAGGCCTCGAAGGTCTGCATGCCGGGGGTGCTCGGGTCCACCCCGAGGTCGGCGCAGAGCACGTCCAGGGCGCTGATGCCGGGCCGCATCACGGCACGGTGCCCCTCCCGGCGGGCGATCCGTACGGCGCGGTGGGAGGAGAGCACGAAGATGCCCGGGTGGCCGTAGAAGACCGCGGCCACCCGGCGCCCCGCGCGGACGAAGTGCAGGACGGCTTCGGACATCTGGACGTACGTCAGGTAGCGGTCCTTGGCGTCGTCGTAGAGGACACCGAGGTCGTAGGCGTCCGGGCGCCAGGCGTTGATCCGGACCACGGTGGCCGGGTCCGCCACGCAGTGGAAGACGTGGTCGGCCTCGCGGAGCAGGCGCTCGTCGGCCCGGGTGAACCCGGCCGCCTCGATGCCCGAGCCGAGCACCGTCAACTCGCCCCTGGCGCCGCTGGATTCACCGCCGGGAGGGCCGGCGGCGGCGATCGCACGGGTCAGTTCCGCCCACCGCTCCTGGTGCTCGCGCCGGGACGGGAACCGGTCGAAGGGGCGGCGGTAGCGGTGGGCGGAGGGGGAGTCGACGTCCATGCGCGCGGGGCTGGCCTCAGACCGTGTCGGGGGCGTCGGCGGCCCCGGCGGCCACGGGGGTGAGCTGCGGCGTCGCCGCGTCCACCAGCAGCGGGGGGTCGAGCTGCACGTACATCTGGACGACCTGCGGGGGCAGCGGAGCCATCTGGATGACCTGCGGCGGCAGCGGATCCATCTGGGTGACCTGCGGCGTGGGCTCCACCGTGTCCGCGAGGTCAGCCGGGTCCGCGAGGTGCACGAGCTCCGGGCCGCAGTCCCCGGCCAGGGCGAGGTCGACGTCCACGTCGATGTCCACGACGTCGACGGGAGTCCTGCTTGCGGTGAGCGTGATCACGGCGGTCACTCGTCCCCTCGGAGCCACGGTGGAAGGCGAGTTCATGCTACTGGCCGACCGCTCGCCCGAACAGGGGTGGCGACTTCCGCCCCGAGTCCGTCAGGCAACCGGCCCAGCCCCGCGCGCGCCAGCCGACCCGGCCTGGTGAGCTGTGCGGGGAGCCCGCCACCGACCGGCCTCCCGGACCGCCCGAAGGAGCCCCCGTGCCGGACCCGACGACCTCGTACGCCGACCTGCGCGCCCTGGTGATCAACTGCACCCTCAAGCGCTCCCCGGAGCGCAGCCACACCCAGGGCCTGATCGACGTCAGCACCGGCATCATGGAGCGCCAGGGTGTGCAGGTCGAGGTACTCAGGGCCGTGGACATCGACATCGCGACGGGCGTCTGGCCGGACATGACCGAGCACGGCTGGGAGACCGACGAGTGGCCGGTCATCTACTCGCAGGTCATGGCCGCGGACATTCTCACGCTTGCCGGACCTGTGTGGCTGGGGGACAACTCCTCCGTGATGAAGCGGGTGATCGAGCGGCTGTATGCGTGCTCGTCGATCCTGAACGAGCACGGGCAGTACGCCTACTACGGTCGGGTCGGCGGCTGTCTGATCACGGGCAACGAGGACGGCGCGAAGCACTGTGCGATGAACGTCCTGTACAGCCTCCAGCACCTCGGATACACGATCCCGCCGCAGGCCGATGCGGGCTGGGTGGGCGAGGCGGGGCCGGGGCCGTCGTACCTGGACGCCGGGTCCGGCGGGCCGGAGAACGACTTCACCAACCGCAACACCACCTTCATGACCTGGAACCAGCTCCACCTGGCCCGGATGCTCAAGGACGCCGGGGGCATCCCGGCGCACGGCAACCAGCGCTCGGAGTGGGACGCGGGCTGCCGCTTCGACTTCGAGAACCCCGAGCACCGCTGAGCCCGGCCGAATCGCGCGGTCGTTGCGCGGTGTCGGGCGGGCTGGGGGCGGTTGGGTCGGCGTCGTGCGCGTGAGCCCGTGACGGAGTCAGCGGCCCGGGGCGGTGCGGGGTGGGGTGGGGAGGACGCGGAAGGAGAGGCCCGCCGCGGTGAGGCGGTCGATCAGGGGGCGGCCCATGGCGACCGCCGTGGTGAGTTGGCCGGCCCGTGGGGGGAGGTCGTCGTAGGCGAGGCAGAGGGCGGACTCGGCGAGCATCTTGGCGGTCTCCTGGTAGCCGGGGTCGCCGCCGGTGACCTCGGTGAGGAGGGTTCGGCCGTCCTGGGCCCGGGCGGCGAAGCGGACGGCGAACCAGGAGCGGGCCCGCTGCTCGGGGCCCGGGCCGTCGCCGGGTTTGCGCAGCCGCTCCAGGGCGTGGCGCAGGGTGGGGAGTTGGGCGGCCAGGGCGAGGGCCGCGACGGCGGTGAGGCCGGCCAGGGCGACCGGTAGCCGGCGGACGGCCGCGTAGTGGGTGTAGCCGAAGTCCGGGCCGTACTCGTCCAGTGCGGCGGCGGAGCGGGACACCACCTGGGGGTCGATCGTGGGCATCGGCACGGCCCAGGCGCGGGCCGCCCGGGAGTGGTGCGGTCGGCCGGTGGGGGTGCGGACCAGTCGGCCCTTCGGCCGGGGCTCGACGGCACGGCGGGCGCGGGCGGCCCGGGCCATGGCCCGCGGCCGGGAGAGGGCCGTCAGCGCGGAGGCGAAGGTGCCGCCGGAGACGGTGCCGCCGACCCGGACGAAGCCCTCCACGGAGAGCCGGGCCACCGGGCCGCCGCGGCGGACCAGTTCGTCGACGGTGAAGAGCACGCCGAGGTCGTGCGGCACCGAGTCGAAGCCGCAGGCGTGCACCAGCCGGGCGCCGGTGGCCACCGCCCGCTCGTGGTGGTGGAGGTACATCCGGTCGACGAACTCCGGCTCGCCGGTGAGGTCCACGTAGTCGGTGCCGGTGTCCGCGCAGGCCGCCACCAGTGGTTCGCCGTGCCGCAGGTAGGGGCCGACGGTGGACACCACCACCCGGGCCGAGGCGGCCACCTCGCGCAGGGCCCGGTGGTCGGCGGCGTCGGCCACCAGCAGCGGGAGGTCGGCGCAGCGCGGGTCGATCCGCGCCAGCCGCGCCCGGACGGCGGCGAGCCTGCGCTCGTCCCGGCCGGCGAGGGCCCAGCGGCAGCCCTCGGGCGCGGCCCGGGCCAGGTACTCGGCGGTGAGCCCGCCGGTGAACCCGGTGGCACCGAACAGGACGAGGTCGTACGGGCGGGGCTCGGCCATCAACGTTCCCTACTCACGGGTAATCGACTGCGCCACGCTAGGAGTCCGGCGTGGCACTGTCAACGGCCGGGGCCGGGGTCAGAGCACGTCCGCGAGGAACTGCCGCAGGCGCGGGCTGCGCGGTGCGTCGAAGACCGCCCCGGGAGGGCCGGACTCGACCACCACCCCGCCGTCCATGAAGGCGACGCTGTCGGAGACCGAGCGGGCGAAGCCCATCTCGTGGGTGACCACCACCATGGTCATGCCCGCGCGGCCGAGGTCGGCCATCAGCGACAGGACGCCCTTGACGAGTTCCGGGTCCAGGGCCGAGGTCGCCTCGTCGAAGAGCATCACCTGGGGCTCCATGGCCAGCGCGCGGGCGATCGCCACCCGCTGCTGCTGCCCGCCGGACAGCCGGGCGGGGCGCACGTCGGCCTTGTGCCGCAGGCCGACCAGGTCGAGTTGGCGCAGGGCGGTCCCGGTCGCCTCCTCACGGGAGAGGCCCCTGAGCTTGCGGAGCGGGAGGGTGAGGTTGCGCAGGACGCTCAGGTGCGGGAAGAGGTTGAACTGCTGGAAGACCATGCCGACCTGTCGGCGCAGCAGGTCGGGGTCGCGGTGCAGGACGCTCTCGCCGTCCAGCAGGACGTCGCCGCGGTCGGGCTCCAGCAGGCGGTTGATCGTGCGCAGCAGGGTGGACTTGCCGGAGCCGGACGGGCCGATCACGGAGAGGGTGTGCCCCTCGGGGACGTCGAGGTCCACGCCGCGCAGGATCGGGGTGCCGCCCAGCGACAGGTGGAGGTCCCGGGTGGCCAGGCTGACCGGGGAGAACTGCGTGCGGGTGGCGGTGGTGGTGGTGGCGGCGGCCGTGGCGCTGGCCGTGGTGGAGGTGGGGCGGTGGTCAGACACGTGCCGCTCCTTCGGGGACGGGGGTGGACTCGGGCGCGGGCCGGGCCTCGGAGCGGGAGGCGGCGGCCGACGGTGTGCCGCGCCCGTTGCGAAGCCGCCGGTCGATCACGTTGACCAGGTGCGTCAGCGGCACGGTGAGCAGGAGGTAGAACAGGCCGGCGAGCACCAGCGCGGACTCGTTGCCGGTGGTGGCGGCGGAGTCCTGGCCGATCCGGAAGAGGTCGCGCTGATCGGCCGTCAGGCCGAGGAAGTAGATCAGGCTGGAGTCCTTGATCAGCGCGATGAGCTGGTTCACCCAGGCCGGCAGCACCCGCCGGACGCCGAGCGGGAGGATGATCAGCCGCATCGCCGCCGCGTACGAGAAGCCGAGCGCGCGCGCCGCCTCGAACTGGCCCGCCTCCACGCTCTGGATCCCGGAGCGGAAGATCTCCCCGAAGTAGGCGGCGGCGATCAGGGACAGTGCGAGGACCCCGAGCGGGTAGGGGTCCGGCCCCCAGATCTCCATCCCCTGCGGGGCCAGCCCCACGCCGATCAGCAGGATGGTGACCGCGGCCGGAAGACCGCGGAACACATCGGTGTAGACCCGGGCCGGCCAGCGCAGCCAGCGGGTCCGGGCGATGCCGGCCACCGCCAGCAGCAGCCCCAGGACGGTGCCGATGACGGCCGAAGTCACCGCGAGGATCAGCGTGTTGGGCACGCCGGTGGTGAGCAGGTCGGAGAGCGCGGAGCGCATCGATTCCCAGTTGAAGAACGTCTCCGCCAGCGTGCCCAGCTGGTCCACGTCGGCCTCCTTGTCGTCCGGGTCGGTGGTTCGGTGGTGGGGTGGTGGGGGGTGGGTCAGGGCGTCGGGGACGCGCCGGCCGGTGCGCCCGTGGTCGGGGCCGCCTTGACGGGCGGGTAACCGACCGAGCCGTTACCGGGCTTGAAGCCGTCCGGCACCGGGCGGCCCGGGTAGTACTGCTCCTGGAGGCGGGTCCAGGTGCCGTCCGCGATCACCTCGTCGAGGGCCTTGTTCAGCGCGGCGAGCAGCTCGGGGCGGTTCTGGGCGACGGCGAAGGCGGTCGGCGCGGAGCTGAGCTGCTTCTGGGCGAGGACCACCTTGCCGCCGCTGTCCTGGGCGCTCTTCTCGCCGATCTCCGCGGGCGAGATCCAGGCCTCGGCCGTCCCGGCCTTGAGCTGGTTCAGTGCGCCGTTGTAGTCGGGCACGCGCACCGGGTTGAGGTTGTTCTTGGTCGCGTAGTCGTCCTGGACGGTCCCCTGGACGACCACGACGCGCTTGCCCGCCAGCTGGTCGAAGGCGGTGATCGGCGAACCGGCGGGGACGTCCAGACCGAAGTAGCCGAAGTCGTAGCCGTTGGTGAAGGCCACCGTCTTCTTGCGGGCCTCGGTGACGGTGATGGACGAACTGCCCACGTCGAACTTGTGGTTGGCGACCTGCGACAGCAGCGAGGAGAAGTCCGTCGCCGCGAACTCCACCTTGAGGCCGGCCTTGGCGGCGACGGCGGTGAACAGGTCGTTGTCGAAACCGGTGAACTTGCCGTCCTTGAGGTACACGTTCGGCGGCGCGTCCGAGAGGGTGCCGACGCGTATCGTCCCCGGAACGGACAACTGGTACGGATTGTCGGCGGACTTCGCCGAGGAGGAGCCGCCGCCGCAGGCGGTGAGCGAGGCCAGCGAGGCGAGGACGGCGAGAGTGGTGACGAGAACCCGGCGCGGGCCCATGGAGGCTCCAGAGGTGTGGTGGTGAGGGGACGCGCGGCCGACCGGCCCGATCCGGCCCAGTCCGGTCCGGGACATACGGGGACCGTGGACCGTGGACCTGAGCAGGGCGAACGGCAGCGCACGACCGCACGGATCAGGGCGGTCGCGGAAAGGGCGAGCGGAAGAAAGGAGGGAAGGGAAAGGCAGGAAGGAAACGGGGGGACGCGAGCGCCCGGCGTCAGAGCCGGAAGAGGGCGTGCGTCAGCAGCTGGGGCGACAGCTCATCGCCGTCACACGGCGCAGGTCGATGTGCCTGCGCGAAACGAGGTAGCCAGCCATGCGGGCACTATGCGTGGTGATCGTCGGCGGAGTCAAATCTCCGCCGACGCCACGGCCTCACAGTTCGCGGATCACGCGCCTGGTCAGCGCGTACCCGAACGCGCCGGTCAGGCACAGTCCGGTCGTCGCGAACACCGCCCGGGCCCCGAAGGCGTCCACGGCCGCGCCGGCCGCGATCACCGATAGCGGGAAGACCCCCAGCGCGCAGAAGGTGATCGCCGCCATGACCCGGGCCAGCAGTGCGGGCGGGGTGCCCCGTTGCACGCCGGTGACGACCAGGACGTTGGTCACCGTGCTGGCGCCGCCGGCCAGGAGGAGCAGCAGCACGGCGCCGACCAGGCCGGTGAACGGCACCAGGCCGATCGCCGCACCCATCACCAGGCCGGAGAGCATCGCCGTACGGCCGCGCGAGCGCAGATCGGTGAGGCCGGCCGCGAAGAGGCCGCCGACCAGCGCACCGCCGGTGAAGGCGGCCAGCAACAGGCCGAGCCCGACGGCACCGGCGCCGAAGCCATGGGTGGCCAGGGTCGGCAGGGCGACGCGGGTGGCGCCGCCCACCGTCAGATTGGCGATCACCGTCACCGTCAGCACCGCGCGCAGCAGTGGCGACTCCCGCAGCAGGGCACGGAAGTTCCTTGGTACGGAGGCGCGTTCGGAGATCGGGCCGGGCGGGGCGACCGGGCTGCCGCGACCGATCAGCAGCAGCGTCGCCGCCGACACGGCGAAGGTCGCCGCGTCCAGGCCCAGCGCGGCGGCCGGGTCCAGCCAGGCGACCAGCGGGCCGGCCAGTGCCGGGCCGAGCAGCCCGGCGCCGAAGGTGACCGTGCTGTTCAGGGCGTTGCCCGCATGCAGGTCCGCGGCGGGCAGCAGGGTCGGGGTGATCGCCCAGGCGGCCGGCAGGAACACCCCGGCGCCCAGGCCGACCAGCAGCGCCAGCCCGCCGATCAGCCGGAAGTCCGCCACCCCGGCGGCGGCCACCGCGCACAGGGCGGCGGTGGCGAGCAGCCGGCCGAGGTCGGCGGCCAGCAGCACCCGCCGGGCGCCGAACCGGTCGGCGAGCATCCCGCCGAGCGGGGTGGCGGCCAGCCGGCCCGCGCCGTAGGCGGCGACCACCAGGCTCAGTTGACGGGCGCCGCCGGCGAGGGAGTAGACCAGCAGCGGCAGGGCGACCACCTGGAAGGCGTTGCCGAACTCCGAGGTGGCCTGGCCGATCACCAGCAGCCGGAAGCCGCGGGCGCGCAGCGGCGCCAGGCCGAACCGGGGACGGAAACGCAACAGCCTTGCGGCGCGGGCTGGTTGCGCGTGGCCGTCTGCTTCCGTACGGCCGCCCGGCTCCGTACGGTTGTCCGCTTCCGCGCCGCCCTGCCCGTCGCTGCTCGTGCCGGTGCGGCTAGCCATCGAGCGACACCGGCAGCGACTCCAGGCCGCGCAGCATGATGGTGTTGCGCCAGGGCAGGGTCTCCTCCGGGGCGGCCAGCTCGATCCGGGTGAAGCGCGACAGCAGGCCGGTGAGCGCGACCTCGCTCTCCAGTCTGCCGAGGAAGGAGCCGAGGCAGCGGTGCAGGCCCTGTCCGAAGGCCAGGTGGCCGGGGTCGCCCCGGTCCAGGATCAGCCGGTCGGGGTTGGTGAAGCGGGCCGGGTCCCGGTTGGCCGCGCCGAGCGAGAGCAGTACCAGTTCGTCCGCCGGGATCTCGACGTCGTCGACCATCACGTCGGCGTTGGTGAACCTCAACGTGGCCATGCTGACCGGGGATTCGTAGCGGAGGAACTCGTCGACGGCGACCGGCATCGACGCCGGGTCGGCGCGCAGCAGGGCGAGCTGGTCGGGGTGGTGGAGCAGCGCCAGGGTGGCGGTGCCGAGCAGGTTGACGGTGGTCTCGTGGCCGCCGATCAGCAGCAGGAAGACCATCGAGAACACCTCCCGCTCGGTGAGTTCGCCGGCGTCCCGGGCCTGCACCAGGTCGGTGAGGATGTCGGCCTTCGGCGAGGCCCGCCGGGCTGCCATCAACTCCCGTAGGTAGTCGTTCAGTTCCTCGGTCGCCTGGGCGAACGTCAGGTCGCCGCCCTGGGTGAGGATCGCCGTCGACCAGGTGCGGAAGGCCTGCATGTCCTCCGGGGGGAAGCCGAGCAGTTCGCAGATGATCATGATGGGCAGCGGGAAGGCGAAGTCCGTGATCAGATCGGCGGTGCCCCGGCCGCGCAGCCCGTCCAGCAGGCCGTCGGCGGTGCGCTCCACCAGCGGCCGCATCTCGTCGACCCGTCGGCGGGTGAAGACGCCCTGGATCAGGCGGCGCAGCCGGGTGTGGTCCGGCGGATCGCTGTTGAGCATGTGGACGACCTCGGAACCGAGCGTCAGTCCGGCGCCGCGCCCGCTCGCGATGGCCTGGCTGCGGCGGACGTCCTGCCCGAAGCGTGGATCCGTCAACGCGGCCCGGACGTCCTGGTAGCGCGTCACCAGGTAGACCGGCAGCCCCTCGCCGAACTCCACGACGGAGACCGCGCCGGCCTCGCGGATCCGGGCGAGCGTGGGGTACGGGTCGCGGATGAAGGCGGCCATCCGGGCTGCGGCGTCGTCGTCGACCGCGGTGGTCATGGATCTCTCTCCTCGGGCTCGGAACTCGTGCGACTGGGAAGCCGGGTGGCCGGGTGGCTGGGCAGCCGGGTGGCTGGGAAGCCCGGGCAGTGGTGAAGGCCGTCAGACCGTCAGCGAGGGGAACGGCCAGCGGCGCACCCGCATCGGCAGCAACCAGGCGCGGCCCGCCTGTTCGGCGATCAGCCCGGCCTCGGCGAAGTCCCGGCGGACGGCGTCCGGCAGCCGGTCGACCTCGACGCCCTCGGACAGCGCCTCCAGCTGTGCCAGGTGGCCCGGTTCGTCGATGGTGAAAAGCTCCAGCGTCCCGAAGCGGCGGTCCCGCACCTCGACGAAGCCGGGGCCGCGCCGGAGCACGCACTTGCTCGGGAAGTACGTGGCGCGCCAGTCGGCGAGCACCTCCTGCGGGCCACCGGTCAACTGCTCGGGCGGGTACAGGTGGTGGAACCGGCGCTGGGCCGCGCAGCCGTCCGGGCAGACCGCCTGCCAGAGCACGGCCAGCCCCTGCCCGGTCGCCTCGCGCAGCAGCATCAGCGCCCGGGCGGAGGCCGCCGGGGCGTCCGCGCACAGCCGTACCGGCTCGGTCAGCCGCAGGCAGCGGACCCCGGCCCGGTGCAGCTCGGTGACCTCCGCCTGCGCCGGGCCGGTCAGGGCGCGGCGGCCGAGCGCGAAGCCCGGCAACTCCCGTACGTCAGGGTCGTAGTCGAGCCAGAGCTCGACCTCGGGGGCGGCCGCGCGCCAGGCGGCGGCGCCACTACCGTGCAGCCCGGTCCGTTCAGCCGATCGGGACGGCATCGGGCACCTCCTCGGTACGGGTACGGGCACGGGTGGCGGTGAGGGGGCGGGCTTCGGCTTCGGCCTCGGGACCGTGCCGGTGCCGCATCCGCATCAGCACCTGGTTGTCGGACTCGACGGCGACCTGGAGGTAGCCGTCGCCGTCGTGGAACAGCAGGCCCAGCGCGGTGAAGTGCTCCAGCACCGGCGCGACCGCCGCCGCGCCGCCGGGGACCTTGGCGGCCAGCGTGGCGGCCGAGCGGGGCCGGTCGAGCAGCCGGAAGACGGCGAGTTCCACCGGATCGGTCAGTTCGACCGCCCGCCAGTCGTACCCGGGGCGGGTGTTGACGAGCACGATCCGTGCGCCCGCGTCCCGGTAGCTGAGCCGGCTGTCGGGGAACCGCGCGAGCCAGGTGTCCACCGCCGCGCTCAGCCGCTCCGCGAGGTCGCCGCCGATCCCGCGCGGGGGCGCGCTGAACACGTAGGCCAGTTCGTTGAGTTCGCTCTCGGGGAGGCGGTAGGTCGCGCGGTACTGGAGGGCCGGCCGGGTGATCGCGAAGCCCAGCTCGGGGCGGTCGAAGTACGGGCTGAACCGCTCGATGGCGATCCGCCCCGCCCCGGTCGGCGGGTCGAGGTGGTGCAGCACGGGCAGTTGGCGGATCACCGACTCGTAGTCGTCCGGCTGTTCGCCCGGGAAGCCGTAGAGGTAGTTCCAGGTGACCGAGACCCCGGCGCTCTGCGCGTCCCGCAGTGCGCGGACGTTCTGGCAGCCGGTCACCCCCTTGTCCATGATCCGCAGGACCCGGGTGCTCAGGTTCTCGATGCCGGGCTGGACCTGGGCCGCGCCGGAGTCGCCGAGCAGCTGGAACTGGTGGCGGCGCAGGTTGGCCTTGATCTCGAAGTGCAGCCGCAGGTCGACCGGGAGTTCGGTCAGCGATTTCAGGACGGTGTCGAAGTAGCCCATGTCCAGGATGTTGTCGACCACGTAGACGTCCAGCAGCTGGTGGCGCTCGGCGAGGGTGAGCACCTCGGCGAGGAAGTCGGCCGGCGGCTTGGAGCGGAAGGCCATCGAGGAGCCGTTGAGCCCGCAGAAGGTGCAGTGGTGCTTCTCGCCCCACCAACAGCCGCGGGAACCTTCGAGGACCAGCTTGGGGTCGACCCAGCCGGCCGCGACGGAGGCGTCGAGCCGCTCGAAGAAGCCGTCGTAGCGGGGTGTGAGGATCGCGGCGGGCGGCAGCGGTCGCTCGGCCATCGGATTGGCCGTCGACCTCCCGGTGGCGTCGCGCCAGCACAGGCCGGGGACGGTGGAGGGGTCCTCGCCCGCCAGGAGTGCGGGGAAGGCGGCCTCGCCCTCGCCGCGCACCACGTAGTCCAGGAAGGGGAAGTTGCGGTGCAGTGCGGCGCCCTGCGGACCGTCGCAGTTCGCGCCGCCGAAGACCGTGCGCACCTGGGGGCAGCGCTGCTTGAGCAGCTTCGCGGCGGCGAGGCTGGCCGTGTTCTGCTGGAAGGTGGTGGTGAATCCGACCAAGTCCGGTGGGTCGTCGGCGAGTTCGTCGACCAGCCGGGCGATGAACGCGGGGGCGAGGGCCCGGACGGACCGGGTCAGGGCGATCTCCTGCGGGCTCGCGCCGTTGGCGGCCAGGTAGGCGAAGTAGTCGGCGGAGCCGTCGCGGTCGCCGCCAGGGTCGACGCCGTTCTCGTCGTCGTACAGCGCGCCGGCGAAGGCCCAGTCGCCCGCGCCCTGGAAGTACGACTTCTCGGAGAAGTACTGGTAGTCGTCCACGCCGAAGCCGGCGGTCCCGGCGGCCCAGTCCACGAAGTCCAGGTTGGCGTACCGCACTTCGGTCTCGTGCCCGGCCCGGGCGGCGGCCGTGTGCAGGATCCCGAGGGCCAGCGAGGGCACGTCGATCGCACCCCAGGGCATGTGCAGCAGGACGATACGCATGGTGGCCACTTCTGTCGGTCGAGGGCGGTCGCGGTCGGTCACGGGACGGTTGGCGGTCGGTCGCGGTCGGTCGCGGTCGGTCGTGGTCGGTCACGGGACGGTTGGCGGGCGGTCGCGGTCGGTCACGGGACGGTCGGCGGGGTGTCGCTCCGGGGCACCGCGGGCGCCCCGGAGCGACGGTGGGTCACTTGTCCTTCTGCTCCGGCTTCGGCTTCGGCTGCCCCTTGAGGGCAGGCGCGACCGCTGCGGCCTTGGTGAGGTCGAGCGAGAAGTTCTGGACCACCACGGCGCCCCGGTCACGCTCCGGGGTGCCGATCGGGTCGTTCTGGATGCTGCGTCGCTTCATGGTTGTTCACCTCCTTCCATCGGATCGGTGGGTGCCCCGGGGCGGTCGCCCCGGGGTGTCCGGGGAGCGGTGCCGGCCAGGCGCGCCCGGCGAAGCGGACCATCGCCTCCAGCACCGATCGGTGGTCGGCGGTCCGGCGGCTGTAGTGGCCGCCGTCCACCCAGTGCAGCTCGTGCGGCACCGCCAGCCGGCGCAGGTCCGCGGCGTACCGGTCGACCTGTTCGGGCGGGCAGCGCTCGTCGGTCCGCGAGGCGACCAGCAGGACGGGCGAGCGGACCCGGTGCACGTACGAGCGCGGGTCGGCCGCGCGGTAGCGCTCGGGGACCTCGTCCGGGGTGCCGCCGAAGAGCTGGCGGTCGACCTCGCGCAGGGCGGGGGTGGTGGTGCGGTAGGTGGCGGGGTAGTCCGCGATCGGCTGGGCGGCCATGCCGAGCGTCCACAGCTCGGGCTGAGCGCCCAGCGCGAGGAGGGTCAGGTAGCCGCCCCAGGAGAACCCGCAGAGGCCGGTGCGCTCCGCGAGCGCCGTGCCGTCGGCGACCAGTTCGGCGCGGACGGCGGCCAGGTCCTCGATCTGGGCCAGGCCGACCCGGTGGCCGTAGTCGTGCTGCCAGCCGGAGCCGTAGCCGGTGGAGCCGCGGTAGTTGGTGCGCACCACCGCGTAGCCGTGGCGCACCAGGGCGTTCACCCGGGGGTCGTAGGAGTCCCGGTCGTGGGTGGCGGGGCCGCCGTGGACCAGGAACAGGGTCGGCCACGGGCCGGGGCCGGCCGGGGTGCTGACGAAGCTGTGGATCCGCCCGTAGGGCTGGGGCGTCCAGCGTCTGCTGCGGCGGGTGCGGTCATCGCCCTCCGGAGCGTGGTCCGGGGCGGGGTGGGGCGGCTTCTCGGCGCCGGGGCGCAGGACCAGTGGGCGGGGCGGGGTCGACTCCCGGCTCCAGACGCAGTGCAGGGTGCCGTCCGGGGCACAGGACAGGTCGTGGATGGTGCCGCCGGGGGTGCGGATCTCCCGGGCGGGCGCGGGCGCGGGCGGGGGCGCGGGCGGGGACGGGGCCGGTTCTGCCGGTGGGCCGAGAGCGGCCGGTAGGTCGAGGGCGGTCGACGGGCCGAGGTCGGCGAGGAGCAGTCGGCTCCGCCCGGCCCGCTCGTGCTGGATCAGCACCCCGTGCGGCCCGCCGTACCAGCCGGCCGAGATCTGCGAGTCGAATGACAGCTCCGGGTGTCTTCGCAGGCCCGAGTCCGCCCGCCAGGTCGCGACGGAGTACCGCTCGTCCTCCTCGATCACCAGGAGGAGCTCGGGTTCGCGCACGGCGAGGGGGTTGAACTCGATCGGCCAGAGCCGCAGTCGGGGGCTCCCGGCGAGCCGCGTCGCACCAGCTGGCGCGTAGGACGGCGCGCGGTGCGGCGCTCGGTCCGCCGACGGGTGCGGCGGTGCGTCCGTCGGCCACAGGAGCACCGCGTCGTCCCCGTCGGGGCGTCCGCCGAGGGCGAGCAGCCGGCCGTCCGGGGACAGGTCGGCCAGGCCCAGGTACCCCGGCGCCGAACCGATCGGCCGGGCCTCGCCCGCAGGCGGGCCGACGTAGCAATGCGAGGTGTCGCCGGTCCCGACGGCCACCGCCGCCAGCGCGCCGGTCCGGTCGAAGGCGACGCCGTAGGCCCGGCCAGGCGGCACACCGTGCAGTGCCGCGCCGCGCGCACCGCCCGTGAACGGCTCGCGCCACCACCGGCCCTCCCCGGCGCCGTCGGAGTCGAACCACCAGATGGCCTCGCCGTCCGGTTCGATCTCGCTCAGGTGGACGCCCTCGGGCCGGTCGGTGACCACCCGGCGCCGGTCCGTCCGCCGGTCCCAGGCGACCGCCTGCCAGCGCTCCTCGACGAGCCGGGTCTCGACCGCGCGGTCGGCCGCCAGGGTGGCGAAGCCGGGGGACTGGAACGCCTGCGTCACGGACCCGGCCCTTTCGGTTCGACGGTGGGAACAGAGCGCGCTGAACGTGCCGGGGCCGGTGGACCGGTGTGAAGGCCGGGTGAACCCGCGTGAAGAAAAGGTCACTTGCGGAGGATCGCGGCCACTCTAGGAGGGTGTCGCGGTCACGACCAGACCTCTCGCACAGATGGCCGAAAGACAGCTGGGATGAATCCGTCGGCCGTCCGAGTGCCGCTGCGCCCGGCCGGACAGCCGCTCCGCCCCGCCGAGCTGCCCCGCCGCCCCGACCCCGCCGCCCCGCCGAGCTGCCCCGACCCCGGCGGTGCGGGCGGTCCCGGGCGGATGCGAAGGTGGACGGCGTGAACGAGACGATCATGGCAGCCGCCCGCGAACGGGCCGCCGGGCACCGGCGCCGCTTCGACCTCCGATTCGAGGCCTACTTCGACGCCCTGCCGGAGCGCCTCGACACCCCGCCGCTCAGCCGCTTCACCCCGCGCAGCCTGGAGCTGCTCCGGGACCTCTCGCTGCGCGGCGGCAAGCGCCTGCGGGTCGCCCTGCTGTACGAGGCGGCCCGGCTCGTCACCACCGACCCGGTGCCCGGCCTGGCCGAGGCCGCGCTGAGCATCGAACTGCTCCAGACGCACGGGCTCGTCCACGACGACATCATCGACGACGCGGCCGTGCGCCGCGGCGGGCCCTCCACCTACTACGCCTACCGCCGGGAGTTCCCGGAGTCCGAGCGGACCGCGCTCGGCCTGGCCGTTCTGGCCGGGGACCTCGCCGCCTTTCTCGCGATGCGGGTCCTGCTGGAGGCGGACGTACCCGCCGAACTGCGCCAGGCGATGCTGGAGGTCCAGCTGAACGCGGGGGCCGAGACGGTCGCCGGCCAGATCGTGGACCTCGAACGCGACTTCCGGCCGCTCCCGGACGAGGAGTTCCTGCACACCGTCTGCGAGTACAAGTCCACCCGGTACTCCGTGCTCGCCCCGCTGCGGCTGGGGCTGCTGACCGCCGGCGAGGACGTGGCCCGCCACGACGCGCGGCTGCGCCGGTACGCGACCCTGGTCGGCATCGGCGGCCAGCTGCGCGACGACTACCTCGACCTGTTCGGTGAGGAGGACGCCACCGGCAAGTCGACCGGCGCCGACCTCCGTGCGGGGCGCCGCAGTTACGCGGTGACCGCGCTGCTCACCGCGGCGGACCAGGCGCAGCGGGCCCTGGTGGAGTCCGCGCTCGGCGACCCGCAGTGCCCGGCCGCCACGGTCGACCGGGTCCGCGAACTGGCCCGGCTGCTGGGCGTGGACGGGAAGCTCCGTGCCGACATGCGGCGCTGCGCGGAGGCGGCCCGCGCGGAAGCCCAGGGCTGGCGACCGTACTGGCGGGAGGAGGCGGTGGCCTTCTTCGAGGGCCTGCCGCTGTCGAACGTGATCCCGGGCGCGTGATCCCGGGCGCGTGATCCCGGGCCGTGATCCTGGGGCGTGATCTGGCGACAGGGCGTGCCCGGGCGGGATCAGAACGCCCCCGGGAGCCCCGGCCCGCCGGCCTCGCCCGTCGTCCAGTCCCAGTCCGCGATGGCGTCGCGCAGCAGCCGGGCGGCGGTGGGCAGGCGTTCGCCGAGGCGCCAGTGCAGGGTGAGGGCGCGTCGGCAGTCGGGGCTGTCGACGTCGACCCACACCAGCGGGACGCGGGTGGCGGTGCGTCGGGCCAGGGCGGGCACCAGGCCGATGCCCAGGCCCGCGCTGATCAGTTCGGCGATGGCGCCGGCCTCGTCGCCCTCGCAGACGATCCGGGGTGCCAGGCCCTGGGCGGCGAACAGGCGGTCCAGCAGCCGGCGCTGCCAGTGCCCGGGGCGGGCGGCGATGAAGGGCTCGTCGGCGAGCTCCTCGACGCCCACCGAGGCGCGCCCGGCCAGCGGGTGGCCGAGCGGCACGGCCAGTCCCACCTCCTCGTCGAGGAGCCGGACGGATTCCAGGCCCTCGACGGCGATCGGCTGGGAGGCGACGGCCAGGTCGACCTCCTGGGCCCGCAGCTGCCGGGCCATCTCGGCGACGGTCAGCTGGTGCAGTTCGATCTCCACGCCGGGGTGCTCGTGTTTGAACGCCGCCAGCGGGCCGCTGAAGGCCAGGAAGGTCTCCGAGGCGAGCCGGACCGTGCCCAGTCCCTCCCCGGTCGCCTCGGCCACGGCCCGTCGGCCCGCCTCCAGTTCGCCGAGGGCGCGCTCGACGTAGCCTCGGAACAGGTGCCCGGCCTCGTTCAGCCGCAGCCGCCCGCCGCGCTCGAACAGCGGTGTGCCCAGTTCGGCCTCCAGCCGGGCCACCGAGCGGCTCAACGACGGCTGGGCGACGCGCAGTTCCGCTGCCGCCCGGCTCAGGTGCTCCAGCCGCGCCACCGCCAGGAACTGGGTGAGCGTGTGCAGGTCCACCGGTGGATCCCCCCTGAGTCGGACGCGCGTTGATCGCTCGTCTACCGGGGGATCCTACGGTCGGCTCGTTCGACACGTTCCGTACCGCTCAGAAGGATTCCCATGATCGACCCGGCCGCGCCGTCGCGCGGTGACACCCCCTGGATCGGCGACGATCCGCGCTTCGCCCGACTGCGCGCCAGCTACCGCAGGTTCGTCTTCCCGGTGACGGCGGCGTTCCTGCTCTGGTTCCTGGCGTACGTGCTCTGCTCGGCCTACGCCCGCGGCTTCATGGCGGCCGAGGTCGTCGGGAACATCAACGTGGCGCTGGTCTTCGGGCTGCTGCAGTTCGCCTCCACCTTCGGCATCGCCCTGGCCTACGGCCGGTTCGCCGCCCGGCGGTTGGACCCGCTGGCCGAGGAGCTGCGCAGGGCCGCGGCTGCTCTCCCCGGCGACGAGCACGAGCTGACGGGGAGCCGGGCATGACTCAGCACCTTCCGTTCGCCGCTGCCGCCACCGCCACCGCCCCCACCGCCACCAGCACGGCGCAGGAGTCCTCGCACCAGGGCCTGACCATCGGCCTGTTCGTGGCCCTGGTGGCGGTGACCCTGGTCATCACCCTCTGGGCGCGGCGGAGCACCCGGGGCACCGGCGGCTTCTACACCGGCGGCGGCCAGTTCTCCGCGCTGCAGAACGGCATCGCGATCTCGGGCGACTACCTGTCCGCGGCGTCCTTCCTCGGCATCGCGGGGATCATCGCGCTCTCCGGGTACGACGGCTTCCTCTACTCCATCGGCTTCCTGGTGGCCTGGCTGGTCGCACTGCTGATGGTGGCCGAACTGCTGCGCAACACCGGCCGGTTCACCATGGCGGACGTGCTGGCGGCGCGGCTGCGCAGCGGGCCGATGCGGACCGCGGCCGGGGTGTCGACCATCGTGGTGTCGATCTTCTACCTGATCGCGCAGATGGTCGGCGCGGCGACGATCGTCGGCCAGCTGCTCGACGTCAAGGGCGCCGCCGCGCAGATCTGGACCATCGTCGGGGTCGGCGCCCTGATGATCGTCTACGTCGTGGTCGGCGGGATGAAGGGCACCACCTGGGTGCAGATCGTCAAGGCCGGGCTGCTGATCGCCGGCGCGGCCGTGATGACCGTGTGGGTGCTGGCGAAGTACGGCTTCGATCTCGGCCACCTGCTCGGGGACGCCGCCTCGGCGTCCAAGAAGGGCGAGGCCTTCCTCCGGCCCGGCCTCAAGTACGGGGCGACGGACGGCTGGTCGAAGCTGGACCTGGTCAGCCTCGGAGTGGCCCTGGTGCTCGGCACCGCGGCGCTGCCGCACGTGCTGGTGCGCTTCTACACCGTGCCGACCGGCCGCGACGCGCGGAAGTCGGTGAACTGGGCGATCGGCATCATCGGGGTCTTCTACCTGATGACCCTGGTGCTCGGCTTCGGCGCGGCCGCGCTGGTCGGCACCGCGACGATCAAGGCGAAGGACCCGTCCGGCAACACCGCCGCCACCCTGCTGGCCGAGCACCTCGGCGGGGGCGCCGGCACCACCGGGGGCTCGCTGATGCTGGCCTTCATCGCGGCGGTGGCCTTCGCCACCATCCTCGCGGTGGTCGCGGGGCTCACCCTGACCTCCTCGTCCTCCTTCGCCCACGACCTGTACGCCAGCGTGATCCGCAAGGGCCGGGCCACCGAACGGCAGGAACTGGTCACCGCGAAGGTCGCCGCCGTGGTGATCGGCGCGGTCGCGGTCGCCCTGTCGATCTTCGCCAGGGACCTCAACGTGGCCTTCCTGGTGGCCCTGGCCTTCGCCATCGCCGCCTCGGCCAACCTGCCGGCGATCCTGCTGACCCTGTTCTGGAAGCGCTTCACCACCTTCGGCGCCAAGTGCGGCATCTACGCGGGGCTGGTCGCCTCGATCGGTCTGGTGCTGCTCTCGCCGATCTGCTGGGGCGGCGCGAGCGGCACCGTCCCCGCCGTGAAGCTCACGGCCGCCCAGGCGAAGGACTGCGGGGTGGACGCGTCCAGCAAGCAGGTCGGCAACGCCACGGCGCTGATCTCCTGCACCACCACGGCGCCGGTGCCGTTGCAGAACCCGGGCGTCCTCTCCATCCCGATCGGCTTCGCGGCCGCCGTCCTCGGCTCGCTGGCCGGCGGTCGCCGCCGCCGGGACGAGGACGCGGACGGGCGCGGCTTCGCCGAGCTGGAGGTCCGTGCGCTCACCGGGGTGGGGAGGTAGCCGTGGCCACCGGATCCAACCTCGACGAGTTCCTCGCCGACCTCGCGCGCTACGCCGCCGCCGAGGTCCTGACCGCCCAGCTCACCGCGGACACCCTGCGCAAGTACCTGCGCGCCGGGCTCATCGTCCCCGAGGACCTGTGCGCCGGTGACACCGAGGGCTACTCCCAGCGGCTGCTGCACGCCGAACCCACCCACTCCGTGGTCGCCCTGACCTGGCTGCCCGGGCAGTCCACCCCGATCCACGACCACGTCGCCTGGTGCGTGTCGGGCGTGGTGGAGGGCGTCGAGGTGGACGAGGCCTTCCGGCTGTGGCGGCTGCCCAGGTCCGGCCGCCGGGTGCTGGCACCGTACGCCCGGACGACCTGCTCGGCCGGCCGGGTGCAGCTCCTGGTGCCGCCCGACGAGGACATCCACCGGGTGTCGAACGGCGGCACCGGGCGCGCGGTCTCCCTGCACGTCTACGGTGCGGACATCTCGCAGAACATGGGCACCTCGATCAACCGGGTGTTCGGACAGGCGGTCGTGGACCGTCCGCCGGACGGGGCCCGCCTGGTCAGCTGGCGGAGCCCGGAGGGCCTCGCTCCCTGAGCTGCGTGACCAAACCCGTCCCCGTGCGCCGGGGGCCCGGACGGCCCCCGGCGCACGCCACCCTGGTGCATCATGTCCGTGATCATTCGGGGGGTGCGATGGCGTTGTTCGAGCCGAAGTGTCCGGTGCGGCCGGACGAACGGGCCTGGATCGAGGAGTCGATGGCCTGGCTGGCGGCCGAGTTCGGCCGCGGGGTGCTGGACCGTGCCCCGGTGCTGCCCACGGCGGAGTTCTTCCCGGGGCCGTTCCGGGGGTCCGCCGAGGACATCCGGGGGGTGATCGCCCTGATCTGCGGCTACCTGGACGTGGCGCCCGACCGCCTGACCATCGAGATCGAGCCGGACGACGGCGAGCAGGCGATGGTCGACGGCCTGCGGCTCAACCACAGCTCCCGCTCCGCCGCCGGGCACTACCGGCGGGAGAACGGGCGCCCGGTGATCGCCGTCGCCCAGCGCCAGGCCGTCCGCCCGGTCGCCCTGGTCGCCACCGTCGCCCACGAGTTGGGCCATGTCCGGCTCCTCGACGAGCAGCGGATCTCCCGGGACCGGCGCGACCACGAACCGCTCACCGACCTGCTGACGGTGCATTTCGGCCTCGGCGTCTTCACCGCCAACTCCGCCTTCAACTTCGAGCGGAGCGAGCGCGGTTGGTCGTACTCGCGGCTCGGCTACCTGTCCGAGCGGATGCTCGGCTACGCGCTGGCCTGCTACGCCCACCGGCGCGGCGAGACCAGGCCGGACTGGGCCCGGCACCTGACCACCAACCCGCGGGCCTACCTCAAGCAGGGCCTGCGCTACCTGGCACGGAACCCGCCGAGCGTGTGACGGCGACGGGATCCGGCCGCCGGGCCCGACGGGTCGCCCGGCTGTGACTCCTCGTCAGCCACCGTACGGTGAAGCCGGTTTGCCCCGCGGATCGGTCCTCCCCTCAGCATGCCCGCACCCACCGGCCCGTGCCCAGGGGGTTGCGCCCGGACGGCCGGAAGTGGCGCCCGCCGGTCCCGGCGGACCCCGGCCCAGGGCGGCCCGCCGGGCCGCGCCGCAGGTGCGCCGGAGGTACGTCGGAGCTGCGTCCAAGCTGCGTCGGCACAGGTCACGGCACGCCTCCCGGCGGTCCGGCAACCCCCTCCCGGGCACCCGCAGTTGGGGATGATTTCAAATCTCGAGCACCTGTTTCACACATCCCCCTCATCAGGCGCCCCGGATGCTCTACATTGATTTTCGTGCCGCACGATCGGGCGTGAGGGGCGACACGTGATGATCTACGGATCGGTCGTTGCGGACTGCCGGTAGTCACGTTTTCCGGCGGCGGGCTGGGGGTGTCCAATTCTCGACGCCCGAGCAGAGGTTCCGAGTGTGGAGAGCAACCGTCGACGTTTTCCCGCGCACTCCGGGAATTCGGCAGGACGCGCCAGTCCGCCGGTGCCCGGTGGGAAGTCCGAGTAGCGCCGCAATGGCGGATCCGCCATTTCCGGGGGCGCTGCCGTGCGCGGCCAGGAAAGGCGCGACACGGGAGGCAGCGCCTCCCGGGGGGAGGAATCAGGTGCGGGGGGCAGCCGCCTCCCGGGGGGAGGAACCGTGTGGAGCGAGCACGTCGAACCCACTGAAGGCCTGGCGGGGGCGGGAGCAGGAGCGGTCGAGCAGAAGGAGGGGGAATTAGCCGGCGGGTTCGCGCCGGCCCGGGTGCGCCGCCCGGCGGGTGGGAAATTCAGCCGGTCGGAGAGCGACTGGGAGCAGCAGTACCGCCGTACCGTGATGATCAGCGATACCGTGGCCACCGCCTTCGTGGTGGCGGCCATCGGCGGCTTCTTCGGGGTCCGGGACGCGGCCAACTGGCACGAGAAATGGGGAATTCTCGCCTTCGGCACCGAACTGCTGGTGCTGGGGGCGCTCGGGACGACCCGGGCGTGGGCACCGGCGGTTCTCGGCCAGGGGGCGGAGGAATTCCGCCGACTCGGCCGTTCGCTGTTCACGGCGGCCGTCGTCCTGGCACTCGGCGGGATCGCCCTCTCCTCGCACAACATCAGGCTCTGGATCTTCGTCGCGATTCCGGCGATCACGCTCGTCACCATGACGGAGCGGTACCTGCTGCGGCTGTGGCTGCACGAGCAGCGCAACCAGGGACGGTGCCTGCGCCCGGTGCTCGCCGCCGGGAGCCCGGCCACCGTGCGCGACCTGATCGCCCGGACCCGCAAGTTCCCGCACCTGGGCTGGCGGGTGGAGGCGGTCTGCACGCCGTACGCGCTGGGGCCGAACGGCGACCGGCTGGACGGCGTACCGGTGGTCGGCCGGCTGGCGGACGTCGCCAACCACGTCCGGCGGGACGGCTACCGGGTGGTCGCGATCACGCCGGACCCGCACTGGTCGCCGGACCGGCTGCAACGGCTGGCCTGGAACCTGGAGGGCGGCGACGCCGAGATGGTGGTCGCGCCGGTGCTGATGGAGGTGGCCGGACCGCGGCTGCACGTCGACGCGGTGCTCGGGATCCCGATGCTGCGGGTCAGCATGCCCACCTTCACCGGCGGTCCCCGGGCGGTCAAGGCGGTCGTCGACCGGCTGGGCGCGGCGGTCCTGCTGGTGCTGTTCTCGCCGCTGATGCTGGTGGTCGGACTGCTCGTCGCGCTGGACAGCCGCGGCGGGGTGTTCTACCGGCAGCACCGGGTCGGCAAGGACGGCCGCCAGTTCACCCTGGTCAAGTTCCGCACCATGGTGTCCGGGGCGGACCGGGCCAAGGCCGGGCTGGCCGACCGCAACGAGGGCGCCGGCCTGCTGTTCAAGCTCCGCCGGGACCCCCGGGTGACCAGGGTCGGCGGAGTGCTGCGCCGCTACTCGCTGGACGAGCTGCCGCAGCTGCTCAACGTGCTGGCCGGCTCGATGTCGCTGGTCGGCCCGCGCCCGCCGCTGCCGGAGGAGTCCGCCGCGTACGGCCCGGACATCCGGCGGCGACTGCTCGTCAAGCCCGGGCTCACCGGCCTGTGGCAGATCAGCGGGCGCAGCGACCTGCCCTGGGAGGAGGCGGTCCGGCTGGACCTGCGCTACGTGGAGGACTGGTCGCTCGCCCTGGACGCGGTGATCCTCTGGAAGACGCTGCGCGCGGTGCTCCAGGGGCAGGGGGCGTACTGATGGCCGTTGCCGTACTGATGGCCACTGCTGGGGGGCGTCGTTCCGACGACGCGCGGACGGTCGGCCGCGAGGGCCGGCCCGAGGGGAGGAACGGGTCATGAGGGTCAGCGTCCTGGGGCTCGGCTACGTGGGCTGCGTGTCGGCCGCGTGCCTGGCGAGCCTCGGTCACGAGGTGATCGGCGTGGACGTCAACCAGGTGAAGGTCGACCTGGTCAACGAGGGCAGGGCCCCGGTGGTCGAGGAGCGGATCGGCGAGCTGCTCGCCGGGGTGGTGCGCTCCGGGGCGCTGCGCGCCACCGCGGACGTCCGCGAGGCGGTCCTGGGCAGCGACGTGTCGCTGGTCTGCGTGGGCACGCCCTCGGCGGCCAACGGCAGCCTGTGCACCACCTACCTGGAGCGGGTCACCGAGCAGATCGGTGCGGCGGCGGCCGAGAAGGGCGGGCGGCACACCGTCGTGTTCCGCAGCACCATGCTCCCGGGCACCTGCCTCGACCTGCTGGTGCCGATCCTGGAGAAGCACCTCGGCGGCACCGCCGGGGTGGACGTCGGGGTCGCGGTCAACCCGGAGTTCCTGCGCGAGGGCACCAGTGTGCGGGACTTCTTCGACCCGCCGAAGACCGTGATCGGCGAGCTCGACGCGGCCAGCGGCGACGTGGTCGCGGCGCTCTACGAGGGCCTGCCCGGCGAGGTGTTCCGGGTGCCCGTCCCGGTGGCCGAGGCGATCAAGTACGCGGACAACGCCTTCCACGGCCTCAAGATCGGTTTCGCCAACGAGCTGGGCGCGGTGTGCCAGGCGCTCGGGGTGGACTCGCACCAGGTGGTTGACGTCTTCCTGGCCGACCGCAAGCTCAACATCAGCCCCGCCTACCTGCGGCCCGGCTTCGCCTTCGGCGGCTCCTGCCTGCCCAAGGACCTGCGCAGCCTGGTGCACGCCGCGCACCGGGCCGACGTCTCGGTGCCGATCCTCTCGCACGTGCTGGCCTCCAACGCCGACCACCTCCAGCGCGCGGTGGAGCTGGTCGAGCGCACCGGGAAGCGCCGGGTGGGCCTGTTCGGCCTGTCCTTCAAGCCCGGCACCGACGACCTCCGGGAGAGCCCGCTGGTCGAGCTCGCCGAGCGGCTCTTCGGCAAGGGCTACGACCTGCGGATCCACGACCCCAACGTGCACCTCTCCCGACTGCTCGGGGCGAACCGGGAGTACATCGAGAACCGGCTGCCGCACCTCGCCCAGCTGCTGGTGCCCTCCGTCGCCGAGGTGCTGGAGCACGCCGAGGTGTGCGTGGTCGGGACCAGGGACGAGGCCGTGCTGGCGGCCCTGCCGCACGGCGACGGAGCGGTGATCGTCGACCTCATCCGCCTTCCGGACGCCGAGCGGCGCCGGACCGAGCCGGGGTACGTGGGCCTTGCCTGGTGACGCGACGTTCGATGAGGCGGTCGGCGGTGACGGGCGGGGACGCCGCGCGCTGATCCTGGTGGAGAACCTGTCGGTGCCGTTCGACCGGCGGGTGTGGCAGGAGTGCACCACCCTGCGCGACGCGGGCTGGCGGGTGGACGTGATCTGCCCGCAGGGCAGCAAGCGGGACACCGAACCGGAGGCCGTCATCGACGGGGTGCGGATCCACCGCTACCCGCTCCGGGCGGCCACCGGCGGCCCGGCCGGCTACCTGCGGGAGTACGGGTCCGCGCTGTGGCACACCGCCCGGCTGGCCCGCAAGGTCGGCCCGGTCGACGTCGTGCACGCCTGCAACCCGCCCGACCTGCTGTTCCTGCCCGCGCTGTGGCTGAAACGGCGCGGCGCGCGGTTCGTCTTCGACCAGCACGACCTGGTGCCCGAGCTGTACCTCTCCCGCTTCGACCGCGGCGAGGACCTGCTCTACCGGGGCGTGTGCGCGCTGGAGCGGATGACCTACCGGGCCGCGGACGTGGTGCTCGCCACCAACGAGAGCTACCGGGACGTCGCGCTGCGCCGCGGCGGCAAGCCGCCGGAGTCCGTCTTCGTGGTGCGCAGCGCGCCCGACACCGCCCGCTTCCGCCCGGTGCCGCCCGAGCCGGAGTTGAAGCGCGGCCGGTCCCACCTGCTCTGCTACCTGGGCGTGATGGGGCCGCAGGACGGCGTCGACTACGCCCTGCGGGCGCTGGCGAAGCTGCGCGACGAGCAGGGGCGGACCGACTGGCACGCGGTGTTCGTGGGCGGCGGGGACACCTTCGACGCGATGGTCGAGCTGTCCCGGCGGCTCGGGCTCGCCGACCGGGTGCAGTTCACCGGCCGGGTGCCGGACGCCGACCTGGCGCGCTACCTGTCCACCGCGGACATCTGCCTCTCCCCGGACCCGCGCAATCCGCTGAACGACGTGTCGACCATGAACAAGGTCCTGGAGTACATGGTGATGGGCCGCCCGATGGTCTCCTTCGACCTCCGGGAGGCCCGGGTCTCCGCCGGTGACGCCGCCGTCTACGCGCCCGCCAACGACGAGTCCGCGTTCGCCCGGCTGGTCGCGCAGCTGATGGACGACCCGGAGAAGCGGGCCCTGATGGGCAAGGTCGGCCAGGAGCGGATCAACGGGCCGCTCGCCTGGCGGAACTCCCAGCGGGCCCTGCTCGCCGCCTACGCCGCCGCCTGCGGTGACGGCGCCCCGGCGGCAGGTGGCCGGGCGGCGGGCGGCCGGGGCCGGGCAGGGAGAAGGCGGCACCGTTGAGCGAGGACACGATCCGCCTGGTCACGATCGGCCGGATCCTGCGTCGGCGGTGGCGGCTGCTCGCCGTCCTCGCCGTGGTGGGCGCGCTCGTCGGCTACGGCAGCTCACTGCTGTTCCCGCCGAGCTACACCACCTCGGCGTCGGTGCTGCTGCCGGGGGTGTGGCAGGAGCGCGAGCTGATGACCCAGGCGGAGATCGCGACCAGCTCGGTGGTGGTCGACCGGGCGGCCGCCGCGCTCAAGTGGAGCGGGGTCGACGGCACCGAGCTGCGGAGCCGGGTGAGCGCCACCGCCGCGGACGGGAACATCATCAAGATCTCGGGCACCGCCGAGACCCCGGAGCGCGCCCAGCAGCTCGCCGACCAGCTGGCCAAGCAGTTCGTCGGCTTCGCCGCGCGGATGGCGGGCGACGGCACCGACCCCGAGGCGGCGCAGCCCGAGCAGCTGCGCCAGCTGGTGACCCAGACCGGCCAGCGCATCACCGACCTGGCCAACTCGGTCGGGCCGGGGCAGACCGTGGAGAGCGTGCAGGTCCGCACCGAGCTGGAGAAGCTGCGCACCGCACTGCAGGACGCCGTCAAGAAGCTGGACCAGGTCGACCCGGCCGCCAACAAGGCCAACATGGTCGTCATGGGCTCGGCGGCCCGGCCGACCGGCCAGGCACCGCCGACCCGGATCCAACTCGTCGCCGCCGGCGCGCTGGTGTTCCTCCTGCTCGGCGTGATCGGGCACCTGACGGCCGCCCGGATGAGCCGCCGGCTGCGCACCGAACCGGAGATCGCCGCGGCGCTGGGCGCCGAACTGCTCGGCACCGTCGACGTCCCCGGCGGGCGGGCCGCGCGGCGGCCGGCGGCGCGCGGCCCGCGCGGTCTGCTCCGCCGGGTGCTGGGCACCGACGTCCGATGGGACCTGCCGACCCCGCACGCCTGCGGCGACGAGGCCGGCCGGCAGCTGCGCCACCGGCGGGTGTGCGCCCGGATCCGCGAGCAACTGCCGCCCTCGCGCGGGCTGTTGGTGGTCGTCCCGGAGGGCGACGAGCCGGCCCGCCGGGCCGCCGACCAGCTGGCCGCCGAGGCGGGCGGCGATCCGCTGCTGCGGGTGGTCGGGGTGCCGGTCACCCGGCCGCTGGTGCCCGACCGCGACGAGGAGGCCGGCGCCCTGGTCGTGCTCAGCGCGGGCAGCTGGACGGCGGGGGACCTGGCCGCCCTGGCCGGGGCGTGCGCGGACGCCGAGCACGAGCTGGTCGGCGTCGTGGTGGCCGACCTGGTCCAGGACGGCCCGAAGCGCCCCGCCGGCCGCCGTACCGGCCGCGCCGAGCCGGTGCTCGCGGGCGCCGCCGCGGCGCGGTCCGAAGCCGATGACGAGACGGGGGGATGATCGGGGTGACGACGAGTACGACGGGGGAGTCGTCCACCGCCGCTCCACTGCTGGACCTCCAGTCGCTGGTGGTCGCCGTGCGCAGGCGCCGCCGCCTCTGGTGCGCCCTGGCGCTGCTCGGCCTGCTGGCCGGCGCGGCGCTGGCCGTCCTGCGGCCGCCGCCGCCCAGCGCGACGGCCGAGGTGCTGGTCGCGCACGCGGCGGACCAGCCGAACGACCCAGGAACGCTGATCCGCACCGACGCCGCCCTGCTCCGGACCACCGGGATCGCCGCCAAGGCCCTCCAGGCCCTCGGGTCCACCGAGAAGCCGGAGGACTTCATGAAGGAGTACGCGGGGGCGGGCCTGACCAACAACCTGCTGGAGATCACCGTGACCGGCCGCAGCGACGCCGAGGCCCAGTCCCGCGCCAAGGCGCTGGCCGAGGCCTTCGTCGCCGACCACGTGCAGCGGATCCAGCAGGCCGCGGACGCCGAGTCCAAGGCCCTGCTCGACCAGCGCGACCGGATGCGCCAGGAACTCGACCAGGTCAACCAGCAGATCGGCGCCGGCACCCAGCCGAACGCGGCCAAGGGCCCGGCCAACCTGGAGTCGCTCTACGCCAGCCGGGCCGAACTCACCGCCCGGATCACCGACTTCGGCCAGCGTGCCGCCGAGGCCAAGGTCGGCGCGCCCCGGCTGGTGGCCGGCACCCAGATCGTGGACGCCCCGCACCCGGTACGGCAGTCGCTGCCGAAGACGGCCGCCACCGACGCCGGGATCGGACTCGTCCTCGGGCTGTGCCTCGGCCTCGCCGTGGCCGCCGTCAGTGCCGTGGTGGCGGACCGCCCGGTGCTGCGCCGGGACATCGCGGCCCACCTCGGCGCCTCCGTGCTCGCGGAGCTGGACCGGGTGCCGCGCCGCTCGCGCGGCCGCTGGCAACTGCGCCGGACCAGGGCCGCCCGGGAGCGGGTCACCGCCACCCTGGCCCGCACCGTACGCGGCTGCGCCGAGCCGGTGTCGCTGCTGGAGCTGGGCTGTGCGCACAGCACCGGCGCGCTCGCCCTGGACCTCGCCGGGGCGTTGACCGAGCAGGACGGCCCGGTGGTCGTCCTCGACGGGCTGCCCGGACCGCAGCTCGCCAAGCGCACCGCGAAGCCGGGGGAGCCGACCGTGGTCCGCGGCGAACGGGCCGGGGCCGCGCCGCCGCCGGAACGCCGGCTCGGCGTCGGCTCGGTGGCGCCCGGCACGGCCTGGACCGACCTGCGCCACCTGGGCACCCGGACGGTGCTCGTGGTCCGGGCCGGCCACGGCAGCGCGGCCTGGCTGCACACCGTGGCCCGCCGGCTCGCCGACCAGCGCATCCAGGTGCTCGGCGTGGTGCTGATCGACCCCGACCCGCGCGACCGCACCGACGGCACCCGCTGGGAGGGCCCGACCGAGGAGCCGCCCGCCCGGGACGACCGGCCGACCCGCCCGAGACGGCTGGGCCGGCGGCGGACCGAACGACTACCGGCCTGGACCGTACGGGTCCCGGACATCGACCAGGAGGCGAGGTAGGACATGTGCGGCATCGCAGGAACGTACCGGTGGCCGGACGGGAAGGTCGTGACCGACCTGCTCACCGACACCCTCGCCCACCGCGGCCCGGACGGCGCGGGCCGGTACAGCCACTCCCTCGGCGACGGCGAGGTGCACCTGGGGCACCGCCGGCTCGCCATCGTCGACCTCTCCGGGACGGGCGCCCAGCCGATGGCCAGGGACGGCCTGGTGCTGACCTACAACGGCGAGCTGTACAACGCCCCCGAGCTGCGCGCCGAACTGGCCGCCACCGGGGTGCGCTTCCGCGGCACCTCCGACACCGAGGTGCTGCTGGAGGCCTGGCGGCGCTGGGGCACCGACTGCCTGCCCCGGCTGCGCGGCATGTTCGCCTTCGGGGTCTTCGACGAGCGGACCGGTGAGCTGGTGCTCGCCCGCGACCAGCTCGGCATCAAGCCGCTGTTCCTGCTCCGGCGCGGCGAGGGCCTGGTGTTCGCCTCCGAGCTCAAGGCGCTGGCCGCCGCCACCGGCGGCTCGCTGGAGGTGGACCACGCGGCGATGGTCGCCTCGCTGCTCTACTACTGGGTGCCGGACTCCCGGTGCGCGTACCGCGAGGCGGAGAAGCTGCCGCCGGGCAGCTGGCTGCGCTGCCGGCCCGACGGCCGGGTGGAGCGCGGCCGGTACTGGCACCTGCGGGAGGTCGCCGCCGAGGGCCGGGAGCGGGCCCGGGCCGGCGAGCTGCCGGACCTCGCCGCGATCGTCGAGGAGTCGACGCGGCGTCACCTGCTCTCCGACGTCCCGGTGGCGACCTTCCTCTCCGGCGGACTGGACTCCAGCTACCTGACCGCGCTGGCGGCGCGCGACCGCCCCGGGATCTCCGCCTACACGATCGGCTTCCGCGCCGAGGACGCCCGGTTCGAGGCGATGCCGGACGACCTGCGCTACGCCCGTCAGGTGGCGGAGCAGTTCGGCGTGGACCTGCACGAGATCGAGATCGCCCCGGACGTGCTGGACCTGCTGCCGCGGATGACGTACCACCTGGACGAGCCGATCGGCGACCCGGCCGCGATCAACACCTTCCTGATCTGCTCGGCCGCCCGGGACGCCGGGGTCAAGGTGCTGCTCTCCGGGATGGGCGCCGACGAGCTGTTCGCCGGCTACCGCAAGCACCTGGCCAACCAGCTGGCGCTGCGCTACCAGCGCGTGCCGCGGCCGCTGCGGCGCGGCCTGTCCGCCGTGGTGGACCGGCTGCCGGTGGCCACCGCCAACCGGGGGCTGCGCTCGGTGCGCTTCGCCAAGCGCTTCCTCTCCTTCGCCGAGCTGCCGGAGGAGACGGCGTTCCGGCGCAGCTACACCATGTACGACCGGGCGGAACTGCTCGCCCTGGTCGACCCGGACCTCGCCGGGACGGTCCAGGACGTGCTGGACGAGCACGCCGACGTCTACCGGGACAACGACCTCGACGACTTCGTCAACCGGATGTGCCTGGGCGACGCCCGGATGTTCCTGCCGGGCCTCAACCTCGCCTACACGGACCGCTCCAGCATGGCCGCCTCGACCGAGGT
The DNA here is from genome assembly GCF_040637885.1 of Kitasatospora sp. NPDC028055. Taxonomy (NCBI): domain Bacteria; kingdom Bacillati; phylum Actinomycetota; class Actinomycetes; order Kitasatosporales; family Streptomycetaceae; genus Kitasatospora; species Kitasatospora sp. NPDC028055. The sequence continues at coordinate 32,856 of NZ_JBEZXE010000010.1, read as the reverse complement.
GCGGGTGCCGTACGTGGACGTCGAGGTGGTCAGGGCCGCGTTCACGCTGCCCGGGGACCGCAAGATCGTCGGACGCCAGGGCAAGGCCGTGCTCAAGGAGGCGGCCGCCTCCGTGCTGCCCCGGGAGATCGTGTACCGGCCCAAGGGCCTGTTCAGCGCCCCGCTGCGGGCCTGGATGAGCCGGGACCTGGCCCCGCTGGTGCGCGAGGTGATCAACGACGGCGAGCTGGTGCGCTCCGGCTTCCTGCGCCGGGACGCGCTGGCCCGGCTGGCCGCCGAGGACGCCGCCGGACAGCAGGACTTCTCCAAGCACCTGTGGCACGTGCTGACCCTGGAGTACTGGTACCGCGGCGCGACCGCCGGCCCCGCCGCCCACTGAACGGCTCCGCCTCCCGCTGAACAGCAGCATCCACTGAACAGCACCGCCCATTGAACGGCTCAGCGCTCATCGAACGGCCAGAGAAGCAAGGGGACTTCCGGTGAAACAGGTTGTGCAGAACTACAAGAGCGGCGAACTGGCGGTGCTCGACGTGCCGGTGCCGGGGTGCAAGCCGGGCGGCGTGCTGGTGCGCAGCGCCTTCTCGCTGATCTCCACCGGGACCGAGCTGATGAAGGTGTCCGAGGCCGGGATGTCGATGGTGGGCAAGGCCCGCTCGCGCCCCGACCAGGTGGCCAAGGTCATGCAGAGTGTCGCGACCAACGGCCTGCCCGCCACCTACCGCAAGGTGATGGGCAAGCTGGACTCCTACACGCCGCTGGGCTACTCGCTGTGCGGGGTGGTGGAGCAGGTCGGCGCCGGGGTCGACGACGTGAAGGTCGGCGACCTGGTGGCCTGCGCGGGCAACGAGCACGCGCTGCACGCCGAGCTGAACTGGGTGCCGAAGAACCTCTACACCCCGGTGCCGGACGGCCTCGCGCCGCAGCACGCCGCCTTCGGCACCGTCGGGTCGATCGCCCTCCAGGGCGTGCGCCAGGGCGAGCCGCAGCTCGGCGAGGTGGCGCTGGTGATCGGCCTGGGGCTGATCGGGCAGCTGGTGGTGCAGCTGCTGACCGCCGCGGGCGTCCGGGTGGTCGGGGCCGACCCCGACCCGGTGCGCTGCGAACTCGCCGAGCGGCTGGGCGCGGTGGCCTGCGGCGACCCGGGCTCGGCGGCGGTGGAGACCGCCGTCGCGGAGCTGACCGACGGCCACGGCGTGGACCAGGTGTACCTGGCGGCCGGCGGCGGCAGCAACCAACCCGTCGAGCTGGCCGCGCAGTTGAGCCGGGACCGCGGCCGGGTGGTGGACATCGGCAAGTGCCGCCTCGACCTGCCGTGGAACGCCTACTACGAGAAGGAGCTGGACGTCCGGTTCTCCCGTTCGTACGGCCCCGGGCGCTACGACCCGGAGTACGAACTGGCGGGCCGGGACTACCCGATCGGCTATGTGCGCTGGACCGAGCGCCGCAACCTGGCCTGCTTCCTCGACCTCGCCGCCCGTGGCCGGGTGGACGTGGCGCCGCTGGTCTCCCACATCGCCGACTTCGACGACGCGGTGGAGACCTACCGGCGGTTGCAGGACGGCGAGTTGAAGGCCGTGGCGGTGCTGTTCCGGTACCCGGGCGCCGAGGGCGGGCGGACGGCGGAGGCCCCGACCCTGGCCGTACCCGAGGTGCGTCGCCCCGGCCGGGCCGCCGCCCCGGCACGGCCCGCCGCTCCGGCCCGGCCCGCCGGGACGCCGGTGCGGCTGGCGTTCGTCGGCGCGGGCAACTACGCGACGTCGATGCTGCTGCCGCACCTGGCCCGGCGCGAGGGCGTCGCGCTGTCCACCGTCGTCACCACCACGGCGCTGTCCGCCGCCAACGCCCAGCGCAAGTTCGGCTTCGACCGGGCGACCACCGACCTGGACGCCGTGCTCGGCGACGACTCGATCGACGCGGTCTTCGTGGTCACCCGGCACAGCTCGCACGCCGCCCTGACCGAGCGGGCGCTGCTGGCCGGCAAGCCGGTGTTCGTGGAGAAGCCGCTGGCGCTCACCGAAGGCGAACTGGCGGGCGTGCTCGCCGCCGTGGAGGAGTCCGGCAACGACCGCCTCCAGGTCGGCTTCAACCGCCGGTTCGCGCCGCTGCTGCGCGAGGCCAAGCAGCGCTTCGGCACCCGCAGCGGCCCGGCCAGCCTGCGCTACCTGGTCAACGCCGGGCGGCTCCAGCACGGCAGCTGGTACCTCCAACAGGACACCGAGGGTTCGCGGTTCGCGGGCGAGGGCGGGCACTTCATCGACACGGCGAGCTGGCTGCTGGGCGCCGACCCGGTGTCGGTGTACGCCGTCGCCCCGGCCGGCAACCAGGACCTGCAGATCGTGCTGGGCTACCCGGACGGCTCCACGGCCACCCTCAGCTACGTCACCACCGGGGCGCCCGGCTTCCCCAAGGAGACGCTGGACCTGGTCGCGGACGGCAAGGTGCTCGAGCTCGACGACTTCGTCCGCGCCTCGGTGCATTTCAGCGGCGCAGCCGGCCGGAAGCGCTGGGTCAGCTCCCGGCTGCCGAAGGCCCGGGACAAGGGCCAGTCCGCCGAACTGGCCTCGTTCATCAGGGCGGTGCGGACCGGCGGGCCGATGCCGGTGCCGCTGGAGTCGCTGGTCGCCACCACGGCGGCCACCCTCGCCGTCCAGGCCGCCCTGACCGGCGGTGCGCCGGTGACCCTGGCGGGGCCGAAGTGACCATGAGCCCGGGCTGGTACCTGCGCCGGCTGTCCCGGATGGGGCCGCAGGAGGTCGTCGGCCGGGCCGGCGACGTGCTGCGCCGACGGCGGTGGCGTTCCGCGCCGCCGACCGCCCCGGCCGTCACCGGCGCCCGGTTCACCGCCGTACTGCCCGCCGGGGCGCTCGCCGCCGTCCCGGCGGACGCCGCCAAGCGGCTGGTCGCCGCGGCGGACCGGCTGATGGACGGGCACGCCGAGTTCTTCGGGGTGGCGCGCGAGGACCTGGCCGCCCCGGACTGGTGGCTCGACCCGAAGACCGGCCGCCGGGCCCCGGACGGCTACGCCTTCGACCTGCCCTACCGGGACGAGGACACGGTCGGCGACATCAAGCAGATCTGGGAGCCCTCCCGGCACCAGCACCTGACGGTGCTCGCCGCCGCCTACGCGCTGACCCGCAACGAGCGCTACGCCGAGCGGGCGGCCGAGCAGCTGCGGTCCTGGTGGCAGGCCAACCCGCCGCTGCGCGGCGTGCACTGGATCAGCGGCATCGAGCTGGGCATCCGGCTGCTGTCCTGGGTGTGGGTCCGTCGGCTGCTCGACGGCTGGCCCGGCGCGGCCGGGCTGTTCGAGGGCAACCCGGTGGCGCTGGAACAGATCTGGCACCACCAGCACTGGCTGGCCGCCTTCCCCAGCCGGGGCTCCTCGGCGAACAACCACGTGATCGCCGAGGACGCCGGGCGGTTCGCGGCGGCCTGCGCCTTCGACTGGTTCCCCGCCTCCGAGCGCTGGCGCGCCGACGCGCTGCGCTCGCTGGAACGGCAGCTGCGCGCCAACACCTTCCCCTCCGGCCTCAACCGCGAACTGGCCACCGAGTACCACGGACTGGTGCTGGAGCTCGGCCTGGCCGCACTGGCCGAGGCGGACGCGGCCGCCGTGCCCGTCCCCCGGACCGTCCGGCTGGTGCTGCTGCGGATGACCGACGCGCTCGCGGCCGTGGTGGACGAGCGGCTGCGCCCGCCCCGGCAGGGGGACGCCGACGACGGGCACGGCCTGGTCCTGGACGGCGCGGGCACCGACCGCTGGGGCTCGCTGCTGGCCACCGGGGAGGCCGTGTTCGGCCGGCTCGGCTGGTGGCCGGCGGTGACCGGCACCGATGTGCGCACCCCGCTGCTGTCCGCGCTGCTGCGGCCGTACGGCCAGGACGGCACGGTGGCCCGCCCGGCGGCGCGGCCGGTGCACTTCCCGGACGCGGGCATGACGGTGCTGCGAGGTGCGGCGCCGGGCAACCCGGGGGAGATCTGGTGCCGCTGCGACGGCGGCCCGCACGGCTTCCTGTCCATCGCCGCGCACGGCCATGCCGACGCGCTGTCCGTGGAGGTCCGCTACGAGGGGGTCGACGTGCTCGCCGACCCGGGGACGTACTGCTACCACGGGCAGCCCGAGTGGCGGCGCTACTTCCGCTCGACGCTGGGCCACAACACCCTGGAGCTGGGCGGCGCCGACCAGTCGGTGTCCGGCGGCCCCTTCCTGTGGACCAGGCACGCCCGCACCCGCGTCCTGGTCGCGGACACCTCCGACCCGGCGGTGGCCCGCTGGTGCGCCGAGCACGACGGCTACCGGGACGCCGTGCACCGCCGCCGGGTGGAGCTGACGGCCGCCACCGGGGAGCTGCGGGTGGTCGACCAGGTGCGCGGCCCGGCGCGGGCCGTGCGCCTGGCGTTCCACCTCGGCCCGGCGGTCAGCGCCGAACTGACCGGCCACCGGGCCGTGCTGACCTGGACCAGGGACGGCCACGACCGGTCCGCGGTGCTCGACCTGCCCGCGGAGCTGACCTGGCGGGCGCACCGCGGCGAGAGCGCGCCGCCGCTGGGCTGGTACTCGGCCGGCTTCGGCCGCAAGGAGCCCGCCACCACGCTGATCGGCACCGGAACCGCCGACGGCGAGCGGGAGTTCACCAGCGTCCTCGGGTTCCGGGGCTAGCGGGAGGAGGGGACGGTGGGGATCACCAGGTGGCGCCGGGCGGCGTCGGCCGCGTCGGTGCTGGCGCTGGCCCTGCTGGCGGCGGCCGGCTGCACCAGCACCTCGGACGCCCCGGCGGAGCCGACCGCCCCGCCGTCCCCGGCAAAGCCGGTGGCCCAGGTGTGCGACCACCCCGAGGCCGGGCCGGCCACCGCCCCGGCCGGCGCGGTGACGGTCGACCCCGCGGTGGTCGGCGACCTGGCCGCGAAGACCAAGGCCAGCCCGCCGAACACCACGTTCTGGCTCGGGCCGGGAACGCACAGCCTCGAAGCGGACCGCTACGCCCAGGTCGTCCCCAAGGACGGCGACAGCTACCTCGGCGCGCCCGGCGCGGTGCTCGACGGCCACGGGACCAACCAGTACGCCTTCGGCGGCGGCGCCGGGAACGTCACCATCCGCTACCTGACCGTGCAGGGCTTCGTCGCCCCGCAGAACGAGGGGGTGGTCAACCACGACTCGGCCGACGGCTGGGTGATCGAGCACGCGACGATCCAGCGCAACTCCGGCGCCGGGCTGATGGCCGGCGCCCACCAGAAGGTCCGCGCCAGCTGCCTGCGCGGCAACGGGCAGTACGGCATGAACGCCTACAAGTCCGGCGCCCCGCTCGGCGACCTGCTGGTCGAGGGCAACGAGATCACCGGCAACGACACCGACCAGTGGGAGAAGCGCCAGCCCGGCTGCGGCTGCACCGGGGGCGTCAAGTTCTGGGCCGTCAACGGCGCCGACGTGCTCGGCAACTGGGTGCACGACAACCGCGGCACGGGCCTGTGGGCGGACACGAACAACAACGACTTCCGGATCGAGGGCAACCTGCTGGAGTCCAACGACGGCGCCGCGCTGATCTACGAGACCAGCTACAACGCCGTCATCCGCGACAACACGCTCCGGCGCAACAACTGGGTGGACGGCCGCCGCTCCGCCGACCGCGGCGACACCTTCCCGTTCGCCACCCTCTACCTGTCCGAGTCCGGCGGCGAACCGCGGATCAAGGCCCGCACCGACAGGATCGAGATCGACCGGAACGTCCTGGAGGACAACTGGTCCGGCATCACCCTGTGGGAGAACGCCGACCGGTTCTGCAACAGCCCGGCCAACACCTCCTCCGGCGCCTGCACCCTGCTGGTCCAGGACACCGCCCGCTGCGCCCGGCCGGGCATCGCCGCCGCACCGCTATACGACGACTGCCGCTGGAAGACCCAGCGCGTCGACATCCACGACAACCGCTTCACGCTGGACCCGTCGGTGGTCGGCTGCACCTCGACCTGCGGCCGGATGGCGGTGCTGGCCAACTACGGCACCTTCCCGGACTGGTCGCCGTACCAGGGCGAACCGGTGGCCGACGCCGTCACCGGCAGGCAGCAGAACCGCTGGCACGACAACACCTACGTCGGACCGTGGAGCTTCGTCGCCCACGACCCGAGCCGCACCCTCGACTTCGAGCAGTGGCAGGGCGCGCCGTACCAGCAGGACCAGGGCAGCACCCTCAGGCCCGGGGCCGGTGGTTGAGATGGCCGCAACCGTGACCCGCGCCCGGGCCCGGGACCTCACCCAGGGCGGGCGCCCGGCCGGCCCGCCGAGGACCGTCGAGCTGATCTGGGGCCTGCTGGTCCTCAACACCCTCGGCTCCGCCGGGGCGCAGACGATCATCCCGCTGCCCCGCTCGCTGATCCAGATGGCGACCATGGGCGCCCTGGTCTCCGCGTTCGCGCTGGCCCTGCTGCTCAACCTGCGGCTGCGGATCCGGCCCAGCGCCTTCCTGTTCCTGCTCACCCTGCTGCTGGTGCTGAGCGTGATCTCCAGCGCCAACCTGCACGCCGGGTACGGCGCGCTGTTCCGCTGCTTCCGGCTGACGCTGTTCGTCGCCACCCTGTGGCTGCTCAGCCGCTGGTGGGACGGCAGCCAGAGCTTCGTCCGGTTCCACATCCGGATGTACTTCGTGGTGCTGGTCTCGGTGGCCGCGGGCCTGGTCGCCTCACCGGGCGCGGCCTTCCCCGACGTCTACGGCGGGCGGCTGGTCGGCGCGCTGTGGCCGCTCACCCCGCCGCAGATCGGGCAGTACGCGGCGGTGATCATCGGGCTCACCGTGCTGCTCCTGCTGGACCGCCGCACCACCCGGGCGAGCGCGGCGACGATCATCGTGCCCTCGCTCGTCCTGCTCGCGCTGACCCACACCCGCACCGCCACCATCGGACTGATCGCCGGGCTGCTGCTGGCGATCGGCTCGCTGCTGCTGACCAGCGCCGCCGCCCGCCGGCTGTTCGGCTGGGCGGTGCTGCTCGCCACCGTGGTCGGGGTGGGGCTGAACTCGCTGCTCCAGGCCTGGTTCCTGCGCGGCCAGAGCCAGGAGAACTTCTCCAACCTCACCGGCCGGGCCAAGGTCTGGGACGCCCTGCTGGCGGCGCCCCGGACCACCGTCGAGCAGGTCTTCGGCACGGGGCTGGGCGACAAGTCCTTCGGCGGCCTGCCGATCGACAACAGCTGGCTGGCCGTCTACAACGAACAGGGCCTGGCCGGGGTCGCCGTGGTGGCCGCGGTCCTGGTCGTGCTGGGCGGCGTCGCGCTGCTGCGGCCGCCCTCGCTCGCCCGGGCCGGCGCGATCTTCCTGATCGGCTACTGCGCGATCGCCTCGTACACCGAGGCCGGGCTGGGCGACGCCTCGCCGTACCTGCTGCACCTGACCGTGGCCGCCTCGCTGCTGGCGGCGCCCGCCGAGCCCGCTCTCCTGTCGACCCCTGCTGCTCCCCGGCGGCGCACCGCGCCCCGGGCCCGGCGAACGGAGCTCACCTGACATGCGCGTCCTCGTGGTGCACAACCGCTACGCCTCGGCGCAGCCGAGCGGGGAGAACAAGGTCGTCGACCAGGAGGTGGGCCTGCTGCGGGAGGCCGGCCACCGGGTCGAGCTGTTCGAGCGGCGCAGTGACGACATCGCCCGCCGCTCGCTGCCGGGCAAGGTCGCGGTGCCGCTGCTGGTGCCGTGGAACCCGGCGGTGCGTGCGGAGTTGGCCGCCCGGCTGCGGGCCGAGCGGCCGGACGTGGTGCACGTCCACAACGTCTTCCCGCTGCTGTCGCCCGCGGTGCTGGCAGCCTGCGCGGACGCGGGCGTGCCCGCCGTCGCGACGCTGCACAACTACACCCAGGTCTGCCCGCCCGGCACCCTCCAGCGGGACGGCCGGCCGTGCACCGAGTGCGTCGGCGGCTCGCCGCTGCCCGCCGTGCGGCACGGCTGCTACCGGGGCTCCCGGCTGGCGACGGTGCCGCTGGCGGTCGGCCTGGTGGTCAACCGGCGGCGCTGGTGGACGGGGGTGGAGCGGTTCTTCTGCATCTCCGCGGCGCAGCGCGAGGTCCTGGTGCGGTCCGGGCTGCCGGCCGAACGGCTGGCGGTGAAGCACAACTTCGTACCGGAGCCGGGCAGAGTCCGCACCGGCGCGGGGGAGCACCTGCTCTACCTGGGCCGGCTCGCGGAGGCCAAGGGCGTGCGGCTGCTGATGGCCGCCTGGGACCGGCTCGCCGCCGAGGGCGGGGTCGGGGTGCCGCTGGTGATCGCGGGCGCCGGGCCGCTGGAGGCGCAGGTGCGGGCCTGGGCGGCGGGCCGGGCGGACGTGCGCTGCGTCGGCCTGTACGACCAGGCGCAGTGCCGGGAGGCCGTCGCCCGGGCGGTCGCCGTGGTGGCGCCCTCGACCTGGCTGGAGGCCTTCGGGCTGGTGGTGGTGGAGGCGATGGCGGCCGGGGTGCCGGCCGTCGCCGCCGGTCACGGAGCCTTCGTCGAACTCGTGGAGGACGGGGTGACCGGGCTGCTGCACCGGCCGGGTGAGGCGGCCTCGCTCGCGGCCTGCCTGCGCCGGATCACGGCCGATCCGGTGGTCAACCGGGAGCTGGGCCGGGCCGCCCGGCGCCGGTACGAGCAGGGGTTCAGCCCGGCCGTCGGGCTGGACCGCCTGGTGGAGGGGTACCGGGCCGCGATCGCGGCCCGGTCCGGCGGCGCGGTCGACGCGCCGCCGGTCGGGAACGGACACGCTGGCCCGCCGCGGGGCACCCGCGCGGGCAGGGATGGGAGCAGTCAATGACACGATGCCGACTGTGCGGCTCGACGGCGATGGGGAGCGTCGTCGACCTGGGGGCGACCCCGCCGTGCGAGAGCTTCCTCGCCGCCGACCAGTTGGACTGGCCGGAGCCCGCCTACCCGCTGCACCTGCGGGTCTGCACGGACTGCTGGCTGGCGCAGATCCCGCCGCTGATCACGCCCGAGGAGACCTTCACCCAGTACGCGTACTTCTCCTCCTACTCGACCTCCTGGGTGGAGCACGCCCGGACCTTCGTCGACGGCGCCGTCCAACGGCTCGGGCTGGGCGCCGACGCCTTCGTGGTCGAGGTGGCCAGCAACGACGGCTACCTGCTGCGGCACGTGGTGGACGAGGGGATCCGCTGCCTGGGCATCGAACCGTCGGTGAACGTCGGCGCCGCCGCCCGCGAGGCCGGGGTGCCCACCCTCACCGCGTTCCTGGACCCGGAGACCGGCGCCGCCGTCCGCGCCGAACACGGCCCGGCGGACCTGGTGGTGGCCAACAACGTGTACGCCCACATCCCCGACGTGGTTGGCTTCACCCGGGGGCTGCGCGCCCTGGTCGCCGACGACGGCTGGGTCTCGATCGAGGTGCAGCACCTGCTGACCCTGATCGAGGGGAACCAGTACGACACCATCTACCACGAGCACTTCCAGTACTACACGGTCGCCTCCGCGATCCGGGCGCTGGCCAGCGGCGGGCTCACCCTGGTCGACGTCGAGCTGCTGCCCACCCACGGCGGCTCGATCCGGCTGTGGGCCCGGCCGGACGCGGCCGCCGGCGAGCCGGGCCCGCGGGTGGCCGACGTGCTGGCCCGGGAGAAGGCCGCCGGGCTCCAGGAGCTGTCCGGCTACACCGAGTTCTCCGCCCGGGTCGCCAAGGTCCGCCGGGACCTGCTGACCTTCCTGATCGGTGCGGTCGAGCGCGGCGAGACCGTGGTCGGCTACGGCGCCCCCGGCAAGGGCAACACCCTGCTCAACCACTGCGGCATCCGGCCCGACCTGCTCCCGTACACCGTCGACCGGAACCCGTACAAGCACGGCCGGTTCACCCCGGGCACCCGCATCCCGATCCTGGCGCCCGAGCAGATCGCCGCCGACCGGCCGGACTACGTGCTGGTCCTGCCGTGGAACCTGCGGGCCGAACTGGTCGAGCAGTTGTCCTTCGTGTACGAGTGGGGCGGCCGGCTGGTCTTCCCCGTCCCGGAGCTGAGCATCGTCGAGGGGGAGCGGTGAAGGTCGTCCTGTTCTGCGGCGGTTACGGGCTGCGGATGCGCAGCGGAGCCTCCGACGACGTGCCCAAGCCGATGGCGATGGTCGGCCCCCGGCCGCTGATCTGGCACGTGATGCGCTACTACGCCTACTACGGGCACACCGAGTTCATCCTCTGCCTCGGCTACGGAGCCCACCACATCAAGGAGTTCTTCCTCAACTACCAGGAGACGACCTCCAACGACTTCGTGCTGCGGGGCGGGCGGACGGAGCTGCTGTCGACCGACATCGCCTCCTGGACGATCACCTTCGCGCAGACCGGCATCGAGTCGCCGATCGGTGAGCGGCTGCGCCGGGTGCGCCACCACCTGGACGGCGACGAGATGTTCCTCGCCAACTACGCCGACGTGCTCACCGACGCGCCGCTGCCGGAGATGATCGACCGCTTCGCCGAGCGGGACGCCGGCGCGTCGATGATGGTGGTGCCGCCGCAGTCCTCCTTCCACTGCGTGGACCTGGGCGCGGACGGCCTGGTCGGGGGGATCACCGCGGTCAGCGACATGCCGCTGTGGGAGAACGGCGGGTACTTCGTGCTCCGCCAGGAGATCTTCGACCACATCCCGGAGAACGGCGACCTGGTCGCCGACGGCTGCACCGAACTCGCCAAGCGCGGCCGCCTGGTGGCCCACCGGCACCGCGGCTTCTGGAAGCCCACCGACACCGTGAAGGAGCGGGCCGCGCTGGACGCCGCCTACGCCCACGGCGACCGCCCCTGGGCGGTCTGGGAGCGGGACGGGGCCGCGGTGAGGACCTCGTGATCCGGCTCGGCCCCGGGCCGCTGGAGCGGATCGCCGCGGTCGGCGCGCACTGTGACGACATCGCCATCGGCGCCGGCGGCACGCTGCTGACGCTGTGCCGGGCGCGTCCCGGGCTGCGGGTGGACGCGCTGGTGCTCTCCGGCGGCGGCAGCGCACGGGAGCAGGAGGAGCAGGCCGCGCTGGCCGCCTTCTGCCCCGGCGCCGACCTGCGGCTGACGGTGCTCAAGCTGCCGGACGGCCGGCTGCCCGCGCACTGGGAGGAGGCCAAGGCCGCCGTCGAGGAGCTGCGCGGGCGCACCGACCCGCAGCTGGTCCTCGCCCCGCGCACCGCGGACGCCCACCAGGACCACCGCGGCCTGGCCCGGCTGGTCCCCACCGCGTTCCGCGACCACCTGGTGCTCGGCTACGAGATCGTCAAGTGGGACGCCGACCTCGGCCGCCCGACGGCCTACCAGCCGCTGAGCCCGGAGACCGCGGAGGAGAAGGTACGGCTGCTGCAGGAGCACTACCCCTCGCAGCGGCACCGCCCCTGGTACGACCGGGAGGCCTTCCTCGGGCTCGCCCGGATCCGCGGCATCGAATGCCATGCCCGCTACGCCGAGGCCTTCGACGTCACCAAAGCCACGCTCGATTTCGGCGCGCCCCACCTCGGCACGCTCGACCCGGAGGGATGAACCTTGCGCGTACTGCTGACCGGACACCAGGGCTACCTGGGCACCGTGATGGCCCCCGTCCTCGCCGCCGCCGGACACGACGTCGTCGGCCTGGACGCCGGCCTGTTCGCGGAGTGCGTCCTCGGCCCGAAGCCCGCGGACCCGCCGGGGCGGCGGGTGGACCTGCGCGACGTGACCGCCGAGCACGTGGCCGGGGTGGACGCCGTGATCCACCTGGCCGCGCTCTCCAACGACCCGCTCGGCTCGCTCGCCCCGGACCTCACCTACGACATCAACCACCACGCCTCCGTACGGCTGGCGCGGCTGGCCCGCGAGGCCGGGGTGCGGCGCTTCCTGTACGCCTCCACCTGTTCCGTCTACGGCGCCGCCGGCGGCGACGAGCTGGTGACCGAGGACGCCCCGCTGCGCCCGGTGACCCCGTACGCGGAGTCCAAGGTGCGGGTGGAGGACGACCTGCACGCCCTGGCCGACGGCGACTTCAGCCCGGTGTACCTGCGCAACGCCACCGCCTTCGGCTACTCGCCCCGGCTGCGCGCCGACATCGTGCTGAACAACCTGGTCGGCCACGCGCTGCTCTCCGGCGAGGTGCTGGTGCTCTCCGACGGCACCCCCTGGCGCCCGCTGGTGCACGCCGCCGACATCGCCCGGGCCTTCGCGGCCGCGCTGGAGGCGCCGCGCGAGGCGGTGCACGACCGGGCCTTCAACATCGGCAGCGAGGCCAACAACGTCACCGTCGCCGAGATCGCCGAGCAGGTCGCCGAGGCGGTGGCCGGCGCCCAGGTGGTGATCACCGGGGAGCACGGCGCCGACCCGCGCTCCTACCGGGTGGACTTCTCCCGGTTCCGGGCCGCGCTGCCCGGCTTCGACTGCGACTGGACGGTCAAGCAGGGCGCCGTCGAACTCGCCGAGGCCTACCGGAAGTTCGGGCTGACCAGGGAGGACTTCGAGCGGCGCTTCACCCGGCTGGCGGTGCTCCGCGAGGCCTCCGGCGCGGGCGCCGTCGACGACACCCTGCGGTGGCGCCGGTGACCGGGGTCGGCGAGCAGATGCACGCCCTGGTGGAGCGGCTGTACCCGCTCTGCCGGAGCATCACCGGCGACGGGGTGCGCGCCACCCTGGCCGTCGTCGGCGAGTACCTCCCGCTGACGGTGCACGAGGTGCCGACCGGGACGCGGGTACTCGACTGGACGGTGCCCCAGGAGTGGAACATCCGGGACGCCTACGTCGCCGACGCCGCGGGCCACCGGGTCGTCGACCTCGCCGCGTCCAGCCTGCACGTGCTCGGCTACAGCGTGCCGGTGGCGGCCACCATGCCGCTGAGCGAGCTGCGCCCGCACCTGCACACCCTGCCGGAGCACCCCACCTGGGTGCCGTACCGGACCAGCTACTACACCCCGGACTGGGGGTTCTGCCTGGCCCAGCAGACCCTGGACGCGCTGCCCGAGGGCGACTACGAGGTGCGGATCGACTCCACCCTCGCGGACGGCCACCTCACCTACGCCGAGCACGTCGTCCCCGGGCAGGTCGCCGACGAGGTGCTCGTCTCCTGCCACGTCTGCCACCCGTCGCTGGCCAACGACAACCTGGCCGGCATCGCGGTGGCGACCTTCCTGGCCCGCGAACTGGCCGAGCGCTCCCCGTACTACACCTACCGGTTCGTCTTCGCCCCCGGCACCATCGGGGCGATCACCTGGCTGGCCCGCAACGCGGAGCGGGTGGACCGGGTCAAGCACGGCCTGGTGCTGGCCTGCGCCGGGGACCCGGGGCAACTGACGTACAAGCAGAGCCGGCGCGGCGACGCGGAGATCGACCGGGTGCTGCGGCACGTCCTGCGCGCCTCCGAACGCCCGCACCGGGTCACCGAGTTCACCCCGTACGGCTACGACGAGCGGCAGTACTGCTCGCCCGGGTTCGACCTCGGCGTGGGCTCGCTCAGCCGGACCCCGTACGCCGGGTACCCCGAGTACCACACCTCGGCGGACGACCTGGACTTCGTGAAACCGGAGGCGATAGCGGACACCCTCGCGGTCTGCCGCGAGGCCTTCGCCGTGCTCGACCGCAACCGGCGCTACCTCAACCTCAGCCCGTACGGCGAACCGCAGTTGGGCCGGCGCGGGCTGTACGACTCGCTCGGCGGGCGCAGCGACGCCAAGCAGGCCCAGCTGGCCATGCTGTGGGTGCTCAGCCTCTCCGACGGCGAGCAGAGCCTGCTGGACGTGGCCGAGCGCTCCGGGCTGCCGTTCGACACCGTCGCCGTCGCGGCCGACGCCCTGCGGGGCGCCGGGCTGATCAAGGCGTGACGCCGATGGCCACCGAAGGGGTGAAGGCCGCGGCCCCGGCAGGCCCGGCCGGGGAGCGGGCGCAGGCCCGGCCCGCCGGGCGGGGCGTGCTCGGCCGGGTGTCCTGGGGGCTGGCCGACCAGGCGGTCACCAGCATGATCAACTTCGCGGTGGGCATTTACGTCGCCCGGGAGCTGGGGGTGCACGCGTTCGGCGTGTTCAGCCTGGCCTGGCTGACCTACGGCGTGGTGCTCAACGTCTCCCGGGGGCTGGCCACCGACCCGCTGATGGTGCGGTTCAGCGGCGTGCCGGAGGCGGCCTGGCGCGCCGCGGCGGCCCGGTCCTCCGGCACCGCGCTCGCCGTCGGCGCCACCCTCGGCGCCGTCTGCCTGCTGGTCGGGCTCGGCCTCGGCGGCGACGTGGGGCCCGCGTTCGCGAGCCTCGGCGTCGCCCTGCCCGCGCTGCTGCTCCAGGACTCCCGGCGGTTCGCCTTCTTCGCCGCCGGCACCGGGCGGAAGGCCTTCGCCAACGACCTGGTGCAGGGCCTCGCGCTGATCCCGGCCATGGTGGTGGCGGCCCGGGTGGGCACCGTGGCCGCCTTCCTGCTCGCCTGGGGCGCCGCGGCGGCGGCGGCCGCCGGGTACGGCTTCCTCCAGTCCGGCGTCCGCCCCCGGGTCACCCAGGCCCGCGGCTGGCTGCGCGAGCAGCGCGACCTCGGCAGCCGCTACCTGGTCGAGAACGTCAGCCTCAGCGGCGCCGGCCAACTGCGCGCGTACGGGCTCGGCGCGATCGTCGGGGTCGGCGCGGTCGGCGCCGTCCGGGGCGCCGAACTCCTCCAGGGCCCCTTCCTCGCCCTGCTGATGGGGCTCTCCCTGGTCACCGTGGCGGAGGCGGCCCGGGTCCTGCGGCAGACACCGCAGCGGCTCGGCCGGTTCTGCCTGCTGCTCGGCGGCGGACAGGCCGGGGCCGCCCTGCTCTGGGGCTCGGCCCTGCTGCTGATGCCCGACCGGGCCGGGCAGTTCGTCCTCGGCGACGTCTGGCACTCCGCCTCCCAGCTCATCCTGCCGGCCACCCTCGGCGTCGCGGGCGCCGGCCTCGGCAGCGGCGCGGCCGCCGGGCTGCGCGCCCTCGCCGCCGCCCGGCGCAGCCTGCGCTGCCAACTCTTCGCCTCCGCCTGCTACCTGGGCGGCGGGCTCGGCGGCGCCGCCGCGGCCGGCACCGTCGGCTCCGCCTGGGGCGTCGCCACCGCCACCGCCTGCGGCGCCGCCGTCTGGTGGCTCCAGCTGCGCGCCGCCCTGCGCGAGCACCACCGCACACCCGTTCCCGACCCGAGCGCCACCCCCGACCTGAGCGCCACCCCCGAAGTGAGGACGCCGTGACCGCCGTTCCCCGACTGAGCATCGGCCTGCCCGTCCACAACGGCCAGGAGTACCTCGCCGAATCGCTCGACGCCCTGCTCGGCCAGACCTACCAGGACTTCGAACTGGTCATCTCCGACAACGCCTCGACCGACGCCACCGAGTCCCTCTGCCGCGAGTACGCCGCGCGGGACCGGCGGATCCGCTACCTCCGGCTGCCCCGGAACATCGGCGCCGCGCCCAACCACAACCACGTGTTCACCCAGTGCCGCGGCGAACTCTTCAAGTGGGCCTCGCACGACGACCTGTACGCCCGGGACCTCCTGCAGCGCTGTGTCCAGGCGCTGGACGAACGGCCCGAGATCGTCCTCGCCCACTCCGGCCAGGCGGTCATCGACGAGCACGGCCGGGTGAAGGTCCCCTACGAGTACGGCCTCGCCACCGACTCGCCGCGCGCCCCGGAGCGCTTCCGCAGCCTGCTGTTCGAGCCCGGCGGCGACGACTTCTACGGGGTGATCCGGGCCGACGTGCTGCGCCGGGTCAAGCCGCACGACAGCTACCACCACGCGGACCGCACCTTCGTCGCCGAGCTCACCCTGCACGGCCCCTTCCACCAGGTGCCGGAGCTGCTCTACTTCCGCCGCGACCACCCCACCCGGGCCGAGCGGGCCAACCCCTCCAAGCGCTCCCGCTGCGTCAACCTGGACCCGCGCCGGGCCGGGCCGCTGCACCCCACGCCCCGGCTGCTCGCCGAGTACGTCTGGGGCTTCGCCGCGGCCGTCCGCCGGGCGCCGCTGTCCACCGCCGACCGGCGGGCCTGCTACGGCCACCTGGCCGCCTGGATGACCAGCCGGCTGCGGCCGGGCGCCGGCGAGCGGGTCGAGGACCGCCCCCCCGTGCCGTCGGCCGAGCCCGCCGTCTCCGTCGACGACCTGGTGGCCGGGCGCGGGGGGAGGCGGGCATGACGCCCCGAACCCCGGTGCGCGTCGGGGTGTTCGGGCTGCTCGGCTCCGGCAACCTCGGCAACGACGGCTCGCTGGAGGCCGTGCTCGGCTACCTCCGCGCCGAGCACCCGGACGCCGCGGTGGACGCGCTCTGCGGCGGACCGGAGGCGGTCACCGCCCGCTACCGCATCCCCGCCACCCGGCTGCACTGGTACCGCGGCGAGTACCGCACCGCCGCCCGGGCCGGCGCCGTCCTCGGCAAGGGCCTGGGCAAGCTCGTCGACGCCGCCCGCACCGCCGCCTGGGTGCGCCGGCACGACGTGGTGATCGTCCCGGGCATGGGCGTCCTGGAGGCCACCCTGCCGCTGCGGCCCTGGGGCTTCCCGTACGCGCTGTTCCTGCTCTGCGCCTCCGGCCGGCTGCTGCGCACCCCGGTGGCGCTGGTCGGCGTCGGCGCCGCCCCGATCGGCAACCCGGCCACCCGGGCGCTGGTGCGCTGGTCCGCCCGGCTGGCCGCCCACCGCTCGTACCGGGACGAGCTGTCCCGCGACGCCATGCGGGCGATGGGCGTGGACACCGCGCGGGACGAGGTCCACCCGGACATCGCCTTCGCCCTCCCGGCGCCGCCCGCCCCCGGAGCCCGGGACGGGCGGGTCTGCGTCGGCGTGATGGACTTCCACGGCGGCGACGACGACCGCGCCCGGGCCGAGCGGATCCACCGGCGCTACCTCGACGGCACCACCCGCTTCGTCCGCGCGCTGGTCGAGGACGGCCGGCCGGTCCGGCTGCTCACCGGCGACGCGGTCGACGCCCGGGTGGTCGCCGCGATCGTCGAGGCCGTCGACTCCCCGCTGGTCACCGCCTCCCCGGCCGCCTCGCTGGCCGAGCTGATGGCGGAGACGGCCGCCGCCGACGCCGTGGTGGCCACCAGGTACCACAACCTGGTCTGCGCGCTGCGGACCGGCACCCCGACGCTCGCCCTCAGCTACGCGGCCAAGAGCGACGCGCTGATGGCCCGGATGGGGCTGGGCGCCTACTGCCACCCGGCCCGCGAGCTCGACGCCGACCGGCTGCTCGAGCAGTTCCGGGAGCTGGAGAAGCACGCGACGGAGCTGCGGCAGACCCTCGCCGAGCGGAACCTGACGGCCACCCGCCGGCTCGACCACCAGTTCACCGCCCTGACCGAGGCCGTCTTCCCGACCGCCGACCACGCCACCGCCGACCACGCCACCGCCGACCACCTGACGGAGACCTCATGAAGGCGACCGAAGTCCCGGCGATCGCCGGCGCCTACCTGTTCGAACCGACCCCGTACGCCGACGAACGCGGCTTCTTCTGCCGCACCTTCGACGCCGAGGTGCTCCGCTCCGTGGGCATCGACCCCGACGCCTTCGTCCAGCACAGCCTGTCCCGCTCGGTACGGGGCGTGCTGCGCGGCCTGCACCTGCGCTCCGGCGCCGGCGAGGCCAAGATCGTGCGCTGCTCCTCCGGCGAGGTCTTCGACGTCGTCGTGGACCTGCGGCCCGACTCGCCGACCTACCGCAACACGGCCTTCTTCCAGCTGTCCGGCGAGACCCAGGTCAGCGTGTACGTCCCGGCGGGCTGCGCCCACGGCTTCCAGGCGCTGACCGACGCCGACGTCTCCTACCGGATCGACCGCCCGCACGACCCGGCCGAGGACGTCACCATCGCCTTCGACGACCCGGAGCTGGCCATCCCCTGGCCGCTGCCCGCCACGTCGGTGTCCGAGCGGGACCGGAAGGCGCCGAGCCTCGCCGAGGCCCTGCGACCCGGGGAGAAGTGAGCGCCATGGCCGTCGACGACTTCCAGCTGCCCAAGTCCCGGGCGGCGAACGAGCGGCTGCACGCCCTGATCCCCGGCGGCGCCCACACCTACGCCAAGGGCGACGACCAGTACCCCGAGAACCTCGCCCCAGTGATCAGCCACGGCCGTGGCGCCCACGTCTGGGACGTCGACGGCAACCGCTACGTCGAGTACGGCTCCGGCCTGCGCGCCGTCAGCCTCGGCCACGCCCACCCGCGGGTGACCGAGGCCGCCCGGCGGGAGCTCGACCGGGGCAGTAACTTCGCCCGGCCGTCCATCCTCGAACTCGAGGCCGCGGAGCGCTTCCTGGACACCGTGCCCACCGCCGAGATGGTGAAGTTCGCCAAGAACGGCTCCGACGTCACCACCGCCGCCGTGCGCCTCGCCCGCGCCGCCACCGGGCGCACCCTGGTGGCCGTCTGCGGGGACCACCCGTTCTTCTCCGTCGACGACTGGTTCATCGGCACCACCCCGATGAGCGCCGGTATCCCGGACGCGATCACCGAGCTCACCGTGGCCTTCCCGTACGGCGACCTCTCCGCCACCGAGGAACTGCTCACCCGGTACCGGAACGAGATCGCCTGCCTGATCCTCGAACCGGCCGGCCACACCGAGCCGCCGCCCGGCTACCTGGCCGGCCTGCGCGAACTGGCCGACCGGCACGGCTGCCTGCTGGTCTTCGACGAGATGATCACCGGCCTGCGCTGGTCCCCGGCGGGCGCCCAGGGCCTGTACGGCGTCGCCCCCGACCTCTCCACCTTCGGCAAGGCGCTCGGCAACGGTTTCGCGGTCTCCGCCCTCGCCGGGCGCCGTGACCTGATGGAGCACGGCGGGCTGCGCCACGACGGCGACCGGGTGTTCCTGCTCTCCACCACGCACGGTGCGGAGACCCACGCACTGGCCGCGGCGATGGCCGTGCAGACCACCTACGTCGAGGAGGGCGTCACCGCCCGGCTGCACGCCCTCGGCGAGCAACTGGCCGCCGGGGTCCGGGAGGCCGCCGCCGGCATGGGCGTCGCCGACCACGTGGTGGTCCGGGGCCGGGCCAGCAACCTGGTCTACGCCACGCTCGACGAGCGCGGCCAGCCCTCCCAGGAGTACCGCACCCTCTTCCTGCGCCAACTCCTCGCGGGCGGCGTGCTGGCCCCGTCCTTCGTGGTGAGCAGCGCGCTCGACGACGCCGACATCGCCCACACCGTCGAGGCCGTTGCTGCGGCCTGCGCGGTCTACCGCAAGGCCCTGGACGCCGGGGACCCCACCCACTGGCTGGGCGGACGGCCGGTGAAGCCGGTGTTCCGGCGCTGGGTCTGAGGCTACGTCACCCCACCGGGCGCCGGCCGGCCCGCGAGCCGGTCGGCCGCTCGGTCCACCAGCCATCCGGTGGCCGGCACCAGCGCCAGGGCGGTGCACCCGCCGGCCAGGGTGTCGGTCGCGTAGTGCGCGCCGAGGGCGACCTGCGCCCAGGCCATGGCCGCCCCGGCCGCCGCCACCGCGGCCAGCACCGGCAGCGGGCGAGCCCGGCCACCGGCCGCCGTCAGGGCCAGGACGAGGGCGAGCGCCGTGAGGAAGGCGGTGTGCCCGCTCGGGTAGGACGGGTTGTCGCCGTGGATGGTGCGCCCCACCAGGTGCTTGAGCAGGGTCGCCGCCGCCACCGGCAGGCCGACGCCGAGGACGGCGAACACCGCCGCGCGCGGCCGCCGGAGCAGCAGGCAGCCCGCGACCACGGCCCCGACCAGCAGTACGGCCCCCAGCGGTTCCCCCAGGGAGTCCAGGCCCCGGGCCGCGTACCGCCACGGCGGCTCCACCCCGTACACCGCGTCCTGGATCCGCCCGTCCACCCGGCCGGGCTGCCCCTCCCCGGCGAACCGGATCCCGAGCA
Source organism: Kitasatospora sp. NPDC028055 (assembly GCF_040637885.1). Taxonomy (NCBI): domain Bacteria; kingdom Bacillati; phylum Actinomycetota; class Actinomycetes; order Kitasatosporales; family Streptomycetaceae; genus Kitasatospora; species Kitasatospora sp. NPDC028055. Next base: position 13,109 of record NZ_JBEZXE010000010.1, on the reverse strand, counting down.
CCAGCACCACCAGCGCCGCGAGCCCGGAGAGCCATCCGAGCCACCCGCGCAGCACCACCAGCGCGGGCTCCGCGCGCCCGGCCGGGCCGAGGGGGCGTCCCCGGTGCGCACGCTCCCGGGTCGCGCCCGCCCTGCTCCCCGCTCCGCTGTGGCCGGCCGATCCCACGCGCGCCCCCGTCGAGTCCGGACGTCCGCCCTGTGCCGAGTGGCTGACGGATCGTCAAGTGCCGTGCACCGTGCCCCCGAAGTCGGATCCACGATACGGGCGCCCGGCGGCCGCCGGGCCGGAGATCGCGAAACCCGTGGAGCGCTCGGGCCCTACCGCCCCAGTACCCCGGCGGCGCGCAGGGCGGCGATCCGGTCGGCGGGGTAGCCGAGGGCGCGCAGGGCGGAGTCGGTGTGGGCGCCCAGGGCGGGGACGGGCCCCATCGGGAGTTCGACCTCCGCGAGGTCGAACGGGGGCAGCAGGGAGCGGACCTCACCCGCCGGGGTGGCGACCGGGCGCCAGCGGTCGCGGGCGGCGAGCTGGGGGTGGTGCAGCAGGTCGCCGACCTCGTTCAGCCGGGCCGAGGCGATCGCGAGGGCGTCCAGGCGCTTGACCGCCTCCTCGGCCGTCATGGTCGCCGTCCGGCCGCCCACCAGGGCGTCGACCAGCCGGCGGCGGCGCACCCGGGCGACGTTGGTGGCCCAGTCGGGGTGGTCGGCGAGGTCGGGGCGGTCCAGGAAGCCGGTGGCGAGCCGGGCCCAATCGCGGTCGTTCTGGATGCCGATCATGACCTCGCGGCCGTCGGCCGTCGGGTAGGCGTCGTAGGGGGCGATGGCAGGGTGGGAGAGTCCGGCGCGGCCCGGTGCCCGCCCGGTGCCCTGGGTGTGGTGGAGCTGGTGGCCCAGCCACTCGGCGGTCGCCTCGAACATCGACACCTCGACCGCGGTGCCGCGTCCGCTGCCGGCCCGGCCGAGCAGGGCGGCGAGCGTCGCCGTCAGGGCGTACATCCCGGCGGCGATGTCCGAGGTGGGCACGCCGGTCTTGGCGGGCCGGTCCGGCGGGCCGGTCACCGAGGCGAGCCCGGACTCGCACTGGATCAGCATGTCGTAGGCGCGCTTGTCCCGGTACGGGCCGCCGGTGCCGTAGCCGGACAGGTCGACGGTGACCAACCGGGGGTGCCGGGCCCGCAGCTCGGCGGAGCCGAAGCCGAGCCGGGCGGCCGCCCCGGGGGCCAGGTTCTGCAGGAAGACGTCGGCGCCGGCCACCAGGTCGGCCAGCACGGCACGGCCCTCGGGTGCCTTGAGGTCGAGGACCACCGACTCCTTGCCGCGGTTCAGCCAGACGAAGTGGCTGGCCAGGCCGTTGACGCTGCGGTCGTACCCGCGCGCGAAGTCGCCGCCGTCGGGGCGCTCGATCTTCACCACCCGGGCGCCCAGGTCGCACAGGTGCCTGGTAGCCAAGGGCGCGGCCACCGCCTGCTCCAGCGCGATCACCGTGGTACCGGTCAGCGGCAGTGACATCCGGGCTCCCTCCCTGGTGGACCCCCGAGCCCTACCCGCCCCCGGCGGCGTTCAGTCAACGGCGCTCCGGCGTTCCCGGGTTCGACGCGGCGGACGCCTCGTCCAGTCCGGTGAGGGCGTCGCGCAGCGCCGCCCTGGTGGTGATGCCCAGCCTGTACCCGGGCCGGGTGCGGTGCCGGACGCCGGTACCGAGGGCGCGGCGCGTGCCCCCGGTACCGCCGTTTCCGGAGCGGTCAGCGCGACTGGGCCCACTCGTAGAGGCGGTGGGCGCTGTCGCCGAACCGGGTGGCGTAGAGCGTGCCCGGCCGCCCGCCCACGAGTTCGTCCGTGGTGGTGGTGATGCCGACGACGGTTCCGGAGCCGGTCCGGGTGTCGAACCGGGCGAGGTGCGGGCCGCCGCTCGCCCCGTGGCCCATGTTGCAGGACTCGCCCCACAGGAGGGGCGCCTTGGGGCTCTGCCGGTTCGGGCCGGCGCAGTGGATCATGCGCGAACCGGCGTACGCGGCGCCGGGGTCGTTGAGCCGGTCCTTCGGGTAGCCGAAGGCGTGGACGAACTCCCCCGCGACGGGATCGGAGAACGCGATCCGCTGGTTCCCCGTGACGTCCGCGAGCCGCCGCCCGTCGGCGGACGGGTTCGCCACCAGGATCCCCGTGTCGAAACCGGCCGCGGCGACGTCCGACGAGCCGGTTCCGTTCCGGTCGGCGTCCCAACGGGAGGACGTGGCCATGGACTTGATACTGAATCCGCCGAGCGGCTTGGTCCCGTTCCGGTAGCCGGGCACGAAGTAGGTGTTGTGCGTCCAGGTGCCCTCGGCCGTGGGCGCCCCGACGCCCCGCAGGCAGTGCGCCGCGGTGACGAGGGTGCTGCGGTTCGCGCTGGTGACGACGGTCGCGGTGCAGCTGCCGTCGTAGCCGTCGGAGAAGGTGAAGAAGAGCCGGCCGACACTCCTGTCCACCGCGCCGCCGTGGGTCCAGACGGCCCCGGGGTCCGGGGTGTTCGGGGCCAGTGGGCGCGGGTCGTCGGGCGTGTTGTCGTCGGCGGGCACGGGGGTGTTCTCGGGGACCATGGCGCCTGCCAGCTTCATCCGGGCGGCGGTCCAGTAGGCGTCGATCCGGTCGCGCTCCTGCGGGGTGGTGGCGCCGGCGTGCGTGGTGACGGAGTCCGGCTCGGCGGCGAGGGCGGCGGTGGGCAGCAGGGCCGCCGCCGCGGTGGCCGCGCTCAGCAGGAGGGCCGCTGCGGAGGGGAGTCGGCGGGGGAGTGCTCGTGTGGTTGACATTGTCGCCCATCTCGGTCGGGTTCGTCGGTGGGCAGGGGCGGCCGCGGTCCGCCCCGGTCCACCGGGGATGTCGGCACTGTACGAACGGAACGTCAGGTCCAGGTCTGGACCGCGTCTCACTCGTCCATCGGTCGCGTCAGGTTCCGGTAACGGCGGTGCGGCCCGGCAGCGGTGCCCGTTGGGCGCTCCGCCCGTTCGTCGGCCGGGTCGCGCGCGTGGGCCGCGCGGCCCGGGCCTCACGGCACGATCGGGGGGAGCGTCGCGCCGGGGGAGGACGGCGCCCAGGTCGGCGCCCCGGTCGGCGGCCCGGCGGCGGTCGCGAAAGCGGACGAACACCGGCAAAAGTCCGGTGAGCGCCCGGGATGTTGATGGGATCGTGACGTCCGGCCGCAACCGCCCCCGGCGCTGGTCAGCGCCGGGGGCGGCCGTGTGCCGGTGGGTCAGTTCAGCGTCCACCGCTGCGACGGCGTGCCGTTGTCCGGCTGTTGGGTCAGCAGGTCGCCGTCGGCGGGCCCGGCGGTGGTCAGCAGGAGTCCGCTGCGGCGGTTGGTCAGGGTGTAGGCGCCGGAGGGGAGCCGGGTGGCCGTCCAGCGCTGGTTGTCGCCGCCGGTGCAGGTCCACTGGATCACCGGGGTGCCGGGGGCGGTGGCGCCGCCCCGGTCGTCCGCGCACAGCCGGGAGTGGACGTTGGTGACGGTGTAGGAACCGTCGGCCTGCCGGGCGAAGCTCCAGCTCTGGTTCAGGCCCCCGTTGGTGGTCCAGGTGTCGAGCTGGGTGCCCGGGGTGGTGGACCAGTCGGGGACGTCCAGCGCCTTGCCGGCGGTGGACAGCACATGGGTGCCGTCGAGCACCGGGGCGGCGGTGGCCGGGGTCAGGGTGAGGGTCTGGGCGGCGACCGGGCGGGTGTCGGCGGTGCTGCCGGGGTTGTCCCAGGTGCGCTGGGGGGAGGTGGTGACGGCCTGGGCCCCGGTGGTGAGGCTGAGCGCGAGGTCGCTGTAGCGGTTGACCAGCCGGTAGCCGCCGGTGGGTGTGGACGGGCCGCTGCCCGTCGGGCTGGTCACCACGGTCTGGACGGACCACTGCTGACCGACGGTCGGGTTGCCGCCGCGGGCCGAGAGCGTGGGGGCGGCGCCCCAGGCGCGCCCGGCGTTGCCGCCGGAGTCGACGCCGAGCAGCTTGCCGGAGCCGGCGTTGGCGATGGTGTAGAAGCCGTCGCCGGTGGGGGTGAAGGTCCACTGCTGGGCGGCGGTGTCGGCGGTGGCCGAGGTGGTGAGGGCGCTCCCGTTCTGGGCCAGCGAGCGGCCGTTGCCCGCGGCGAGCCGGTACGGCACCCCGGTGGTGACGGGCGCGGCCGGCGGGGCGCCGGCGGCGGTCGGGGCGATGGTGACCTCGGCGTACTCGCCGCTACCGGTGGAGCAGCTGTACCAGCAGTAGGAGCGGAAGGACTTGCCGAGCACGGTGGTGCCGGTCCGGCTGCCGGAGTCCACCAGCCAGCGGTACCAGGAGCTCTGCGGCCCGCCGACCGAGCCGATGTCGGTCCACTGCTGGGTGGCCAGGTCGTCGGTGACGTAGTAGTGCTGGGGCTGGTCGGAGCCGGCCTCGTTCTCGGGGGTGCCGACGTACTTGCCCAGGTAGGCGCTCCAGGCGATGTTCAGCACCGAGAGCTGCGAGGGGGCCGGCATGGTGCCGGCGGCGATCTGGGTGCGGATGCTGCCGGTCCGGCCGGGGGAGTAGCTGTCGCCGGGGGCGAGGTAGCCGGTGCCGACCCCCTGAGCGGGGACGAGGTCGCTCTCGGCGCCGCCGACGCCCGGGGTGGACCAGGAGCCGTCGTGCCACTTGGTCCAGGAGGAGGCGGCCATCTTCCCGGAGATCGGCGCGCGGGCGACGTGCTCCTCGAAGCCGCCCCAGCCGCCGGTCTTGTCGACGGCCCGGGACATGTAGAACACGTAGAAGTAGCCGGAGCGGTAGTCGGTGAACAGGCGCGGATCGCCGTCGCCGTAGGAGTAGGTGGAGTTGGGGAAGGTCGTGGTGTCGCCGCGGACGGTGCTGTACGGGGTGGTGATCGCGTGGTCGGTGATGGACCAGGTGTGGCCCCGGTCCTTGGAGACGGTGGCGTCGATGGCGTCGTAGTGCAGGCCGTCGCCGAACGGCTGCGGGGTGAACTCGTTGTGGACCAGGCCGTACCACCAGCCGGTGTCGGGGTCGACCCAGACCCCGGTCAGGTCGCAGTAGTTGGGCTGGGCGTAGCCGGAGCCGGCGGGGGCGGCGGTGGCGCCGCGGCCGGTCGGGCTGTTGTTGCAGCGCCAGGTGGTGTCGCCGTTGCTGTCCCGGGGGTCGGCGGGGTTCACCGCCGTGCTGATCGGGGCGAGGGTGGCGGTGTCGAAGTTCGAGCCGCTGTAGAACTGCCAGCTGCGGCCGTCCTTGGCGCCGTACAGCGAGTGGGCGGACTGGTAGTAGAACTGCCCGTCGGTGTCGGTGTAGCCGAAGGCGGGGGTGTCGTCGGCGTTGCCGAAGGGGACGGGCTTCCCGGCCGAGAGGGTGTACGAGGCGGGCGGTGCCGCGCTGCCGCCCCAGACCTCGGTGGCGGACGGCGCGCACGGGGCGAGGCCGACGCGGGCCCCGTCCGTGGCCGAACTGCTCTGGACGGCAAGGCACTTGGCCGACTTGGCGGAGTAGACGGTGCCGTCCGGGAGCCAGCCGAACCGCTGGTTGGGGCCGGAGGTGCAGCTGTAGAGCTGGAGCAGTGCGCCGGTGGCGTTGGAGGCGTCAGTGACGTCCAGGCACTTGCCGAAGGCGGTGACGCTGCCGTCGGGGTTGCGGGTCCACTGCTGGCGGGCCGAGCCGTCGCAGCCGAGCAGCTGGACGGGGTTGCCGTCGGCGGTGCCGCCGCCGGCGTCGTCCAGGCACTTACCGCCGATGGTGACCGTGCCGGTGGTGGCAGTGGCGGCAGCGGGCGGAGCGGCGGAGGCGGGGGGTGCGGCGGCGAGCGGGAGGCAGGTTGCCGCCGCCAGGGCCAGGACCGGCACGAGCGAGGCCCGGGCCGGCCGGGACGTCGTCCGTCTCATCGGGGGATCCTTCCGGAGGCGTGCCGCCCGCGAAGTGGGGGAGGCGGCACGACTGGCGATTAGTTCCGCCAGAATCCGAACTTATTGTGGGTCATGTCAACCCCCGTGCAGCAGATCGGCGTGTACGGTCAGCGCCGCGCGGGCGTCATGGCGCTGGTCGGGTCCTGGTAGACGGCGTCCAGGGCGAGCAGCGCCCCGCCCCGGGCGGTCCCGGTCAGCCCGGTGGTGGACAGCACGATCTTGCAGCCCCCGGCGTCCGGGGCCATCACCCGCTCGCGCACCTGGGCGGTCACGCTGTCCAGCAGGTACTCGCCGAGGAAGGCGAAGTGCCCGCCGAGGACGATCAGCCGGGGGTTGAGGACGTCGGCGAGCAGCGCCAGGCCGGGGGCGAGGTTGTCGCCGATCCGCTGCACCGCGGCCAGGGTGCGGGGGTCCCCGGCGCCCGCCCGGTCGCGCAGTTCGGCCAGCCGGCGCTCCAGGTCCACCATCGGGTCCCAGACCAGGTCACCGGGGTCGGCGGCGTAGCGCAGCAGGGCGCCGCGGCCGACGGTGGTCTCCCAGCAGCCGCGTCTGCCGCAGGCGCACAGCTGCTCGGAGGGCACCAGCTGGAGGTGGCCGACCTCGCCCGCGTACCCGCCCGCGCCGCGCACCAGCTGCCCGCCGGCGATGATGCCCACCCCGACGCCGGTCTGGCCGGTGACGTAGACCAGGTCGCGGACGTTGTCGGCGGAGGCGGTCACGTACTCGGCCAGCGCACCGAGCTTCGCGTCGTTCTCCAGGTGCATCTCGGGGGCGCCGGGGCCCAGCCGCTCGCGCAGGCCGGCGATGGCGGGCACGTCCCGCCAGCCGATGTTGGAGGCGAAGCCGACGGTGCCGGTGGCCATGTCGGTGGCGCCGGGCGTGGCCAGGGTGACCCCGGCGACCCGGCCGCCGTCGCGGTGCAGCGCCTCGATGCCCCGGGCGACCAGCTGGGCGGTGGTGTCCAGGGTGGCGTCGGGCCCGGCGGCCCGGACGTCGAAGGGGATCCGCTGCTCGGCGGTGACCTCGCCCTTGAGGTTGAGGGCGAGCAGGCTGACGTAGTCGACGTTGATCTCGGCGCCGATGCCGTGCACGTCGCTGCCGTCGATCTCCACGGCCTGGCCGGGCCGGCCGACGGTGCCCCGGTCCCGCTCGGCCTCGCCCTCGCGGATCAGCCGGCCCTCCAGCAGTTCCGCGGTGAGGTTGGAGACGGTGGCCTTGGGCAGGCCGGTGTCCTCGGAGATGCGGGCGCGCGAGCGGGGGCCCTCGTCGCGCAGCAGCCGCAGCACCATGCCGAGGTTGGCCCGGCGGGACGACGAGCGGTCGCGGGCGACGGCCGGCCCGGCCATCGCCAGACTCCGTACGCCCGAGCCTTGAAGTGCTGCCTTCACGAACCGCTCCTCCTCCGCTGCCACCGTCACGGCCGACGCGGGCGCCGACGCAGCTCTTGACTTTATCAGGGTTGGTTCAAACAATAACCGAACGAATTGGCCGGTTCCCGTTTCGCCCCCAGGGTTCGGGCCCCGCCCTCCCGGTTCGAGGAGACACACGTGAAGACAAGACCCGTTTCGACCGCCTCCGCGCTCGCGCTCATGACGGCCGCGGTCCTCGTGGCCGGCTGTTCCTCCGGCGGCAGCGGCAGCGGCGGTTCGGACGCCGCCTCGGGCCCGGTCAAGCTCGACTTCTGGGGCTGGGCCCCGGGTTACGAGGAGTCGGTGGCCCAGTTCAACAAGACCCACCCGGACATCCAGGTCAGCTTCGGCAAGACCGCCTCCGGCGCCAAGGGCGGCTACACCAAGATGCTCACCGCCGCCAAGGCCGGCAACGCCCCCTGCCTGGCCCAGGTCGGCTACGAGACCCTGCCCAGCTTCGCCGCGGCCGGCGCCCTCACCGACGTCGGCAAGTACACCGCCGACGCCAAGGGCAAGTTCGCCGACTGGACCTGGAAGCAGGTCACCGTCGACGGCCACACCTACGGCATCCCGGTCGACACCGCACCGATGGCCCTGATGTACCGCAAGGACCAGTTCGCCAAGTACGGCATCGACAAGCCCCCGGCCACCTGGGAGGAGTACGCGGCCGACGCCGCCAAGGTCCACGCCGCCGACCCCACCGTCTACCTCGGCAACTTCGGCAACGACCCCTACACCTACGCCGGCCTCGCCTGGCAGGCCGGCGCCAAGTGGTTCGGCACCGGCAACGACCAGTGGCAGGTCAGCCTGAACAGCGACGCCAACCGCAAGGTCGCCTCCTACTGGCAGGACCTGCTCGACAGGAAACTCCTCAAGACCGACCCCAGCAACGACGCCTCACAGTTCAGCGACATGGCCAACGGCAAGATCCTCTCCGACGTCAACGCGGTCTGGGACGCCCCCATCATCGCCGGCAGCGTCAAGGACGGCGCCGGACAGTGGGCCGTCGCCCCGATGCCGGTGTGGGACGCCGCCAACCCGGCCTACGGCAACGACGGCGGCTCGGCCACCGCCGTCCTCAAGGGCTGCGCCCACGCCAAGGAGGCCGCCGAGTTCGCCACCTGGATGAGCACCGACACCGACAGCGTCGGCAACCTGATCAAGGTCACCGGCATCTACCCGGCCGCGACCTCGGCACTCGCCCACCCCGCGCTCTCCCAGCCCGACCCCTTCTACGGCGGGCAGGTCATCTACGACGTCTTCAAGGCCGAGACCGCCCACATCACCACCGACTGGCAGTGGGGCCCGACCATGACCCAGACCTCCACCGACCTCGGCGACGGGCTCGGCAAGGCGGGCACCGGCGGCACCACCCTGCCGAACGTGCTCGCCGACGCGCAGAGCAGGACGGTGGCGGGCCTCAAGCAGCAGGGCCTCGCCGTCGCCGGCTGACCAGGCACCCGGCCCGACCAAGGAGGGACGACCCCCCATGACCACCGCCCTCGCCGGGCGGACAGCACCGCAGGACCGCGCCGCCCGCCCGGCCCGCCCCGCCCGCCACCGGGCCCGGACCGTCGCGCTGTTCCTCGGCCCGTTCCTGCTGCTGTTCACGGCGCTGTACCTGGCGCCGATCGGCTACACCCTCTACCAGAGCCTGTTCCGGATGCACCGCTCCGGCCTCGGCCTCTCCGCCCCCACCCAGGCCTTCGCCGGCCTCGGCAACTACGCGACGGCGCTGGGTGATCCGGCCTTCCGCGGCTCGCTGCTGCGGGTGCTGCTGATCGGCGTGGTCCAGGTGCCCGTGATGCTGCTGCTGGCCCTGGTGCTGGCCCTGCTGCTGGACGCCGGGTCGACGATGTTCAAGCGGTTCTTCCGGCTGGCCTTCTTCCTGCCGTACGCCCTGCCCGGGGTGGTCGGCGCGATCATGTGGTCCTACCTGGTCGCGCCGGGCCTGAGCCCGATCACCGCCGCCGCCCACCACCTGGGCCTGGACCTGAGCCTGACCTCGGACGGCATGCTCGGCGCGACCATCGGCAACATGCTGACCTGGGGCTGGACCGGCTACAACATGCTGATCATCCACTCCGCCCTCCAGGCCATCCCGGCCGAGCTGGGCGAGGCGGCCCGGATGGACGGCTGCTCGGCCTTCGGCATCGCCTGGCGGATCAAGGTCCCGATGATCCGCCCGGCCCTGGTGCTGACCACGGTGTTCTCCATCATCGGCACCGCCCAGCTCTACAACGAGCCCGCGATCCTGCACAACGTCGCCCCCAACCTGAGCAGCAGCTACACCCCCATCTACGCCGCCTACAACGCCGTGGACGCCAACGACTTCAACCTCGCCGCCACCGAGTCCGTGGTGCTCGCGGTACTGGCGTTCGCGCTGTCCTTCGGCTTCCTCAAGCTCGTCCAGCGCCGCGGGGAGGCCCTGTGAGCACCACCACCCACACCCGCACCCACACCCGCACCCACACCAACACCGCCCGTACGGCCCGGTACCAGGCCTCCCGCTGGCTCACCCTCGGGGTGCTGCTGATCGCCTCGGTCTACTTCCTCGCCCCGGTCTGGTGGCTGCTGGTCGCCTCGACCAAGACCAGCAGCGGACTGTTCGCCGGAAACGGCTTCTGGTTCGGCGACTTCGCCCTCGCCGACAACCTGCGGGACGTGTTCACCCGCCAGGGCGGGATCTACTGGCAGTGGCTCGGCAACAGCGCCGTCTACGCCGTGGGCGGCGCGGCCGGCTCCACCCTGATCTCCGCGATGGCCGGCTACGCACTGGCCAAGTACCGCTTCCGGGGCCGGGAGTTGACCTTCAACGGGGTGCTCGCGGCGGTGCTGGTGCCGCAGCCGCTGCTGGCCGTGCCGCTCTACCTGATGTTCTCCGAGCTGCACCTGGTCAACTCCTACTGGGCGGTGCTGCTGCCCAGCACGGTCAGCCCGTTCGGCGTCTACCTGGCCAGGATCTACGCCGCCGCCTCCGTACCGGACGAGCTGATCGAGGCCGGACGGATCGACGGCGCGGGCGAGTTCAGGATCTTCGCCACCATCGGGCTGCGGGTGATGTCCCCGGCGCTGGTCACGGTCTTCCTGTTCCAGTTCGTCGCCATCTGGACCAACTACCTGCTGCCCGTGCTGATGCTGGCCGACGACCACCTCCAGCCGGTCACCGTCGGCGTGGTCGGCTGGCAGGCCCAGCGGGCGCTCGGCCCCGGCGCGCCGCCGCTCAACATCGTGGTCACCGCCGCCATGGTCTCCGCGATCCCGCTGGTCGTCCTGTTCCTGTCCCTGCAACGCTTCTGGCGCGCCGGCCTCACCGCCGGGAGCGTCAAATGAGGAGGCCCGGCGTGCCCGCCCGGTACCAGCTGCGGTTCCAGCTCCACCCCACCCCGGACGCCGCCGAGCGCGCCGCCGAACTCGTCTCCTTCTGCCGGGAGTCGGGTGTCGAGGAGGTCGTCCTGCTGCTCGCGGCCGAGGAGCTGTACCCCGGCCACCCGGCGGGCGCGGTCGAGGACCGGCTGTACGACACCGCCGCGACGGCCGCGGCGGTCCTGCGCGCAGCCGGGCTCGACGTCAGCCTCAACCCCTGGGTCACCGTCGGCCACGCCGACCGCGGCCGGGCCGACCGGCTCGGCTTCGCCCCGATGGTCGGCCCGGACGGCACCGTGGCCACCGCCCAGGCCTCCCCGGCCTGCCCGAGGTTCCGCGCCTGGATCACCGCCCACTACGCCCGCTTCGCCGAACTCGACTTCCGCGTCCTGTGGTTGGAGGACGACTTCCGCTACCACAACCACGCTCCGCTGCCCTGGGGCGGCGGCTTCGAACCGCTGATGCTGGAGCGCCTCGCCGAGCTGGTGGGGGAGCCGGTCGACCGGGAGCGGGTGGTCACCGCCGTGACCGCCCCCGGCCCGCCGCACCCGTGGCGCGCCCTGCTCCAACAGGTCTGGCGCACCGTCCAGTTGGAGGTCGCCACCGAGGTGGCGGCGGCGGTCGCCAAGGCCTCCGACGGGCGCTCGCGGCTCGGCCTGATGAGCTCCGAGCCCGGCGTCCACTCGGTCGAGGGCCGCGACTGGCCGGCCCTGTTCGACGCGCTCGCCATCGACGGGCAGGCCTGGCACCGGCCGCACTTCGCCCGCTACTCGGACGCGCCGGGCCGCGAACTCAGCTTCTCGGTCTGGATGCTGGAGGTCCAGCGGGCCCTGCGGCCGCGCTACGTGCGCAGCGCGCCGGAGGTCGAGAACTGGCCGCACACCGCGTGGTCCAAGTCCGACACCCAGACCTGGTCGGAGCTGGTGGCCGCCCAACTCGCGGGCTCCGACGCGCTGTTCCTCAACCTCCACCCGATGCAGTCCGGCGCGGCCAGGCGCTTCCCCCAGGTCGCCGAGCTGCTGCGCCGGTCCCGGCCCGCGCTGGACCTGCTCGCCGGGCCGGTGGCGCACACCCACGGCGTGACGCTGCCGGTCCGCCAGGACGCCGCAGCGCACGTCCGCACCCGCCGGGGCGGCGACCTCGCCGAACTGGCGGTCGACCCCGGCCCGGCCGCGGACCACCTGCTCCGCTACGGCGTCCCGGTCACCGCCGAGGACGGCCCGGTCCGGGTGCTGTTCGGGCAGCTCGCCTGGGCCTACGGGGACGCCGAGCTCCGGCGGATGCTCGCCGACGGCCTGCTGCTCGACGGCACCGCCGCCCACATCCTGCGGGCGCGCGGATTCGGCGAGCTGCTCGGGGTGACCGTCGAGGAGGTGGTCGAGCGCGGAGCCACGGGCGGCCCCGGCCCGTACGCGCTGGAACGGGTGCTGACCGGGGAGGGCGCGGGTGCCTACCTGAGCGTCAACGTCCAGCCCGCCCTGGCCCGGCTCCGGCCGGCGGCGGGGGCCGAGACCTGGACCGAGATCCTCACCCCCGACCACCGGTTCTGGGGCGCCGGCCGGTGCGTCTACACCAACGAGCTCGGCGGCCGGGTCGCGGTGACGGCCGCCACCGCCGTCGAGCTGCTGCCCCACGACGACGACGGGCAGCGCCTGCTGCACGCTGCCGTCCGCTACCTGGAGGGCGACGCCCCGACCCTGCCGCTGGTCACCGGCGGGCCCCACCTGATCCCGCAGCTGACCCGCACCGAGCACGGCTGGCGGCTCGCCGTCGCCAACGGCAGCGCCGACCCGGCCCACCCCCGGGTGCACCTGCCCGGCGGGGCGGTCCACGCCGAGGGCGCCCTGCTCCGGCCGCTGGCCGAGCCCGAGCAGGTCGCGACGACCGTGACGACCACGACCGTCGCGACGACCGCGGCCGTCGGGACCACCGCGACCGCCGGCACCGTCGAGGTCGCCGAGCCCCTGCCGCACCGAGGCTGGCTGCTCCTCGACTGGCGGTAGCCCCGCGTCCGGCCCGGGCCCCTCGGCTCAGGCCGACCTGACGGTGGGGAAGCGGTCGCCGCCGACGGCCCAGCGGCCGCGGCGCATCACGGCGACCAGGTCGTACGTGTCGGAGTCGAGCACGACCAGGTCGGCGAGCTTGCCGGTCTCCAGCGAGCCGACCGAGTCGGCGAGGCCGAGCAGGCGGGCCGGGGTGGCGCTGAGCGACTCGACCGCCTGCGGCAGGGTCAACCCGTGCACCAGCAGCGCCCGGCGGAGCACCCGGTCGAGGGTGAGCGTCGACCCGGCGATGGAGCTGCCGTCGGGGAGCATCGCGACGCCGTTCTCGACGCGGACCTGGAGGGGGCCGAGGGGGTAGAGGCCGTCTCCCATGCCGGCGGCGCCCATGGCGTCGGTGATCAGGGCGACCCGGCTGGGGCCGGCGGTGCGGTAGGCGAGGTCGAGGACGGAGGGGTGGAGGTG